>CAZTHE010000036.1:0-24101 GCA_964613495.1 uncultured Acidobacteriota bacterium | reverse complement strand
CCGCGGGTCCTGATGTTCTCGGGGTTCGCCAGCAGCCCCGAGGTCATCCGCGAGCTGGGGAGCGCCGTCCACGAACGGTTGGGCGCGACGGTCCTCATGCACGGCCTGCCGCGGCATTCGGGCGACGAGCGCCGCTTCTACCGGAGCCGCGCCTGGCACTACTGGCGCGAGGCGGAGGACGTGTTTCTCCGCTATTGGAAGGAGAAAGAGCAGCCGGTTGCGCTGGTCGGCTACTCCACGGGGGCGAACGTGGTCCTGACGATCGCTGCGCGGCATCCCAGCAAGGTTGCCGGCATCATCCTGCTCAGCCCGTATCTGAGGGCGAGAAGCCGGTCGACGCGGTGGCTGAGCTACGGCGTGGCCGGGGCTTACTACCTGGCGCTGCCGCTCGGCGCCATCGCCGTATTGGCCTGGATATGCCGCAAACGCAAGCGGGAGGGCCTGCGGAAGCGCCGGGCTTGGACCCTGGCCGCCGGCTCGCTGCTCGGCGCCGCGGCCGCGGCGGGGCTCATGAGCACCGCCACGGTGAGCATCGGCGAGGCGCCGACGCTCGTGCGCGACGGAGAGCGAGTCCGCGCGCCGCACTTCGAGCGGGCGTCCATCGTCGGTGGATCGACGCTGGTGCCGTTCCAGCTCGTGACCCGCTGGATCGCCCGGAAGACGGTGGTGCCCGTCACCTACGTCTTCGGCGACAAGGACAGCGTCGTCGACGTCGAGCACGGGGTGATGGTGGCGCGGCAGAATCCCCGGGCGGACCTGATCGTGCTCTCGGACGCACAGCACCGCGTCGTCGTCGAGCCGAGGGTCTTCGACATCGTGTGCGCGGCCGTAGTCCGGTGTTTTCACGAAGATTCCGTGCGGCAGAGGGATTTCGCGGATGTCGACGTCGAGGCGGACGCCGCGGGCGCATGAAGTGCGCCTGCGGCGCCCGTCCCGGCATCGGGTCCACGGCCCGTCGTGGTGTGACGGGATGTCGCTAACCTGAAACAGACGTCATGGAGAGGAGTCCCGATATGTTCCAGATCAACGGTCCAATCTTTGCCGCGGTGCGGCTCGACGCGAGCGCAACCGAAGTCATCCGCCAGGCCGCGGACATCGCGAAGCACAACGGCGTCAAATTGTACGTCTGTCACGTGCTGCCGGACCTGGTGTCGGTCCGGCCGCTGTTCCCGCACCTGATGCTCGACACCGCCTTCAAGTCGGCGGAGTTCGAGGCCGAAGCCAGGAAACAGCTGATCGCGCGCGTCGGCGCGTTCATCAGCCCGGAGAGCGAGGACTGTGAAGTCCTCATCGAGCACGGCGCCGAATACTCGGCGATCGTGGAGGCGGCGGAGCGGGCCGGGTCCGCCCTGATCGTCGTCGGGCACGGTTCGCAGGAGCGCGGCGTGAGCGGGCTCGCCGAGCGCACGGTGCGGTATGCGCGCTGCCCGGTGCTCGTGGCGCGCCCGTCGAGGGAAGGATGCGTGCTGGCGGCCACGGACTTCTCCGATCCCGCAACCCCGGCGGTCGAGGCGGCGGCGGCGGCGGCAGAGCGGCGCGGCAAGGACCTGTATATCATCCACGCGTTCGACGTCCTCCGCTTCTCGCTCGCGCCGGACGCGTCGTCCATGCCCAGCCTGCTTCCGGCGGACATCTGCGGCGAAATGGAGAAGGTACTGCAGAAGCGCCTGGACGACGTGGTCCGCGAGGTCTCGGCAAAGAGCGGCATCCTGGTCCGCGAGGCGCCCGACACGGCGATCCTCGATGCGGCCGACGATCTGCCCGCGGACCTGATCGTGGTCGGGACGCACGGCAAGAAGGGCCTGAGCCGCCTGGCCCTCGGCAGCGTCGCCGAAGCCGTCGTGCGCCGCGCCGCATGCTCGGTGCTCGTCGTGCGGCTGCGCGCGTAGGCGTGCGGATTCCGGATTCCGGATTCCCGATCTCGGATTTCGGATCCTGGTTCCATAGGGAAGCACATTTTCACTTCGCCGCGGATTCCGGGGATTTCACAAATATCATATTTCCTTTTCCGTGAAATCCGTGAAATCCGTGGCCGCTTTTTTAGCGCTGGTGGACCGAGAGGGCGCGCTTGCGCAGGCGGATGGACTTGGGCGTCACTTCGACGAGCTCGTCTTCGTTGATGAATTCGAGGGCCTGCTCGAGCGACAGGTCGCGGAAGGGCACGAGGCGGATCGCCTCGTCGGCGGTCGACGCCCGCATGTTGGTGAGCTTCTTTTCCTTGGTGACGTTCACGTTCAGGTCGACGGTTCGCGCGTTTTCGCCGATAATCATGCCTTCGTAGACCTCGGTCCCCGGGCGCACGAACAGTTCGCCGCGCTCCTGCAGGTTGTACAGCGCGTAACCGGTCACTCGTCCTGCCCGGTCGGCGACCATCGCCCCGGTCAGCCGGTTCGAAATCTCCCCCATCCATGGCCCCCAGCGCAGGAACATCGAATTGAACAGGCCCGTTCCCTTGGTGTCGGTCAGAAATTCCGAGCGGAAACCGATCAGGCCGCGCGACGGGACCTCGAAATCCATCCGGACGCGCCCGGCGCCGTGATCGACGATCCGGGCCAGTTTCCCCTTGCGCCGGCCGAGGGCTTCCGTGACGACGCCGATGAAGTTTTCGGGACAATCGATGACGACCTGCTCGATCGGTTCCATCGGGGCGCCGTCGATGCTGCGGGTGATCACCTGGGGCTTGGAGACCTGCATCTCGTAATCTTCGCGGCGCATCATCTCGATCAGGATCGCCAGCTGGAGCTCCCCGCGGCCGGAGACCTTGAAACTGTCCATCTCGCCGGTTTCCTCCACTCGGATGGCCACGTTGGCGAGGGCCTCTTTCTCCAGGCGGGCCCTGAGGTGCCTCGACGTCACGTATTTCCCGTCCCGCCCGGACAGCGGCGAGGTGTTGGGATGGAAAATCATCGACAGGGTCGGCTCGTCGACCTGGATCTTCGGCAGCGGGATCGGGTCCTCGGCGTCGGCGATGGTCTCGCCGATATAGATGCCCTCGATGCCGGCCAGCGCGATGATCTCGCCGGCGCCGGCCTCCGTGACCGGCTGCTGCTTCAGTCCCTCGAAGGTAAAGAGCTTGGTGATACGGGTTCTTTCGATCGTGCCGCCGAGTTTGCAGACGGAAACGTCCTGTCCGACCTCCACCCTGCCGGAAAAAATACGCCCGATCGCAATGCGGCCCACGTAGTCGTTGTAGTCCAGCGTCGTGACCAGGACCTGAGGTTTGTCCTGCAGGATCGGCTCGGGCGCCGGGATGGTCTCGAGAATCTGCTCGAAAAGCGGGCGCAGGTCCTCGGAGTCGTCGCCGAGCTCCTTTTTGGCGATTCCCAGTTTGCTGGCCGCATAGAGGATCGGGAAATTGATGAGGTCGTCGCCCGCGTCCAGGTCGATGAAGAGGTCGTAGATCTCGTTGACGACTTCCTGCGGCCGGGCGTCCGACCGGTCGATCTTGTTGACCACGACGATGGCGGGAAGCTTCTGCTCCAGGGCCTTCCGGAGCACGAACCGCGTCTGCGGCAGCGGGCCTTCGGACGCGTCCACCAGGAGCATGACCCCGTCGACCATTTTCAGAACGCGCTCGACCTCGCCCCCGAAATCGGAGTGGCCCGGGGTGTCCACGATGTTGATCTTTACGGATTTGTACCGGATGGCGGTATTTTTGGCCATGATCGTGATGCCGCGCTCGCGCTCGAGGTCCAGGCTGTCCATGACCCGTTCCGTCACCCGCTCGTTATCCCGGAACGTGCCGCTCTGTTTGAGCATGGCGTCCACGAGCGTGGTCTTGCCGTGATCGACGTGGGCGATGATGGCGATGTTCCGAATGTCTTCTCTCTTCATGCATCCTCAATTCGAAATGGATTCGATCCACATGGTTCGTGAGGTTCCCGGCAAGGCGAATAGCTGGCTTGCAGGCTAATTCCACCGCGGCGGATGAATCCTCCGGATAATGCGGACTAAACAATACGCCCTGGACGCCGCCGTTCAAGTCCTATTTGCCTGCCCGTCCGGACGCCCCTCCCTCTCCCTCCGATCGTGGAGCCGATCGTGGACGATCGTGGGACGATCGTGGACACCCACTCTTTAATACTTCTGGACAAGCGATTTGCGGGAACCCCGCCGGGGAGCAACCCTGGGCACCCACTCCTCGGCACATCGAATCGATTCGGTGGGTGTCCACGATTTCGCCACGGCTTCCGGATCGGTGGGTGTCCACGGTTTACGGGCCGGTGGGTGTCCACGCATGGGCGTCCACGGTTGGGCGGGATTGGCCGCATGACCGGTGCTTTCTTGCCGTGCCCGGATTGACAGCGGGTGTCCCGGTCCGCGGGGGCCGATCACACGCCCCCATTCGTGTCAAGACCGAGCGCGGGAAACCGCTCCGTATCGACCCACAAAGGGCTTGCCAATCTGCGCTTTCCATACGACAATTACTGTGGTATTAATAACGGTTTTCGTTGTGCAGTTGAGTGGATTCTGGGGCCATAGTAATACCGAGTTTTAGTGCAGCGTTCGAAGACGGGATTGGTGGAGATCGTAGGTATTCCGCACTAGCCAATGCCTTTTGCGCACTATCCCTGAAAAATCCTCCCGGCCAAGAATTGGAGTAGAAGAATGGACCAAAGCGGGCAGGCACCCAATAAAGACACATCCCTGCAATCCGAGATCTTCCGGATCAGCGGTGAAAAAATTCAGAACTGTTTTCAATGCCAGAAATGCGCGGCCGGATGTCCCCTGAACTTTGCCATGGACATCCTGCCCAACCAGCTGTTTCGCCATATCCAGTATGGGCACCGGGACAAGGTCCTGGCTGCCAACAGCATCTGGCTCTGCGCCTCCTGCCACACGTGCAGCGTCCGGTGCCCCAACAGCATCGATATCGCGAAGGTAATGGACACGCTGCGGAGCATCTCGAACCGGTCCAATGCCGTTCCCGGGGACAGAAAGATCTCCCTGTTCCACAGGATCTTCCTGGGGCTTACGAAATATACGGGCCGGACCTACGAGCCGGGCATGGGTCTCTATGTGATGCAGACCGGAGGACTGGGCGGGATGATGGGGTGGACGATGAAGATGTTTCTCAGAGGAAAAATCGGCCTGTTCCCGACATTCAAAGGCGGGAAGCAGTTCAGGAACCTGTTCAATACGCTGAAAAAGGGGGACGCCCGATGAAAGACTTCTCTTATTTTCCCGGCTGCTCCCTTCACGGCACATCCCGGGAGTTCGACGAATCCATCCGGGGAGTCATGGATTGCCTCGGGACGAAGCTTCATGAGCTCGAAGACTGGACCTGCTGCGGCTCCACCTCGGCGCACTGCCTGGACGAGAATCTCGCCGTCCAGATGTCGGCGCGCAACCTCGCGATCGCCGAAAAGAGCGACAGGGACCTGTTGGTTCCCTGCGCGAGCTGCTACAGCCGGTTCAAGGCGGCCGAATACGAAGTCAAGGAGCACGGCAAGAAGGTCGACTTCCCCTACAAGGGCGACGTGGCCATCCGCTTCGCCCTGGACTACCTGTCCGACAAGGCGGTCATGGAAGAGGTGAAAAAGCGGATGGTGAGACCGCTCGACGGTTTGAAGGCGGTCTGCTACTACGGGTGCCTTCCCGTCCGCCCGCCGAAGCTCACGGGGATCAAGGATTACGAGAATCCCATGCACATGGACCGGCTCGTCAGGCAGCTGGGGGCCGAGGTGATCCAGTGGTCCTACAAGACCGACTGCTGCGGCGCCAGCCTGATGGTCACCCGCATGGACCTCTTCAAGAAGCTGATCGGAAAGATCCTGGTCCACGCGAAGGAAACCGGGGCCGACTGCATCGTCGTGGGCTGCTCGATGTGCCAGATGAACCTGGACACGCGCCAGGAGGCCGTGGAAGCGGACCTGGGCAAGAAATTCGATCTTCCCGTCCTGTTCTTCTCGGAACTGATGGGGCTGGCGATGGGCCATAAGGATGCCGGCAAGTGGTTTAAGCGGCATTTCAAGGATCCCATTCCGATGTTGAGTTCGAAGGGTTTGATGTAGGGGAGTTCCCAGTTTCCAGTTCCCGGTTCCCAGTTCGGAAAAAACTGGCCGTTAACTGGAAACTGGGAACTGGGAACTGAAAAACTGAGAGGGATAGCATGGCTGACAAAGTTGGGGCCGTAATGGTTGTTGGCGGCGGGATCGCCGGGATTCAATCCTCCCTGGACCTGGCGGAGTCCGGTTATTACGTCTATATGGTGGAAACTTCACCCGCCATCGGCGGAGTGATGGCGCAGCTGGACAAGACCTTCCCCACCAACGATTGCGCCATGTGCATCGTCTCTCCGAAACTGGTGGAGGCGGGGTGCAACCTGAATATCAACGTGTTGACGGCCACGGACGTGGAAAGCATTTCGGGCGAGCCGGGCAACTTTACCGTTCGCATCCGCAAACGCGCCCGGTTCGTGGACCTCGCCAAATGCACAGGCTGCGGTGACTGCGCCAGGGCCTGTCCCATTACGCGGCCCGACGAGTTCAACGCCCAGCTCAATACCCGCAAAGCCATCTATAAGAGATATCCCCAGGCAATACCGAATGCTTTCGCCATCGAGAAGCGCGGCGAAGCCCCCTGCCGCAATGCCTGCCCGATCGAGCAGCGCGCGATGGGCTACGTGGCCCTGATTCGCGAAAGGCGGTACGCGGACGCCTATCGCACCATCAAGGAAGACAATCCCTTCCCCTCAGTCTGCGGCCGCGTCTGCAACCATCGATGCGAGGAAGCCTGCACCCGCGGGGAAAACGGCGGACACGAAGCCGTCAACATCATGCATTTGAAGCGTTTCGTGACCGACTGGGCGTTCGCGCATCCGGAAGAGGTTCAGAAGGCGTATGCGGCCGGCGTCCAGGTCAAGCCGGACACCAGCGGACTCGGCAAGAAGGTTGCCATCATCGGCTCGGGCCCTGCCGGCATGACGGCGGCGGGCGATCTGATCAACAAGAACTATGAAGTGACCGTATTTGAGGCGCTGCCGGCCGCCGGCGGCATGATGCGCGTCGGCATCCCCGAATACCGCATGCCCTACGATCTGGTCCAGCGCGAAATCGACGAGATCGTCGCCAGGGGAGTCCAGTTACGGCTGAACCAGCGCGTCGATGACGTGAACGCCCTGCTGGGCGAATACAACGCCGTCTTTGTCGCTACGGGCGCTCATGTGGGCCTCAAGACCCCGATCCCGGGCAACGGCCTGAAGGACGTCCAGGTGGCCACCGACTTCCTGCGCGAAGTCAGCCTCAGCGATCCTGCCAGGCGGCCGGATTACGTGAAGGGCAAGCGCGTGCTGGTTCTCGGCGGCGGCAACGTCGCCGTGGACGCGGCGATGTCGGCGATGCGCCTGGGCGCCAGTTGGGTGGGGATGACGTGCCTCGAAGGCGAAGGCAAGATGCTGGCGCACGACTGGGAAATCCGCGATTCCCGCGAAGAAGGCATCGATGTCATGCCGGGCCGGAACTTCCTGGAAGTCACCGACGAGAACGGGAAAGTGACCGGCGTGCGCACGGTCGAAGTGGATTTTCGCGGCTTCGTCGACGGGAAGCCCGATATGGACGTCAAGCCGGGGACGGAAACCGTCGTCCCCTGCGACATCGTCATTTACGCCATCAGCCAGAGACCGGATCTCGCCCTGCTGAAGGACAAGGTGGAAACGGCCCGCGGCCGCATCGTGGTGGACAGGAATTCGCTGGCCACCAGCGTTCCCGGAATCTTCGCCGGCGGCGATGCCGTCACCGGCACCACGTTCGTGGTGGACGCCATCGATGCGGGCCACAAAGCCGCGCGCGGCATCCACGCCTTCCTGCAGGCGGAACCGGCGCAGGCCTGGCCTCCGGTGGTGGACATCATCGACAGACTCGCGGAAGCGACGCTGGCCCAGGAAGAAAAAGAGCAGCTCATCGAGGAAAGATCCCAGGCGAAGCGCCCCGAGCCTCCCAAGCGCCCTGCGGCCGAGCGCAAACGCGATTTCGACGAGGTGGAGGCCGCACTCAGCGAAGAGGACGTGATCGAGGCGGCCAAGCGATGCCTGGAATGCGGCATCTGCTCGGAATGCAACCAGTGCGCCTATGTCTGCCTCGCCGGCGCGATCAACCATGACGACCGCGACGAGGTGGTCGACCTGAAAGTCGGCGCCGTGCTGCTAACTCCGGGCTTCAAGACCGTGGACGGCAACGTCCGGCCGGAACTCGGCTACGGGCAATACGCCAACGTCGTGACCAGCCTGGAATTCGAACGGATCCTCAGCGCCAGCGGCCCGTACGCCGGGACGGTCCAGCGGATCTCCGACGGCAAACACCCGAAGAAGATCGCCTTCATCCAGTGCGTGGGGAGCCGCGACAGCTCCTGCGGCCACGATTACTGCTCCTCGGTCTGCTGCATGTACGCCACCAAGGAGGCCGTCATCGCCCGCGAGCACGACGGCAACATCGAGCCCACGATCTTCTACATGGACATCCGGGCGTTCGGCAAGAACTTCGAGACCTACTACGAGCGCGCCCGGACCGAGTCGGGCGTCCGTTACGTCAAGTGCTCCGTCTCCAGGGTCCGGGAGGACTTCCACAGCAAGAACCTCATCATCACCTACATCGACGAGGCCGGAAAGGTCGTCGAGGAGGAATTCGAGATGGTGGTCCTCTCCGTCGGCCTGGAGCCGGCCGGGCACACGGTCGCGATGGCCCGGCGCCTCGGCGTGGAGGTGGACAAGTACGGGTTCGCGAAGACCGCGTCCTTCGAGCCCCACCGCACCTCGAAGGACGGCATCTACGTCTCGGGCGCCTACCAGGGGCCGAAGGACATCCCCGAAACCGTGGCCCAGGCCAGCGGGGCGGCGGCCGACGCCATGACCCCCCTGTCGGCGGCGCGCGGGACGATGACGGTGAAGAAGGAATACCCGCCCGAGACCGACGTCGCCGGCCAGGAGCCCCGCATCGGGGTGTTCGTCTGCAACTGCGGCATCAACATCGGCGGCGTCGTCAATGTCCCGAAGGTGAGGGACTACGCGAGGACGCTCAAAAACGTCGTTCACGTCGAGGACAATCTCTACACCTGCTCGCAGGACATGCAGGCCAAGATCCGCGAGGCGATCAAGGAGCACAACCTCAACCGGGTGATCGTGGCCTCCTGCTCTCCCAGGACCCACGAAGCGCTGTTCCGCGAAACGGTGCGCCAGGCCGGATTGAACAAGTACCTGTTCGAAATGGCCAACATCCGCGACCAGTGCTCCTGGGTCCACATGAAGCAGAAGGCGGAAGCGACGGAAAAGGCGGAAGACCTCGTCCGCATGGCCGTCGCCAACGCGCGCATGATCCAGCCGCTCGGGGAACACATGATCTCCGTCGTCCAGAAGGCGATCGTCATCGGGGGCGGCATCGCCGGCATGACGTCCGCCCTGAAAATCGCCGATCAGGGGTACGAAGTCTACCTGCTGGAAAAGGAAGACAGGCTGGGCGGCAATCTGTGGAACCTCCACTACACCCTCGACGGGCTGGATGTCCAGGCGCTGCTCCAGAGCGCCATCGAGCGGGTAAGGAATCACCCGATGATCCACGTCCTGTACAACGCCAGCATCGTCGATTCGGGCGGATCCAGGGGCAACTTCACGACGGGCGTCAAGTCCGGGCCGGATGGCGAGTATCAGCAGATCCGCCACGGCGCCGTGGTGGTGGCCACCGGGGCGCGGGAGGCGAAGCCGACCGAATTCCTGTACGGAGAGGACCCGCGCATCGTCACCCAGCTCGAACTGGAAGACAGGATCGTCTCCAAATCGGCCGACGTCGCCGGGGCGAAGAAGGTCGTGATGATCCAGTGCGTGGGCTCCAGGAACGCCGAACGGCCGAACTGCAGCCGCACCTGCTGCGCCACGGCCGTCAAGAACGCGCTGAAGCTGAAGGAACTGAATCCCGAAACCGAGATCACGGTCCTGTACCGGGATGTCCGGACCTACGGGTTGGCGGAGCCCTATTACGCCAGGGCGCGCGAAAAGGGCGTCCTGTTCGTCCGCTACGAGCCCGAGGAAAAGCCCGAGGTGAAGAAGAACGGGCGGGGACTGACGGTATCTTTCACGGATAAGGTCATCCGGGAACGCATCGAAATAGCGCCGGATCTCCTGGTCCTGTCGGCGTCCACACATGCGCGGAACAACGACGAAGTGGCCGACGTCCTGAAGGTCCAGCGGACGCTGGACGGCTTCTTCCTGGAAGCGCACATGAAGCTGCGGCCGGTCGACCTGGCCACGGACGGCATGTACCTGGCCGGCGGCGCCCACGGTCCCAAGCTGATCACCGAAACGATTACCCAGGCGAGCGCCGCGGCCGCCCGCGCCTGCACCATCCTCTCGAAAGAAAAGATGATGGTCGGCGGGATCGTGGCGGTCGTGGACGGGGAACGCTGCGCGGCCTGCCTGACGTGCGTCCGCGTATGCCCCTACGATGTGCCCGTCATCAACATCAAGGGCGAGGCGGAGATCGATCCGGCGAAGTGCCACGGCTGCGGCAGCTGCTCGGCGGAGTGCCCGGCCATGGCCATCGAGCTCATGCACTTTAGAGAACCGCAGCTCTGGGCAAAATCCAGCGCGTTGACCGCGGAACCAGCCCCGACCAATGCAGTGATGTGATAGGAAGGAGACTGAAATGGAAGCAACCCGACAACCGGCCGTGGAAAGCACGAAACCGGCGGAGTTTGAGCCGGAAATCCTGGCTTTCTGCTGTGAGTTTTGAGCGTACAGCGCTGCGGACCTGGCAGGTTCGATGAGGCTCAATTACCCGGCGTTCGTTAAAATTATCAAAGTGCCCTGCACGGGAAGAGTGGATGTGCTTACCCTTCTAAAGGCTTTCGAAGCCGGCGTGGACGGGGCCTACGTAGCAGGTTGAATGGCCGGAGAATGTCATTTCCTGGAAGGAAATCTCCGTGCCCGCAGGCGAGTGAATTACGTCAAAACGCTCCTGAAGGAAGTAGGGATAGAACCGGAGCGTGTGGAAATGTACAACCTGAGTGCAGCGGCGGGACAGCGGTTTGCCGCCATCGCCAATGAAATGGCGGAAAAGATCCGCGCTCTGGGGCCGAGCCCCATCAAGAAGGCAAGGAACGCATTCAAAGCATAATATCGAGTTCCCAGTTCAGAGTTCCCAGTTCCCAGTTCCCAGTTTTTACGGCTAGTCTTAACTGGGAACCGGAAACGGGAAACGGGGAACGCATTAGGAGGAACGAATGATAGTAGGGAATCGGAAGCCGCTGGATGAGATCCTGCAAATGGTGAAGCCCTATAAGAAAATCCTGCTTCTGGGCTGCAGGGAATGCATCACCGTCTGCGCGGCGGGAGGCGAACGCGAGGTGGGGGTTCTGGCTTCGGAATTGAAGATGTCCCGGCTGAAAGACGGTCAGGAAATCGAGATCAAGGAATTCACGCTGGAACGCCAGTGCGATTTCGAATACATCGACCAGATCAAGCCGTTTGTCGATGAATATGAAGCCGTGGTCTCCATGGCGTGCGGCGCGGGAATCCAGTATACGGCCGAAAGATTCCCCAAAAAGGTCGTGCTCCCGGCGATCAACACGACATTCCTGGGCGTGGCGCTGGAGTACGGCGTATGGAGCGAGCGGTGCCAGGGCTGCGGCGAGTGTGTCCTGCACCTGACCGGCGGCGTCTGCCCGGTGGCGCGCTGCGCCAAGAGCCTGTTCAACGGCCCCTGCGGCGGGTCCTCGGACGGCAAGTGCGAGGTGAACAAGGAAGTGAACTGCGCCTGGCAGCTCATCATCGACCGCCTGAAGGAACTCGGCCAGCTGGAAAAATACGAGGAAATCATCCCGGCGAAGGACTGGTCGACATCGAGAGACGGCGGCCCGCGCACGCGCGTAAGAGAGGATTTGAGAATGAGCTAGCACGGCTCCCGGGATTGGCGCTTCACGATTGCCGATGAGTCCGCGGTTTTTCCATCGTCAGCCGTCGATCGCCGAAAATAAATTTAAATATGGAGGATTTGAGGCGGTGAAGACGAAATCGAACATCGAGCGTCTGCTGGAAGAGGGGAAATTTGTAGTCACATCGGAATGCGGGCCGCCGCGAGGCGCGGATCCGGAGGCGATCCGCAAGAAGGGGGAGTTGCTCAAGGGCGTGGTGGACGCCGTCAACGTCACCGACAACCAGACCTCCATCGTGCGGATGAGCTCCCTTTCCTCCTGCATCATCCTGAAGGAGATGGGATTCGATCCCATCTGGCAGTTGGTCTGCCGCGACCGCAACCGGATCGCGATCCAGAGCGACATCCTGGGAGCCGCGGCGCTGGGCATCAACAACATCCTGTGCCTGTCGGGCGACCACCAGAGCTTCGGCGACCACCCGATGGCCAAGAACGTCTACGACATCGACTCCATCCAGCTGATCCAGACGGTCCGCGCACTCCGCGACGACGGGAAATTCATCGGCGGCGAGGAGGTCAAGGGAAAACCGAGCCTGTTCATCGGCGCGGCCGAGAACCCCTTCGGCGACCCGTTCGAGATCCGCGCCCTCCGCCTGGGCAAGAAGGTGAAGTCGGGCTGCGACTTCATCCAGACCCAGGGCATCTACAACCTCGAGAAGTTCTCGAAGTGGATGGACATGGTCCGGGACCGCGGCCTGCACGAAAAATGCGCCATCCTGGCGGGCGTCATCCCGTTGAAGTCCGCGGGCATGGCGAAGCACATGAAGAAGAACGTGCCCGGGATGGACGTGCCGGACGCCCTGATCGACCGGTTGAGCGGCGTGCCGAAGGAAAAGCAGGCCGAGGAAGGGATCAAGATCTGCGTGGAGATGATCCAACAGCTGAAGGAGATCCCCGGAGTCCGCGGCGTGCACATCATGGCGATCGAGTGGGAACAGAAGGTCGCCGAGATCGCGAAAGCGGCCGGACTGCTCCCCAGGCCGTAAAACCGTCCCTGGCCCGATCCCGGGCCACGGGCCCCGCGGGGCGCGTCTCTGCGCCCCGCGGGGCCCGTGGCCGTTTTTTTATGAGCCGAATCCTGATCATCGACGACGACCCCCTCCTGAGAAACGCCTGTGCGCGCGTCCTCTCCGCTGCCGGCCACGAGGTCGCCTGCGCCGCATCCGGAAACGAAGGGCTGGCCCGGGTCGGCAGCGGCCCGGAGAACGTCGACCTGGTCCTGCTGGACCGGCTGATGCCCGGCATGAGCGGCGCCGACGCGCTGGAGGGCCTCCGCGCCCTCGCCCCGGACCTGCCCGTCATCGTCATCACCGGGTCGGCGACCGAGGAATCCGCCGCGGAAATCCTGTCCCGCGGCGCGCGGGACTGCCTGCCGAAGCCTTTCAATCCCACCCAACTCCGCCGCGCCGTCGAGCGCGCCCTCAACCCGCTCGCTTCCAGAAACTCGTAGAATCCGCGGCCCTTCCTGTATTAGTCTTCCGTGCGTTTATTGGAGATCGAATGGCGGCACTCATCCGGCTTTTCCGTTTTCTCCGGGATTCGGCGGGCGCTCTCGCGGCCTCCCTGGCCCTGCTGCTGGCCTCCACCGCCCTCGGCCTCGTCCAGCCGCGCCTGATCGAATACGCCATCGACGGCGGCATCCGGACCGGGAGCCTGCGCGCGATCGTCTGGGGCGCGGCCGGCATCGTGGTGTCGGCCGTCCTTGCCGCGGCCCTCAACCTGGGCTCCGGCTACATGCTGATCCGGTCCTCGCAGCGGATGGGCTACACGCTGCGCAACGCCCTGTACCGGAAGGTCATGAGCCTTTCGTTCGAAAACCTCGACCGCTGGCGCACGGGCGAACTGATGGTGCGGTTGAACTCCGACGTCAACATGATCCGCATGTTCGTGCGGATGGGCCTGTTCATCCTCGTGCAATCGGTCGTCATGATCGCCGGGAGCGTCTGGGCCATGTACCTCACAGACCCGGGGCTGGCGAACATCATGGCCGTCTTCATGCCGCTGACCCTGGTCCTGTTCTTTGTCGTCGCGACCGCGATCCGCCCGCTGTTCCTGAAGGCCAGGACGGCCCTCGACGCGCTGAACAACACGCTCCAGGAAAACCTCGCCGGGGCCAAAATCGTACGCGCGTTCGCGCGCCAGGGGCAGGAACTGGAAAAATTCCGGCTCCGCAACGAAAATGTATACGCCATCGGCCTGAACGTGGGCTATAAGCTGTCCCTCTTTTTCCCCCTGTTCTTCCTGATCGCGCAGCTGGCCACGGTGATCGTCCTGTGGTCCGGCGGGTCCGCGCTCGTGCGGCACGCGTCCGCGGGCGTCGCCGGCGGCCTGACGCTGGGAAAGCTGGTCGCCTTCAACAACTACGCGGCGATGGCGATGTTCCCTCTGCTGATGCTGGGCATGGTGCTGAACTTCATCAGCATGGCGATGGCGTCGGCCGTTCGCCTCGACGCCCTGCTTCGCGAAATGCCCCGCATCGGGGAGCGGCCCGGCGCCCGGGACCTGGACCCGGTCCGGGGGGAGATCGAGTTCCGCAACGTCTCGGTCCGCTACGGGCAGGGGGAGCGGGCCCTGAACGGGGTGAGCCTCCGCATCCGCCCCGGGGAGAAGGTGGGCCTCATCGGCGCGACGGGGGCCGGCAAGTCCAGCCTGATCCACCTGATCCCGCGGTTTTACGACCCGGAGGAAGGCAGCGTCCTCGTCGACGGCGTCGACGTCCGGGAGATCCGCTTCGACACGCTGCGCAGGCGCGTGGCGGTGGTGCTGCAGGAGACGGTGCTCTTCAGCGGCACGGTCCGCGCGAATGTGGCTTTCGGCGCCCCGGACGCAACCCAGGAGGAACTCGAACGCGCGGCCGTCATCGCCTGCGCCGACGCGTTCATCCGGGAAACGCCGGGGGGATGGGACGCGCCTGTCGGAGAGCGCGGCGCCGGCCTCTCCGGGGGGCAGCGGCAGCGTGTGGCGATCGCCCGCGCGATCGCGGCCAGGCCGGACGTCCTCATCCTGGACGACGCGACCTCGTCGCTGGACGCCGCGACCGAGAAGCGCGTGATCGAGGGCCTGCAGCGCGAATTCAGGGACCGGACGGTGCTCTGCATCAGCCAGAAGATCAACACGATCCGCAACGCGGACCGCATCGTGGTCCTGGAGAACGGCCGGATCCTCGCCGTCGGAACGCACGAGGAACTGCTGCGGTCGAACGCGACCTACCGCACCATTTTCGAGACGCAGTCCGCCTCGGGCGATGAGAGGAGGCCCGCGTGAACGGCCCCAAACCTCCGGCATCGGCGCCCATGCGGGACGCGCCGCGCCCCGCCGGCCCGGGACAGGCCCGGGGCCGCGGCCCCATGATGCACGGGATACACATCGAGGCGCCCCGC
The DNA here is from genome assembly GCA_964613495.1 of uncultured Acidobacteriota bacterium. Taxonomy (GTDB): domain Bacteria; phylum Acidobacteriota; class UBA6911; order UBA6911; family UBA6911; genus UBA6911. Next base: position 8,803 of record CAZTHE010000036.1, on the reverse strand, counting down.
GATTTCCGCCGGTCGATGCGGCGGCTGCTCCGCTACTTCGGGGGCAACAAGGCCCTCATCCTCGGGTCGACGGTTTTCATCGCCGCGGGAACGCTCCTGCGGACCCTGGGTCCCGCGCTGATCGGCGAAGCGATCAAGATCGACCTCGAGCTCTCGCTGAACCTGCCGGATTTCCTCTACCGGATGAAGGTCGTGCTCGCGACCGTCCTCGGCTCGTGGGTCGCCGAGGCGGCGTCGGGCATCCTGCTGACGCGCCTCTCCGGCAAAATCGTCTACCGCATGCGGCAGGAGTCCTTCGCCCACGTCCAGACGCTGTCGATGGGATCGTTCGACAGGCGCGGCATCGGCGATTTCATCAGCCGCATGACCAACGACATCGAGATGGTCTTCAACGCGCTCAACAACGGATTTTCCAGCCTGGTCGGCGGCCTGCTCTCCATGATCACGGTCCTGCTGTCGATGCTCGTGCTCTCGGTCCCGCTGTCGCTCGTGGTCCTGGCCGTGGTGCCGGTGATGGCGGTCCTGACCAGCATCGTCGGCAAAAAGATCCGGGGCGCCTTCCGCGTCAACCAGGAATGGGTCGGACGGCTGACGTCGAGCATCGAGGAGTCGGTCTCCGGGATCAAGGTCATACAGACCTTCCGCCGCGAGGAGGCGGAGTTCGCCAAATTCGAGCGGATCAACGACGCGAGCCAGCGGGTGGGCGTGGCGGCGGAACTCACGTCCTACGCCTTCATGCCGCTGATGAACATCATGACTTCGCTGACGCTCGGACTGATCGTCGGCGTGGGGGGAGCGATGGCGCTCCGCGCCACGGCGGCCGAAGGCGTTTCCATCGGGCTCCTGACGGCCTTCATCCTGTATTCCCAGCGGTTCTTCGAGCCGCTGCGCCAGATCACGCAGGTGTACAGCATGATCCAGTCGGCCATGGCGGGAGCCGAGCGGCTGTTCGAGTTGATGGACATGCGGCCGGACGTCGTGGAGAAGCCCGACGCGGTCCCGCTGGAGGACATACGCGGCGAGGTCGCGTTCGAAGGCGTCGGCTTCGCCTACGAGGAATCCAAGCCCGTCCTGGAGGACATCGGCTTCCGGACCCGGCCCGGGCAGGTCGTCGCCATCGTCGGCCCGACCGGCGCGGGGAAGACCACGATGATCAACCTGCTCGGCCGGTTCTACGACGTGCAAACGGGAAGGATCACGGTCGACGGCGTGGACATCCGCGACATCCGGCTCGACGACCTGCGGACCCGGATGGGGATCGTGCTCCAGGAACCCTTCTTTTTCGCCGCCACGATCCGGGAGAACCTGCTGTACGCGCGCCCGGACGCCACGGAGGAAGAGATGGCGGCCGCGGCGAGGACGGCGAACGCGCACTACTTCATTTCGCGGCTCCCGCGCGGCTACGACACCGTGCTGGCCGAGCGCGGCGGCAACCTGTCTCAGGGGGAGCGCCAGTTGCTCGGCATCGCGCGCGCCATCCTGTCCGACCCGCGCATCCTCATCCTGGACGAGGCCACCTCCAGCGTCGACAGCCTCACGGAAGCGCACATCCAGGAAGGCCTGATCCGGCTGATGCGCGGGCGCACCAGCCTCATCATCGCCCACCGCCTCTCGACCATCCGCAACGCCGACCAGGTCCTGGTGCTCCACAACCGCCGCATCGTCGAGTCGGGGACGCACGGGGAGCTGATGCGCAGGCCGGACGGCTTCTACGCGAAACTGTACGGGCTGCAGGACCAGAGGCCCGAGATCCTCGAATCCGATTTCGCGGCGGAGGGGGTAAAAGGGTAGGCCACGCATTTCACGAAATGCATTTATGGGCGGCAGCGCTTTGCGCTGCGCCGGAGGCCCTCCCATAAACGCGCATTACAGATCCGCGGAATTCGTGGCTGGATTCCTGTCCGCGTCAGAACTCCATCCGGACGAGCACCTGGCCGTTGCGCGGCTTGGCGGCGAGGTTCCGGTAGTTGACGTACCCGAAGCCGGTCACGATCTCGCCGTCATCGTCCCTGAGCTGAAACGCGTTGGCATTGACGTGGTAGGGATTTTCCGGTTCCTTGTTGTTGAAGACGTTCTGGAAGTCGATGCGCACGTTCAGCTGGAGCCTGTCGTTGAGCCGGATGCGCTTGCCGGCGCTGATCTGCTCGGAGGAGCGGCGCTTGAACCGGTAGTCGCTGAAGTACGCCTTGGACGTGCTGAACTGTCCCTCCGGCGGGTCGGCCCAGCCGGCGGCGTTGAGAACGAAATCATTCAGCGGATCTATGCCCCGGTCGTTCGGGTCTTTGAGAAAAAACGACTGCCCGGGCGCCCTGTTCGCATAGGTCGGCTGGAAGAGCAGCGCATACAGGTTGCTGTTGGATACCGGGACGGGGATCGGGAGGCCGCTGGCATATTGCAGCATGGCGGAAACCTGCCATTCGCTGAAGACTTTGGAAAGGATCGAGCCCCCTGCGAGCCTGGGCGACGTGTAGGCCGGCGCGACATAGACGGCATGCGGCTGGGACAGCGGCGAGACGTGCCTCTCCACGTTCATGTCAAAATCCTCGTCGACCGACTCGAGGCCATTGGTGGCCGTATAGATGTCGTCGCCGGCCGAATAGGCCTTCTGCCAGGCATAGCCGCTGTCGATGGCGAAGCCGCCGGAAAAGCGCCGTGTGACCTTGATTTGGACGGAATCGTACCAGGTCTTGCCGATGGGAGCCCAGCGGTAGAAGATGTCCCCGTACTGCGGGAACGGGCGCAGCGACTGCGCGACGCTTTCGGTCGTCGGGAAGGCCGCATAGGGCGCCTGGAAACCGCGCTGCGACGCCAGAGACGAGTTGATCGTGGAAAGCAACAGCCGCCGGTCTTCTTCTTCATCCAGATCCAGATCGAATTCGTCCTCCAGGCGCGCGGCCGTCAGCACGTTCAGATTGGCGAGTCCGCTGGATTCCCAGCGGGAGCCGCGGTTCCCCACGTAGGCGATTTCCACAAGCAGATTCCCCATCAGCTCGCGCTGCAGGCCCAGGCTCCACTGGACCTGTTTGGGTGGGTGTCCCGCTTCGGGGTGGATGGCGAGCGGGGAGACGCCGCTCCCGATCACCGCCTGGTTGATATCGGGATCGGGCCAGGCGGCGGCGGCCGGGAATCCGTCCTTCAGCCTGAACGCCGCGTTGCCGTAAGCCGTTCCGAAAAACGGGTTGGTGGACCCGGAACTCAGCGTGGCGCCGTTGTCCGTGGCCGTCTGTCCGTAGACGACGCCCAGGCCGGCGCGCAACACCATTTTCTGTCCCAGCTGCAGCGCCAGGCCCATGCGCGGCGCGAGGGCGCCGGAATAGACTTCGGCGAAATCGCAGTTGCAGCCTCCCTCGACGGACCCTTCGTAGACCATGGCCCCGGGAAGGTTGCCGGCATAGGGATTCAGGGCGGTCGCCGAGAAACTCGCGATGCGTCCGTCCGTTTCCCCGGGATACGTCTGGCGGTCGTAGCGCAGCCCGAACTCGAGCGTCAGCTTGCGGTTGATTTTCCAGCTGTCCTGGGCGAAGAAGGCCCACGAGTGCTTCTCCAGCCGCGGCTCGCTGACGACGCCGATGTCGCCGCTGTCCACATAGCCCAGGAGAAAGCTCCCGTAGGGAAATCCGACGGTGCCGCCCTGCAGGTATTCGCCGTAGGTGTAAGGGAGCGTGGTCTGTTCCGCGCTGAAATGGAGAGAGCCGGACGCCGGATATTGCGTGACGGACGGGTATTTTTCGAAGCGCAGTTCCCCGCCGAACTTGAGTATGTGCCGGCCGTGCACCCAGGTCATGCTGGCATCGCCGCCGGGTTTCTCCATTTTGGACACCCCGGTCCGGTCGGCGCCGAGATCCTTCGATCCGCCCATCGTGGAGTCGAGTCCGCTGATGAAGGGGAAATAGGAGAGGTTGGAGCCCGTCAGTCCGAGATGCTCCAACGGATCGAACGTCCCGTTGGCCGGGGCCTGCTCCCATCGCAATCTCTGGTACCCGAAACCGACATGCAGCGTCCGGGTGGAGGACAGGGCGCGCTCGTAGTTCATCAGAAATGTGTGCGCGCGGGTGTCGATGTCCTTGCCGCCGGTAGCGGCGCGCGCCGACCCGTCTCCGCCGTCGCCGATCGACTGGGACGCGTCGCCGGCGTTGATGCCGTAGTAGAGCGACAGGCTCGATTGGCCCGAACTGCGGTCCAGCTTGAAGGACCCGATGCTTTCGAGGCGGGGGCTTTCCCATTGGGCTTCGTAGTTGTTGACGATGTGGGAATTGTCCGTGTCGGTCGGCCTCGGGATGTAGGACTGGATCAGGGCCGAGACCGGGTCGAACCGCGACTTGGGAATGATGTTGCTGGGGAAAGGATTGCGGACGCGCAGCCCATTGACGACGCGTTCGGTCGCCGGGTCGTAGATGGCTCCCTCCATGATGGCGCGCCCCAGGGAGTCGGTGCCGAGTTTGCGCCCGGTAAACGCCTTGCGGAAATCGCCCTGCCGGAAAGCGAGCGTCGGCACGGTGAAGGACTTCTCGGAGTAGCTCTGCTGGCGGAACTGCTCGAAATTAAGGAACATGAACGTGCGGTCGGGGCCTTTCCAGACTCCGGGAACGGAAAGAGGTCCGCCGACGGCGGCGCCGTAATCGTATCGCCGGTCCTGCGGTTTTTCGCCCGTATAGGGGTGCTCGGCGTTCAGGGCCTCGTGCGCCCAGTAGTTGTAGAGGGACCCGTGAAAGGCGCTGGTGCCCGATCTTGTCGCGACGTGCAGGATGCCGCCGGCGGCCTGGCCGTATTCCGCCGCAAAATTGCTGGTCTGGAGCGAAAACTCCTCGACGGCTTCGATGCCGGGCTGAACTTCCGCCGTCCGGCGCAGCATGGAGCCGTTGCTGATATCCTGCCCGTCGAGCCGGATGGACTGCGTGTTGGACGGGGAGCCGTTGACAGAGAAGTACCGCTGGCCGGTCAGGAACGAGCCCGGGGTCAGGCGCGCCGCATCGAGCGGATTCCGGATTCGGCCTTCGTCGGCGGGGAGTCCAAGTTGCGGGATATTCTTCAGCGCGTCCGCCCCGACGGCGTGTGTCCACTGGCTGTCCTCGGACCGGCGCACCACGTCGATGTAGTATTCGCCCTCCTCTTCCTCTTCTTCTTCCTCTTCTCCGGCGGCGACCGCCGGCTTTTCCGCTTCGAGCGCGATGTCGTAGCGTTCGATCCGCGTGGCGGCGACGGGAATTTCCGGGCTGGTATAAGGGGCGAATCCTTTGTGGGAGATGGCTACCACGTAGTTGCCGGCAGGCAGTTCGGGAAACGCGAACTGCCCGTTGGCCGTCGTGGTGGCCTGGTACCGGAGCGTCGAGCCGGAGCGCTCCGCCTGGACCAGGCAATCGCGAACGACGAGACCTTCGGGATCGTAGACGAATCCCGTCAGGACGGACCTGGAAGTCTGTGCAAACGATTCCGCGCCCATGAGGAAAACCACGATTGCGAAGATTCTGGATAATCGCATAAAAAATCACTCCCGCACGGTTATAGGGACGATCGACGCGCCGTACCCCTGTCTCTCCCGTTTCATCCGTTTAGACGAGATATGATATCCGACAGGTCACCACAGTAGGAATAGCCAAATTGCATTTACACCTTTTTAACACCCGATGTTTTCGGGCCATGCCGGCGGCATGCGCTGCGCCTCCGGGCCCGCCCCCCGCCGCAGAAACGCAAAGAGCAGGACACCCACCCTTCTGCTTCAGGATAACTGGACACCCGCGGTTTTTTCGCCGGGCGAAAAAACCGCTCTCACAAAAACGGAAACGGGACACCCACGGGTTCTGCGAACGGGAATCGTGGACACCCATGGGCCCGGCAAATAGTTCAACATCGTGGACACCCGTCCTTTTTTTGCATATTCCGCAAACAGATAACGCACTTCTCCGTATATCACAGCGAAGCGTGCCGGCTTTTCATTAGCAGGTCCCGTCCGTTCGCTTTGATGAGCGATTCGGCTCGACGCACGCACCGGGTTCCCGCGGCATGGGAATTTCCTGAATGAGCCGCCTTCCGGTCAGACGTCACGACGTGGATTATGGGCCTGGCATCGTCGGGCGTGCCGCAGTCGCGTCCCCGATTCGGGGAGGGCTAAGTCGTCGCCCCGGGAGTCCTTGCAGGGCATTGATTTACAGGTTTTATGCTAGGATATGGCGCATGAGGTTTTTGCCTGAGCGAACATTTTCATCGGCCCTTTTCGTTGCCTCTCTCGCCCTGATCCTGATCGTGCTGGCGGCACTGCAATATCGCTGGAGCGGGCAGGTCAGCAAAGCCGAACACGAGCGGATGCACTCGAGCCTGCTCGCCTCGGCAAATCACTTCCGCCTGCATTTCAACAGTGAACTCCATCAACTGGGCATGATTTTCCAGCTCGACGCGGATGGTTTGCGGCAACTGGATTGGTCGGCCTATGCAATGAATTGCGATCGCGCCTTGAGCCGCTGCGACGCCGGGCTCATACGCAACATATACATATGGACAGCGGAAGCGAACAGCAAATTCCGGTTGCTTAAACTGGACGCGCAAAAGAAGTCATTTGAGGAATCTCCTTGGCCGGAAAATTTCGGAGACGTCCGGGGCCGATACGAAAGGTATTTCGCCGATCCTTTCCAGCCGGCCTCTGAAATCCGTCCGCTCGAGTGGACGATGTTTTACCGGATCCCTCTGATGCTTCAGCCCCTTCTGGCCTTCCGTCCCGCCCGGACCGAATCGGGAGCAGACATCCAGTTTTATGGATTTCTTCTATTGGAACTGGACCTGGCAGCCGTCCGCGACAAGCTCCTTTCAAATCTGGCAAGAAGGTATTTCGAGGATCCCAGCGGCTTCGACTATCAGATTGGGATAGCGACCGGGGAGCATCCCGATGCATTGCTGTACGCATCGGACCCTCGGCTGACCGTTGCGGCATTCTCCTCCGCCGATGTAAGGATGCGGCTTTTTGAGAACGGCCAGTTCCGGCTCGGCGACGACACGCCTGCTCCGGAGCCGGATCTGCGAGCCCCGGGAGAGGCCATCTTTCATTCTCCTCTGTTCGGTTCTCGGCCGTCTCCGCCGGGTTCTACCGAAGATGTGATTGCCGTTCGTTCTGCGCAATCCGATCGAGCACCCGGCTGGGAACTGCTGGTGAAGCACCGGGCGGGATCTCTCGACGATGCGGTCGCGCGGAACCGGAAGTGGAACCTGGCCGTCAGCATGGGCAGCCTGCTGCTTCTGGCTTTCAGCATGGCCTTGATCATTGTCTCCGCACGGCGCGCACAGAGGCTTGCCCGTCTCCAGATCGAATTTGTTGCAAGCATTTCCCATGAGTTGAGGACTCCTTTGTCGGTGATCTGTTCTGCAGGGGACAACCTCGCGGAGGGAGTCACTGGAAATTCCAGCGATTCCAGAAAGAAGTATGGGGAGTTGATCCGGAGCGAAGGACGAAAACTCACCGGGATGATCGAACACATCCTGCAGTTTGCCAGTTTGCAGAAATCCCGCCATCGATACAACCTTAACCCTGAGGATGCCAATGCGATAGTCGAGGCATCGATTAAGCAGGCGAACCCGGCCATTTTGGGGGCAGGATTCTGCCTGGAAAAGCACCTGGCAAGGGATCTCCCGCGCATTCGGGTCGATGCTGCTGTATTGATGCACCTCATCCAAAACCTGATTCAGAATGCGGTCAAATATTCCGGGGAAAGCCGGTGGTTGGCGGTTCGCACTGCGGCGACGAGCGGGAAACGGGGCAAGGAAGTGCGAATCATCATAGAAGACCGCGGCGTGGGAATCGATGGCGAGGACTTGCCCCATGTGTTCGAGGCTTTTTACAGGGGGCGCGGCGCCATCGATGAGCAAATTCATGGCACGGGCCTCGGCCTGTTTATGGTAAGAGAAGCAACGGTTTCCATGGGCGGAAAGATCACTGCGAAGAGTTCTCCCGGCAAGGGGAGCGTGTTCACGATGCACTTCCCCGCCCTGCCGGCATCTACGGGTGAAAGCACCTCGGCTGTGAGTGAGGAGCAGGAGAGTCATGCAATATAAGCTGCTGTTGATTGAAGATGAACCAGGGCTATGCCTGACTCTCTGTGACAGGCTGCGGAAGGAAGGCTACCGGGTCGATGCGGCCAACGACGGAGAATCAGGATTCGAGCTGGCGGCAAATAATCCTTACGATTTGCTGATCCTCGATCTCATGCTGCCGAAGAAGAGCGGATCCGATGTGTGCAGAGATCTGCGCGGCATGGGGCTGGCCATTCCCATCCTGATGCTGACCGCCCGGACGCAGACGCAAGACAAGGTTCTCGGCCTAAAGATCGGGGCCGATGATTACATGACCAAACCTTTTGAGATGGTTGAACTTATCGCTCGCATCGAAGCGCTGTTGCGGCGGGCGAACCGGTCCTTTTCACCGGCTCCGCTTCTTTACGAGTTCGGTCCGGTCCGGATCGATTTTCGAAAAACCGAGATCCGGCGCAACGGGGAGACCGTCGCCCTCTCAGCCAAGGAATTCCAGCTGTTGCGCTATCTGATCGACCACAAGGGTGAAACGCTGACGCGCGAGATACTCCTGCAGGAGGTTTGGGGCTACTCTGCTGTTCCTTATACGCGGACAGTCGATGTGCACATCGCGTGGCTTCGCCAGAAATTGGAGGATGATCCAAAACAGCCGCAGTGGATCTTGACTGTCCATGGGATGGGCTACAAATTTTCCGGCTAAGCAGCACTGGGACACCCACTATCTATCCTAACCCTTCCGGGACACCCGCCGTCTGAGAAATCCGGACACCCACGATCTCCCAAACAACAA
>CAZTHE010000035.1:11336-33939 GCA_964613495.1 uncultured Acidobacteriota bacterium | reverse complement strand
TCAACCCGGAACGGGAAGCCTACGAAACCATCTCCACGCCCCCCATCGGTTTGGACGTAGTCCGCGGGGCGGAACGGACGGACGCCGCCTCCCTGCTTTCGGGAGGCGACAAACAGAACGTCGTCCGGCGGGGGAACGATATTCACTTCATCAAATTGTCCCCCGGCAAGCTGGAAAGGGAGCAAAAGCCGCCGTATCGCAATCCCTGGCTGGTTCTGGCCTTTGCCCTCCCCGTCCTGTGCAACGCCGCCATCCTGCTGTATCGGCGGCGCGCACGGGATGCGGACGGTGCCTGCTCGGTGCGCAGCCGCAGGGCCGGCCGGGCAGCGGTGCGGCGGCTGACTGCGGCCGAGCGCAGGGGCGGGACGGATGCGCGACGTTTTTACGACGAAGTCGCGGCGGCGCTCTCGGGATACCTGATCGATGCATTCGGATTGACGGAGATCGAGTTGACGGGCGACAGCCTGGAGCGTGCCCTGGCGGCGAAATCGGTGCCGCGCGAGACGGCGGAAGAGACTGTGGCCTGCCTCCGGGAGTGCGATTTCGGAAGGTTCGTCAGCGCATCGGAATCCGGGCTCGCGAAGCGGGAACTGGGCATCCGCATCCGCAGGTGTATCGAGGCCGTCGAAGCGTGCCGGAAGAACTCCGCCAGGGCCGCTGCGGCCCTGACCGTGCTCCTGCTCTTCTGTTGCTGGAATCCGGCTGCCCCGGCTGCGCCCGATTCGCCCGAAAGGCTTTTCTCGCAGGGCAATGCCGCATACCAGGCGGGCGACTACGCATCGGCCGAAAACCGCTATCGGGCGATCCTGGATTCGGGCCACCGCAGCGGGGCCCTGTATTTCAACCTCGGGAACGCCTGCTTCAAGCAGAAGCGGCTCGGGGACGCGATATTCTTCTGGGAAAAGGCCCGGCAAATCCTCCCCGCCGACCGTGAAGTCCGCGAAAACCTGGGACTCGCCGACCTGATGGTCGTGGACCGCATCGACGTTCCCGGAGATCCCCTGCCCTTCGGCCTGCCGGACCGCGCGGCGTCGCTCTTGTCCATCGGACAGGGCCTGTGGATCCTCGCCGGACTGTTTTTCGCCGCCAATGTCCTCTTCGCCCTGTATCTCCTTGCCGCGAGCCGCCGCGCCTCCGTCCGCGCGCTCTTCGCCGGTTGCGCCGTCGCGGGACTGACGCTGGCCCTTTCGGGCCTCGTTGCCTGGAAGATATACGACCAGGATTTCCGGCAGAAGGCCGTCGTCGTCGAGCAGCGGGCGGACGTCCGCAGCGGGCCGGGACCGGAAAATATCGCCGTCTTCACCATCCACGAAGGCACCCGGGTGCGCGTGCACGGAAACAGCGACGGGTGGCGTCAGATCAGCCTGCCGAACGGCTGGAGCGGGTGGCTGCGCGAAAGCTGCATCCGCATCTACTAGACCGCAATTTTGCATCGGGATGCGGACTCCAGATTCCAAATTCCAAATTCCCGATTCCAGATGACATATTTCCACAATACTCGAACGATCCCTCGCCCTACCCAACCCATGCCGGGCCGAATCGGGGACCCACAGGCCTATCCGGAATCTGAAATCTGAAATCTGGAATCTGGAATCTGGAATCATCTCTCCATCATCCCCTCGAGTTTCAGGCATCCAGTCCATAGGTGTTTTTACGCAAGCTCGATTGACGGGTTGTGCGGATAGACGTTTGGGTGTTTCAGCCAATTGAGTCGGCAGAGGAACGGATTTTTAATAAATATAGGATTTGCGACTTAACTACCCCGCCCGGGATTCGGGGGCCGGGGTTACGACGACCGGAGAGACCGGGATGGCAATTCAAGGCAACGCTTTCATTAAAATCCGCCCGATTTCTTCTCCTTCCGGCAGCCCGGTTCTCGGGCTGTTCCCGCACACAGCCTGCTGCAGAAGAAGGGCTCCGCGTCAAAAAACCGACCGGAGCCCTCTTTTCCTCCGCCTGAACGTAGCGCGTTAAAAAACCGATGTTACAATAGGGGCGGCGCATCGGTTCGGGAAGAGGCTGGTCCCGGGCGATGGAGCATTGCGGCAGGAGGAAACCATGCCCCTCTATGAATTTGAATGTCTCGAATGCGGCAAGTCTTTCGAGTCCCTGGTCATGAAAGCCGGGGAGACTTCGGAGGTCCGGTGCCCCGATTGTGAAAGCCCGAACCTGGAGGAGAAGATTTCCAGCTTTGCTTCGGTTTCGAAGGGGAATGGGGCGGGCGCATCGAATTGCGCGCCCAGCGGCGGCTGAAGCCTGGCCCACTGATTCGAGCCGTGAGCTCGTCCCCCGGTGGCAGCGCGATTCCCATACACTCGTGTTCGAAAGGTATGTAGATGGAAATAACGGTCGATTTCCCAGGCGGCAAGCGCGTGGATGCGCATCTCGGTTCTTTCGTGGTCCGGACGGACCAACCCGTGGCGGTGGGGGGCGAAAACGCCGCCCCCTCGCCCTTCGAGCTGTTTCTGGCTTCGCTTGCGACATGCGCCGGCTATTATGTCCTGGGATTCTGCAGCATGCGGAATATCTCAACGGACGGGATCCGGGTGATACAGAAACTGGAGCGCGATCCCGCGACGAAAATGGTCGGCAAAATATCTGTGGACATTCAGCTTCCGGCCGATTTCCCAGCGCAGTACACCTCGGCCGTCGTCCGCGCCGCGGAGTCGTGCCTGGTGAAAAAGCACCTGGAACATCCGCCCGTTTTCGAGGTCCGCACCTCCACCGCAGCGGCTTCCTGAGACGGATTCCTCACGGGCATTTGCCGGTTGGCGGGGATTGAGCGTCCCCGAAATCCAAGACAATTACGCAGGGTGGAATTATGCTTGACTTAGGTCATACGTATGATTTAATCATACGTATGACTGAAACAAGGGAAAAGATACTGGACGCCGCTGAAAGGCTCTTCGGGAAACACGGAGTAGCCGCCACTTCCCTTAGACGCATCACTTCCGAGGCCGGCGTAAATCTTGCTGCCATTCACTACCATTTCGGCTCCAAACAGGATTTGCTGGACCAGGTAATCCTGCGCAAGGCCGGACCGATGAACGAGCGGAGGTTGAAGCTGCTGGAGGAATTCGAAGCCGAAACGGTCCCGGTTCCCGTATCGGTCGAAAAAATCGTGGTCGCGTTCGTCCTTCCCACGCTACTCATGGATAAGACCCCCGATTTTTCGAGGTTCCTGGGCAGGGTGCACGCCGAAGGGCTCATTCCCGAAATCGCGCAACGCAACTTCCAGCCCATGTTCGACCGGTTCATGGAAGCCCTCCACCGGGCTCTTCCGGAGATGTCGACCGGGGAACTGGCCTGGAAGATCCATTTCGCGATCGGCGCCCTGGCGCACTCGCTGACGAGCCGCCCGCACCTGGCCGGCGGGAATGAGCCGGATTCCCCGCTGGCGATCGCCACCAGGCTCGTGGCCTTCCTGAGCAACGGTTTCCGGGCTCCCGTAACACTGGAAAGAGAGATCGAGGTGAACCCATGAGGCATTCTCTTGTCGTCCTTCTGCTGACTGCGTCCTCTGCACTCGGCGCACTCGCAGCGGAACCGCCCGACGGCACTCCGGCGCTCTCCCTGAGCCTGAGCCGCGCGGTTCAGATCGCCCTTTCCCCGGAAGGGAATGCGCAGATGCAGGTCTCGGGCGAAGCCCTGAAGCAGGCCGAGGCGCGATCTTCCCAGTCGAGGGCGGCGCTTCTGCCCGACATCGCCTCATCGCTGGGATACCGGAACCAGACCGTCAACCTGAGGGCCAACGGATTGCGTTTCAACATCCCCACGGTCCCGGGATTCGAATTCTCCTTCCCCTCCCTGGTCGGCCCCTTCAGCGTGCTGGACGCGCGGGTCTCGGCGACACAGTCCGTTTTCGACATCAGCTCCATACGCCGCCTCCAGGCGGCGCATGCCGGGACCGCAGCGGCCCGCTCCGAACTGGGCAGCACCGCGGAATCTGTCGCGGCGCAGACGGCCCGCGCCTATCTGTCGGCCATCCGCGCCGACGCCGACGTGGAGACGGCCCGGGCCAACATCACGCTTTCCGAAGCCGTGCTCCGGCAGGCGGAGAGCCAGAAGGGCGCGGGCACCGGCACCGGCATCGAGATCACGCGCGCGCGCGTGCAGCTGGCCAACGACCGGCAACGGCTGCTGGTCGCCGAAAACATCCGCCACGGCGCGCACCTGCGGCTCCTCCGCGTCCTGAACCTCCCCCTGGACACGGTCCTGGAGCTCACCGACCGGCTCGGCTACGTGCCCGTGGACGCCGTCACGCTCGAGGAAGCCCGCGCGCGGGCCCTGGCTTCCAGGCCGGACCTCAAGGCGCAGCAGGAGCGCGAGGACAGCTCGCGGCTTGCCGCCAGCGCCACGAAGCTCGAGCGGGTGCCGTCCCTGGCCGCGTTCGGCGACTACGGCACCATCGGCTCCGGCTTCGACAATGCACTGCCCACGCGCGTGGTCGGCCTGACCCTTCGCGTCCCCATATTCGACGGCGGGCGCCGCGATTACCGCCGCGTCGAGGCGGCATCGCAATATCGAGCAGAAAAGGTGCGCACCCGGGAGCTCCGGGAGCAGATCGAGCTCGAGGTGCGCCTGGCGCTGGACGCGGTCCGTTCGGCGGAGGCCCAGATCAAGGTTGCCGAGGAGGGCCTGAGCCTGTCGGAAAATGAACTGGCGCAGGCGCAGCGGCGCTACGAGGCGGGAGTCACCTTCGGCCTCGAGGTGACCGACGCCCAGACCCGGCTCGAGCGCGCACGGGAGAACCGGATCGAGGCGCTGTATAACTACAACCTGGCCCGCATCGATCTCGAACAGTCGATGGGCCGCGTACGGGAAAGTGTACAATAGGAAAGCCAGCGGGGCCGAATCACGTTCCAGCGCCCCGCAGGGTGGAGAGAATCCGATGCGAAAACGAATCCTGATCCTGTTGCTGGTCGTCCTTGCGGCGCTTGCGGCCACCCTGATGCTCTTCCGCGATTCCGGCAAAAATTCCAAGGACCGGATCCAAGTCTCCGGCAATATTGAGCTCACCGAAGTGAACATCGCCTTCAAAACCTCCGGCCGGCTGATCGAGCGGACGATCGACGAGGGCGACCGCGTCGAGAAGGGGCAGCGGATCGCCCGTCTCGACAGCGATCAGCTGACGGCGCAGCGCGACCGCGAGGCAGCGGCCCTGGAATCGGCCAAGGCCATGCTGGCGCAGGCGGAAACGGCCCTGGCCTGGCAGCGTCAAAGCCTGGCGGCAGACCTGGAGCAGCGCCGGGCCGAGGTAGACGCGTCCCAGGCGCGGCTGCAGGAATTGAAAAACGGGGCTCGGCCGGAAGAGATCCGGGAGGCGCAGGCCGCCGTAGATTCCGCGCAGGCCGAGTTCGACCGCGCCCAACGCGATTGGGACCGCGCCCGGACCCTCTATAAAAACGACGATATCTCGACGGCCCAGTACGACCAGTACCGCAGCCGCTTCGAATCCGCCGACGCAGTGCGGGCTCAGGCCGCGGAGCGCCGGGCCCTGGTCCTGGCGGGGCCGCGCACCGAGCAGATCGAAGCCGCGGCGGCCCAGGTGGAACGCGCGCGCGCGTCGCTGAAGATGGCCGAATCGAACACGCTCGAGATCCGGCGGCGGGAGCAGGAACTCCCGCTGCGACGCGCCGAGATCGAACGCGCCAGGGCCAGCCTGGCCCTGATCGAGACGCAGATCGCGGACACGACCGTGGTCTCGCCGGTCGACGGCGTGGTCCTGGTAAAAGCCGCCGATGTAGGGGAAGTCCTGGCGGCCGGCACGACGGTGGTAACCATCGGCGACATCGATCACCCCTGGCTGCGCGCGTACATCGCCCAGCCGGACCTGGGGAAGGTGAAGTTCGGGATGCCGGTGGACGTCACGACCGACTCCTACCCGGGCAGGATCTACAAGGGCCGCGTGAGTTTCATCTCCTCGGAGGCCGAATTCACCCCGAAGCAGATCCAGACCCAGGACGAGAGGGTGAAGCTCGTCTACCGGATCAAGATCGACCTGGAAAACCCGCAGCACGAGTTAAAATCGAACATGCCTGCGGACGCGGTACTGCATTTGAGGTAGCGGATGGAAGCGATCATCGAGACCCGCGGCCTGACGCGCCGCTTCGGAGATGTCACGGCCGTCGATCGGCTCGACCTGTCGGTCGCCGCGGGCGAGATCTTCGGCCTGGTCGGCCCGGACGGCGCGGGCAAGACCACGACCCTGCGGATGCTGTGCAGCCTGCTCGACCCCAGCGAAGGCAGCGCCCGGGTGGCCGGGCACGATGCCGTGCGCGAACCGCAGGCCGTCAAGGACTGCATCGGCTACATGGCCCAGAAATTCGGCCTCTACCAGGACCTCTCGGTCCGGGAAAACATGAATTTTTACGCCGACCTGTTCGGCGTCCTCGGTGCGGAGCGCGCGGGCCTGGCCGCGCGGCTGCTGCGCATGACGCGCATGGAGCCGTTCCAGGACCGGCTGGCGGGACGCCTCTCGGGAGGCATGAAGCAGAAGCTGGCGCTCATGTGCACGCTGCTGCACCGCCCGAAGATCCTGTTCCTGGACGAGCCCACCAACGGCGTCGACCCGGTCTCCCGGCGCGACTTCTGGGCCATTCTCTACCAGCTGCTCAAGGACGGGATCACCATCCTGATGACGACCGCCTACCTGGACGAAGCGGAACGCTGCAACCGGGTGGGCCTGATGCACCGCGGCCGGCTCATCCGCTGCGATACGCCGGATGCGCTGAAACGCGCCGCCGGCGCCTCCAGCATGGAAGGCGTGTTCGTCACGACGGTGCGTGCCGCCGAAGCTGCGGAGGCCCCATGAACGATTGGGCCGTGGAAACGGAAGACCTGGTTAAGACTTTCGGCCCGTTTACGGCCGTCGATCACGTCACGCTGCAGGTCGGCAAGGGGGAAATCTTCGGTTTCCTCGGCCCCAACGGCGCCGGCAAGTCCACCACGATCCGCATGCTCTGCGGCCTGTTGACGCCCACCTCCGGCCGCGCCCTGGTGCAGGGCATCGACGTGGCCGTGCGGCCCGAAGAGGTGCGCAAAAACATCGGCTATATGTCCCAGAGATTCTCGCTCTACGACGATCTCACGGTAGAGCAGAATATCGACTTTTTCGAGGGCCTGTACGGGGTGCCGCGCCACCTGCGGGAGGAACGCAAACGGACCGTGCTTGAAATGGGCGGGCTCGCCGAACGCCGCGACACGACTACGTCGACCCTCGCGGGAGGATGGAAGCAGCGCCTGGCCCTGGGGTGCGCCATCCTGCACGACCCCCCGATCCTGTTCCTGGACGAACCGACCTCGGGCGTCGATCCGATCGCTCGCATCGCGTTCTGGGACCTCATCCGCGACCTGGCGGGCACCGGCCACACGGTCTTCGTCAGCACGCATTACATGGACGAGGCCGAATACTGCCACCGCCTGGCGCTGATGTACCGGGGGCGCGTCATCGCGCTCGGGACGCCGTCCGGACTGCGCGCCGGACTGCGTGCGCACACGCTGCTCGAGCTCGAGACGCCCGCGCCGCTCGAAACCATGCGCTCGCTGGAAGGCGTCGCCGGCATACGGGACGTGGCCGTATTCGGCAGCGGCCTGCACGTCACCGTGGAAGAACCGCGATCCGCGATTGCCTCGATCCGCGGCACGCTCGCCGCAAACTCGATCGACATCCGCAAACTCGAACCGATCGAGCCGTCCCTGGAAGACGTGTTCGTGTCGCTCATCGAATCGGAAGACAGGATATCCGGCGGGGTGTCGCCAGTTTGATGCGAGATCCGAGATCCGAGATGCGAGGTCAAAAACCGGAGTCCGGACTTTCGCTGAAAGTCATCCGCCTGGACTTACAAGCTCCTGCGGCACTCCCTCCGTCCCGGATCTCGCATCTCGCATCTCGGATCGCCGATCACCTCGCGAGTTCCCGGATCGATTCCCCGGGCACGAGGGCGACACTCTCTTTCTTCACCGTGAGTCCCGCGTCCAGGACGAACGACGCCGACTGGCGGATGTCGCGGGAAGAAGCCCCGATCTTCACCGTGTAGGCGCCGGCCTCGGCCACCCAGGCCGAAGCGGCCGGATCGAACGACGCCAGTTCCCGCGGGCCGATTTCGAAACTCAGGGTCTCGGATTCGCCCGGCTGAAGCAGCCGGGTCTTTGCGAATCCCTTCAGCTCCAGCGCGGGCTTGTGGAGTTTGCCTCCGGGCGCGCTAAGGTACAGCTGCACGACCTCTCTGCCCGCCGCCTTTCCCGCGTTCTTCACCTTTACGGTCGCGGTGACCTTGCCGGAAAACTTGCTGGAACTGAGCGAAAGTCCGCCGTAGTCGAAGCTCGTGTAGGACAGCCCGTATCCGAACTCATAGGCGGGCGCCACGCCGAATGTCTCGAAGTACCGGTAGCCGACATAAATCCCCTCTTCATAAACGACCCTGGACGGAGTCGGCCGCCGGAAGGCGGCCATCATATCCTGCGCGTCCTCTTCCACCGCCTTGTCCTCAGAGGCAAGAACCACGCCGGGGAAATTTTTCGCCGAAGGGACATCCCGATACTTCATGGGAAACGTCGAGGCGAGCTTCCCCGAAGGGTTGACCTTTCCGCCGAGCACGTCGGCGATGGAATTGCCCGATTCCTGTCCTCCCTGCCACGCCAGCAGGATCGCGTCCGGCCAATTCCTCCAACTGGCCGTCTCGATGACGCCCCCGATATTGAGGATCACGATCGTCTTCTTGCCCCGGGCGCGGAAGGCGCTGGCCACCTTCCGGATCAGATCGGTCTCCGTCCGGGAGAGATTGAAGTCGTTCTCCTCTTTGCGGTCGAATCCTTCCCCGGAATTTCGCCCGATAGTGATGATGGCCGCGTCCGCCGCTCCCGCCGCTCCCGCGAGCAGACCCGACGGGACCGCCATTTCCTCGACGGTGGGCTTGGGCATCAACGGCCGTGCGGGCTTGCTCTTCGCCTTCGCCGCCCCGAGGTAGTCCGCATAGGCTTTGCGGAGCCCCTCGTGCAGTCCGAAGCCCGCGTCCCTCAACCCGTCCGCCAGCGACACGCTGTAGGCCTCGTTGACGTCGCCGCTGCCCGTGCCGCCGGTGATGATTTCGTAGGACGTGTTGCCGAACGCGGCGAGGTTCTTCGATCCGGAGGGCAACGGGAGCGCCCCGCCGGCGTTCTTCAGAAGCACCATGCCGTCGGCCGCCGCCTGGCGGGCGACCAGGGCGTGCGCCTTCAGGTCCGGCTTGTTGCCGTACCGGATGCCCTTGAAACGCGGCGTGCGCACGAGGACGCCGAGGATTCTCGCCACGTTCCGGTCCAAAACGGCCTCATCCAGCTTTTTCTCCCGGACGGCTTTCATGATCGCCTTCGCCTGATCGGGGCTGCCCGGCATGATCAGGTCGTTTCCGGCCCGCATGATGGCCGCCGGGTCCCGGCCGCCGAACCAGTCCGTCATCACGAATCCCTTGAATCCCCAGTCGGCGCGCAGGACCTTCGTCAGCAGGTCGTGGCTCTCGGCCGCATACACGTCCTGGATCAGGTTGTACGAAGACATGATCGTGAGCGGCTGTGCTTCTTCTACGGCGATGCGGAATCCCTCGAGGTAGATTTCGCGGAGCGCCCGTTCGCTCACGATCGTGTTCAACGCATTGCGGTTTGTTTCCGCGTTGTTGGCGGCGAAATGCTTCGGCGTGGCCCCGACGCCCTGCGATTCGATCCCCCGGATCATGGACGCGGCCATTTTCCCGGTAACCACCGGGTCTTCGGAGTAGTATTCGAAGTTCCTGCCGCACAGCGGGTTGCGGTGGATGTTCATTCCGGGACCCAGCAGAAAATCGGCGCCGTACTCCAGCGTTTCGTTGCCCATGGACTGGCCGATCCGGTAAACGAGGTCCCTGTCCCAGCTGGAAGCCAGCAGGGTCGCGACGGGGAACGCCGTGCAGTAATACGTGTCGCCGCTGTCCTTCCGCGTGGGGCTGATGCGCACGCCGGCAGGGCCGTCCACCATCACCATCGCGGTGATTCCCAGCCTGGGAATTTCATAGGTGGTCCCGGCCGCGCCTTCCACGAGGTCCTTCGTTTCGCCGATGACGGGCTCGCCCGGGGTGGTCGACGCGTTCAGCGTGTTCACCACGCCCGGCAGGTTCATGCCCCTTCCGGTGACGAAATAGGCCTTTTCCTCGAGCGTCATCGCGGCGACTACGCTATCCACCGGGTCCCGGCCGAGCCTGGGTTCCTGCCGCGCGTCGCGCCGCGTGCAGGCAACCGCGACAAGCGCCGCGACAAGCGCCGCGACAAAAAACAAACCGAAATACACGAACCTGTTCATGAACTCCCCCTTTTGACAATACATGTGTCAGGACCCCGTGATTTCCACCTTCTCCCAGGATTTGATGAGCTCGTACGAGGCGCCCCACTTCCTCTCGAATCCGCCGTCTTTCCATTTCCCGTCGAAATCCCGGACCGCCTCCTCGTACTCCGGGCTGCGGGGGAAGGCCTCCAGCTCTTCCCGGCTGTCGAATTCGTAGACGGCCAGGTACTTCGAGCATTCCTTATTGTCGCCCACGAGACGGTACCGGCTGGCCTTTTTCATCCCCTTGAACCGGAACATCATGGGGACGTGTTTACCGTTGTACCAGTCGTTGTATTCGTCTTCTCTCCCCGCGCCCGGTTCGTTCGCCACGATGAGCAGGATGCGCTGGCCCATGGAATCCCCTTTCCGCATGTCTTTTATGCAGCGCCCATTATATTCCAGAAGTTCGATTCGGGGTTCGGGATTCCGGACTCCGCCTCCCGCCATTCGGAATCCGGAAGAGCTAGAATTCCGATGGTTCCGTGTGGATGGCGACGCGGCCCAGTTCGGGGAAATCCCGGCGGAGGCGGTTTTCCATTTCTTCCGCGATGCCGTGGACTTCCGCGATGCGGATGTGCGCATCGACGGCGAGGTGCAGCGAGAGATAAATGCGGCCATTCACTTCATGCAACCGGATGTCGTGGCTCCTGCCGTTTTGCGTCAACTCCCGCCCGATGGCGTCGATCCGCAGGAGATATCGCGCGGACTCGGACGCATCCAGGGGCCTGCCCGCAACACTCTCGCCGCCGCGCGGCTCGATATGCACGTTGATGTCCGCAACCGGAAAGGCGCCGTCTCCGGTTTTCAGTTCCGCCAGCAGCCTCGCCTCCAGCGCGTCGGCCTGAGCGTGCGCCTGCTCGAGATTGCACTCGGGATCGACCTCGAGGTCCAGGTCGATCCACACCCCGTTTTCCGTCCGGTGCGTGGTGACGTTGTGGACGGAGACATGCTCGTTCGCGGCGGCGGCCCGGATCCTCTCCAGCAGGCCTTCGCTCGCGGCGACGGGTTCCGCGTGGACCACGACATCGGCCTGCGGCGCCAGGGCGCGCACGGCTTCTTCGGCCTCCTGGGCCAGGGAATGGCTTTCCTCGAAGGAGAAAGACCGGGGGACCTCCACCGTCAGGTCCACGAAGGTCCGCGGGCCGATTTCACGGACGCGCATCCGCGATACGCGCCGGATCCCTTCCAGCCTTTCCACCGCGGGGCGCAGGCGCTCCGCCAACCCTTGCGGCGCGCGGTCCAGGAGCGCATCCACGGCCCGCCGGCCCAGTCTCAGGCTGACGGCGATGACGATGGCGGCCACGACCAGGGCCGCCGCCGCGTCCGCGCGCTCGAAAAAACCCGGGTATCGGCCCCAGCCCTCTCCCAGGCGGACGAGTCCGAGCCCGGCCACGACGACGGCGGAACTCCAGATATCGGTGCTGAAATGAAGCGCGTCGGCCTCCAGCGCCTGGCTCCTGTACTTTTTCGCGACCCTGGAGAGCGCCCGCGAGCGCGAAAAATCCACGACGATCGAGAGTCCCATGACCAGGAACGCCCAGATGCTGGGGTCCACGGGAACGCTTTCGAAGAAGAGCCGGCGGATCGCCTCGTAGATGATCCACGCGCAGGTAAGCAGCAGGAGAAGCGTCTCCACCAGGGCGCTCAGGTTTTCGACTTTCCCGTGGCCGTAGAGGTGCGACGCGTCGGCGGGGCGGTCGCTGACCCGCACGGCGAAAAACGTGATGACGGCCGCGGCCAGGTCCAGGGCGGAATGGGCCGCTTCCGCCAGGATCCCCAGGCTCCCCGTCCACACGCCGACGGCGATCTTGGTGCCCGTGAGCACTACGGCGGCTCCCACGGAGGCGGCTGCCACGGTTCTTTTTTCCCGGATCTGATCCTGCATGCGCACTCCATGGGAATCGGATTCCAGATTCCGGATTCCGGATTTCAGTCGTTCACCGGGCGGAGCGGGGATTCCCGGCGGCGGTGCTCCGCCAGAATGCTTTCGGCTTCCCGGGAGAGAGCGCCGGGAACCGAGACGCGTATAGGTCCCGCACCCCCGTCGGGGACGGGATAGAAACGCGACGGCAATTCAGAGGAGTAATGGCAGGGGATGCCGTAGCTTTCCAGCAGGCTCTTGATCACGGAAGCCTCGCTTTCCGTCGACGCCCTGGCGATGATGACCGGTTCGGATGTGTCCATGGCGATGCTATTGTATCGTGACGGGACGCGGATCCCGCTTAAAAGCGCGGAACTCGTAGGTCACGCCCACGACGATTCCCGATTTCGGATCAAAGCGCTTCAGGCCGGCGACGCCGCCCACATCCCACCGGAGGCCGCCCGTGGCGAACTGGATCCCGGCGCGCGCCTCCGATTTGTTTTCATTGCCGACGCGCCCGGACGGCCCTTCGCGGCCGCTGATCCCGGCCACCAGGTTCACCCGGCGATGCACCGGGAGCACAGCGGCGACGCCGTAGGTCAACGGGTCTGTCTGGCCACCCGCCGTCACGGGCGACCCGAGGATGGCAAAGCCCACCTCTCCCAGTATCTGGGACGGGCCCAGGCGCTTCTTGAACAGGAGACTCGAATAAAACGCCATTTCGTCCGTCCCGAGTCCGCTGCCCTGATTCGCGTTGGGGAGTTCGACGGCGAATTTGAACGCGACGGCCGGCCGCGGGCCCTTCTCGCCGGCCAGCCTGAGTTTTGTGCCGAGGGCCAGGTTTCCGAAATCGCTGGTGGAGTTGCCGGAAAAATCCGCAGGAACGACGGGAACGGTGCGCTCCTTGACCGAAAGGAAGTCCTGTACGACGCCGGAGAGCTGAAACTCGGCAAATTCCCCGACGCCGACATCCACGGCAACCACCCCCATACGCATGAGGTCTCCCCGCAGGCCGGAAAGCGAATACCGCTGTCCCTGAAGGAACTCGACTCCGAATTCGGTGCGGACCATGCCCGTTTCGAGGATCTCGGCGTCATCCGTCCGGAGCGGCCGGTGTTGTGCAGACGCGGCGGCCCACGGCCAGGCCAGGCAAACCATCAACAACAGCCATCTGGAACTGTGCACGGATCCTCCTTGCGCTTCCGGTTGGCATTATAAACAGAAAGCCCCCGGCGCGCATCAGTCCTGACACACAATCCTGACGCTTCCCGGCAAGGCACGACAGATCCGGGCTCAGGCCAGCCTTTCGGCTCTGCCAGACTGGCGTCTGCCACGAATGGATTTCACGGATTGAATCGAGACAAAAAAATCTGTGTGATCCGTGTCATCCGTGGCCAATTCCCTTCATTGAGGATCTGCCACGCACGCATTGAACCGGATCAGGAAAGAACGTCCAGGAGGTGGACCCGGTGCTGCGCGACGGAGACGGCCGCGATGGCGGCCGTTTCGGCGCGCAGGATCCATGGGCCGAGGGTGTAGATGCCGTAGCCGGCGGCCTGCGCCCGTCCGACTTCCTCATCCGTCCATCCCCCCTCGGGGCCGACGCAGAGCACGAGGCCGTTCCGAAGCGCCCCTGCGTCCGGATTCCAGGCCTCGGAGGCCCGTTCGTAAAACAGCGCCCGTGTATACCCGGAGTATTCCTCGGCAGAGAAAAAATCGTCCGCCGCCATCGGCGGATGCAGGCGCGGCAGCGAAGATCGTCCACACTGCCTGGCAGCCTCCTGCACGATGCGCTCCCACCGCTCGACGCGCTTCGCCGTCTTGCCGCCGGGGATGTCGATTTCGCTCCGCCGCGAGCTCAGGGGCACGATTTCGCGCACCCCGAGTTCGGTCGCCTTCTGCAATACCCATTCGAATTTGGAGGATTTGATCAGCGATGCGGCGAGGACCAGGCGTACGCGCGATTCCGGCGAGGGCAGCGGCTGAAGTCCGCGTACCTGCACGCCATCCTCCCGGAACGCGACTTCTCCGGCATAGGCGTTTCCCGCCCCGTCGAAGATCTCGACGGCGTCGCCGGCGCGGACCCGGACTACATCGCGCAGATGGTGGGCTTGATCCGCCGGAAGACAGGCGATCCCGTCGCGGATGAAGTCCGGGGGAACAAAAAACCGTCTTCGGCTCATAATCAGGCTATCCGAAAATATCCTTCACCTTGTCGAAGATGTTCCGCTCCTGGGTCAGCTCGTCATCCTTGCTGACCCTGGCCAGCGATTCGAATATCTGCCTCTGTTCTTTCGAGAGCTTCGTCGGAATGACCACGTTGACGGTGACGAACTGGTCCCCGCGTCCCCGTTCGCCCAGGCTCACGACCCCCTTGTTGCGCAGCCGGAACACGGAGCCGCTCTGCGTCCCCTCGGGGATCCGCAGTTTCTCCTCGCCTTCCAGCGTGGGGACGGTGACATCCGCACCCAGCACGGCCTGCGCGATGCCGATGGGCACCTGGCAGTAGATATTGTTGCCCTGCCGCTGGAAGAACGGATGTTCTTCCACGTAGATCACGACATAGAGATCGCCGGACGGGCCGTTGTGCAGTCCGGCCTCTCCTTCGCCCTGGATGCGGAGTCTCGCGCCGTTGTCCACGCCGGCGGGGATGCGGACTTCGAGCACCTTCTCCCTCCGCACGCGCCCCTTGCCCTGGCAGGTTTCGCACGGCTCGTTGATCACTCTCCCGGTCCCGTTGCACTGGTTGCACGTCCTGCTGATGGAAAAGAATCCCTGCTGGTAGCGCACCTGGCCGGATCCGTGGCAGGCGGGACAGCTGACGGGATTTTTGCCTTTCGGGGTGCCGCGTCCATCGCAGGCGCCGCAGGTATCCTGCCGCGGGATCTTGATTTTCGTCTTGATGCCGAACGCCGCCTCGCGGAAGGAGATCTTGAGATCGTAGCGGAGATCGGATCCGCGCTCCGGGCCGCCGCGCCGGCGCCCGCCGCCGAAGATGTCGCCGAAACCGAAAAACTCGCCCAGGATGTCCCCGAAATCTCCGAACGTGGAGGGATCGAATCCGCTGAACCCGCCCTGCAACCCGCTGTGTCCGTACCGGTCATAGCGCGAGCGCTTGTCCGGATCGCTCAGAATGCTGTACGCTTCGGCGGCTTCCTTGAACCGTTCCTCGGCGTTCTTGTCGTTCGGATTCTTGTCCGGGTGATATTTCAGGGCCAGCTTGCGGTACGCGCTCTTGATCTCCTGGTCCGACGCATCCTGGGAAACTCCCAGGACTTCGTAATAGTCACGTTTGTTGTTCAATCGAGGATCCCCACAAATATCAATCTATTGCTTGTTGTCGATGTCCTGCATCGCGGACTTCAGAATCTGGTTCAACGCCATCTGGGAGTCGGCCGGGCTTTCGTCGGGCGCGCTGCCGTCCTGCATCGCCACTCCCCCCGGGGCCTCGAACATGGCCGCCGCCAGCCGCGCCGCGCCGCTCTCCAGTTCCGCGAGCAGGTTCTGCAGCGGCGCAGGGTCGTTTTCCTCGTCGGTCAGGGTCTTGGCTTTTTGCAGCGCCTCCCGGATCCTCTCCTGTTCAACCGCATCCAGCAGGAAACCGAAGGTCGAATAGCTCCGGGAAATGGCCGTGGACTGCGCCCGGACCCGGTTGCGCAGTTCCGCCGATTCCCTGGCCTGCCGGTCGTTCTGGGCGTAATGCCGGGATTCCTGGATCATCCGGTCGATCTCGTCCTTGCTCAAACCGGTGGAGGGAGTGATCCGGATCGCCTGCTCCCTGCCCGACAGCTTGTCCCTGGCCGAAACGCTCAGGATCCCGTTCGCGTCCATGTCGAAAGAGACGTCGATCTGCGCCGCCCCCCGCGGGGCTGCGGCGATGCCGACCAGGTCGAACCGCGCGAGCGAGCGGTTGAATTTCACGAGGTCGCGCTCCCCCTGCAGCACGTGGATTTCCACCGTGGTCTGATTGTCGGCGACCGTCGTGAACACGAGCGTCTTCTTGAGAGGGATCGTGGAATTGTGTTCGATGATCTTCGTGAACAGCCCGCCCTGCGTTTCGACCCCGAGCGAGAGCGGCAGCACGTCGAGCAGCACGATCTCCTTCAGGTCGCCCTGCAGCACCCCGCCCTGCAGGGCCGCGCCCACCGCCACCACCTCGTCGGGGTTGACTTCGAGAGACGGTTTCCGCGAAAAAATCCTCTCCACGTGGCGCTGCACGGCGGGGGTGCGCGTCTGGCCGCCTACGAGGATGACCTTGTGGATGTCGGCAGGCTTGAGCCCCGCGTCCGCCAGGGCTTTTTCGCAGAAAATCGTGGTCCGCTCGATCAGGTCCTTTACGAGATCTTCGAAACGGGCGCGGGTCAGCATCCGGTCGAAATGCTTCGGAGTCTTTCCCGCCGTCGCGATGAACGGCAGGCTGATCCGGATTTCCTCGCCTGCCGAGAGATCGCATTTCGCCTTCTCCGCCATTTCCTTGAGGCGCTGCCGCGCCAGCGGATCCCCCCCCAGGTTAATCCCGGTCTCGGCTCTGAACTCGGCGATCATCCAGTCCATGATTGCCCGGTCGAAATCCTCTCCCCCCAAAAGGCTGTCGCCGCACGTGGACACGACCTCGAAAACCCCGTTGTTCAACTCCAGGATGGAGACGTCGAAGGTCCCCCCGCCCAGGTCGTAGACGGCGATCCGCTCCCGTTCCTTCTTGCCCAGCCCGTAGGCGAGCGCCGCCGCGGTGGGTTCGTTGATGATCCGCCGCACCTCGAGCCCGGCAATCCGGCCGGCGTCCTTGGTGGCCTGGCGCTGCGAGTCGTCGAAATACGCGGGCACCGTGACGATCGCCTCGGTGACCGGTTCGTTCAGAAATTCCTCGGCGGTGCCTTTCAGGTATTGCAGCAGCATCGCGGAAATCTCCGGCGGACTGTATTCGCGCCCCCTGGCGGAGACGCGGACATCGCCGTTCGGCGCGGGCGCGATCCCATAGGAGAGGTATTCCCGGAGCTTGCGGATTTCGGGGGAATCGTACCGGCGGCCCATGAGCCTTTTCACCGCATAGATCGTGTTTGCGGGATTCGTCACGGCCTGGCGTTTGGCGATCTGCCCCAGGAGCCTTTCGCCCTTCTCCGTGAAGGCGACGACGGAGGGCGTGGTCCGGCCGCCGATGGTGTTCGGCACTATCTGGACCGACGGTCCGTCCAGAACCGCGACACAGGAATTCGTGGTCCCCAGGTCTATTCCAATGATTTTGCTCATCGGGACGTTCAGTTTTCCGCGACGGGATGAAATGCAACGACGACCTGCGCCGGCCGGAGCAGCCGGTCCTTGAACACGTAGCCCCGGCGCAATTCCCTGACGACGGTGTTCTCTTCGAACTCCGCAGTGGCCTCGCGCGACACGGCCTCATGCAGGTGCGGATCGAACGGCGTCCCTTCGCTCTCGATGGGAACCACGCCGATCCGGCCCACGGCATCCAGCAGCTGTTTGTAAAGGAGTTCGACCCCTTCCCGGTATTGCTCGAGACCCGGCGCCGCGTCCCGGGCTTCCCGGAAGCTCTTCAATGCCCGTTCGCAGTCATCCAGGATGGGCAGAAACTCCATCAACACGGAGCTTTTCGCCGCCCCCATCGATTCGGCTTTTTCCTTTTCCATCCTTTTCCGGTAGTTTTCCAGCTCCGCGGCCTTTCGCAGGAAACGGTCCTGCCATTCCGCGGCCTCGGCTTTGGCGGCGTTGACGTCCGCCTCGAGCTGCGCCAGGGGATCCGCCGGTGCGGCCACCGATTCCATGCCGTCCTGGTTCGTTTCCTCACACGGCGCGGTGTCGCTTCCGTCCGATTCCGAAGGGTTCCGGTAGATTCTCCAAGTCATCGTCTAGTTTCCTGTCTCAAGTACCCGGCCGAACAGCCGGGCAACATAATCCACGAGTGATATGGCGCGCGCATATTCCATGCGCGTGGGCCCGAGGATCGCGAGCGATCCGTGCGTCCTCTCGTCCACGGCGTAGCGGGACGTGATCAGCGCGCAGTCCTCGATCCCCTGCAGCGCGTTTTCCGCGCCGATCGTGATCCTGACCTCCTGGGCGTCGTCCTCGATACAGCGGGATATCAGCGCCGCCAGCCGGCTCTTCTGCTCGATGGCTTCGAGAAGAAGCTTCATCTTGTTGATATCGGAAAACTCTGGGGTTTTGATGAGGTTCGAGGTTCCGTCGAGGTAGATCTCGGCTTCCATCTCGCTCTCCGGGTCGGCAAAGGCCCGGGTGCTCAGCGCGATGATGTGCTGCATGAATTTGTCATAAAGGGCCCGTTCCTGCTGGACCAGCTTGAGGATCTGGCCCCTGATCTCCTGAAGGTTGCTGTCTTTGAAATGCTCGACGATATAGCGTGCGGCCTGGTCCAGTTCGGTCTGCGAGATTTCCTCCGCATAGTGGATGACCCGGTTCTGAACGATGCCGGTCCGGGACACGAGGATGACCAGGATGCGGAGGTCCGCAAGCTTGACGAATTGCAGGTGCTTCAGGGCGACCCGGCTGATCGGGGGAGAAACCACGATGCCCACATTTTTCGAGACGCGCGACAGGACCTGGCTGGCCCTGGCCATCAGGTGCTCGGGACTGTCATCAAGCCTCAAGTCCCTGTTTATCATATCCTTATCCCGGGGCGAGAGGTTCCTCCTCTTCAGCAGGAAATCCACGTAAAACCGGTATGCCTTGTCGGTGGGAACCCGGCCCGCCGAAGCGTGCGGCTGATGCAGGTAGCCCATCTCCTCGAGATCCGCCATGATGTTGCGGACCGTGGCCGCGCTCAACTGCTCCGAGCTGTGCCTGGCTACCTTGCGGGACCCCACGGGCTTGCCCGTCACGATAAACGAGGCGATCACCCAGTGAAGAATCTCCCGGATTCTCTCATTCTGCAGATATTCGGCGGTGGCCACCATGGTTACGAAATACTCCCAAATTCCGGCACACTTCGATCGGGGGCAGCGCGAGCGTGATAAGCTGCCCGCTAAGAATATAGTATTGCATAACTTAAAGTCAAACCGGGGCTGAGCCGGCCGCGTGGTTATGCGGCAGGCGGTTTCCGGCAGAATGTCCCCGTTTTTTGCACGAGCCCCCATAATTCTTTAATAAACAAGTATATAGGGGAAGAACAAAAGCCGGCCGCCGATTTCACGAATTTCGTTGGGTTCGTGATAATTCGCGGCCGGATTCCTGTCCGTTAGATCTGGTCTTTCAGCAGGTGCAGGAAGGCCCCGACGTCGGTGATGATGCCGATGGTCTGGGCCGAACCCCGGTCGGAGAGCTTCGTGACCACGGCGGGGTTGATGTCCACGCAAATCGTACGGACCCAGGAGGGGATCATGTTTCCCACGCCGATGCCGTGAAGCATCGTTCCGAGGATCATGACCATCTCGGCGCCCTGGAGCAAATCGGCATAGCGCGCCTGGGCCTGGACCATATCGGTGATGGTGTCGGGCAGCGGGCCGTCGTCGCGAATGCTGCCGGCCAGCGCGAAAGGGATCCCGTGTCTGACGAGTTCATACATGATGCCGGACCGAAGGGCGCCCGTTTCGACGGCTTTCGCGATGCCGCCGCAGTGGTTGATCATGTTGATGGCACGCATATGGTTGCGGTGCCCCTCGTGCGCCGGTATGCCCGTTTCGAGGTGCACGCCCAGAGACGTCTTGTAGAGGGCATATTCGACGTCGTGGACCGCAACGGCGTTGCCGCCCAGGAAGGAGCTGACATACCCGCCCCGGATCAGCCGGCAGAGACCGTCCACGCCGCCCGTATGCACGACGACGGGGCCGCAGACCACGACGATCTTGCCTCCGGCCTCCCGCGTCTGGCGCAGCATGCCGGCTAGCTGCCGCACCACCACTTCGACGCGGCGTTCCGAGGAGACTTCACTGGCCATGAAAGTGAAATCCCTGCGCTCCCGGTCCTTAAAATCGCGGAGGACCTTGATTCCCGCATGGCCGCGGACCACCATGTCGCCCCCCTGGATGTCGCGGAGCTTGACGCAGCGCGGCCCGCCGGAGTCCACCCGGATCACGCCGTCCATGCGCTGGTCTCCGACCAGCTTCCACTCCCCGGAAAGCCGGACGAACGTGCGGTAATTCGTCGTGGAATAGAAATCGTCCGGCACCTGCCCCGGTCCCGGGGCAGGCGCCAGCAGAGCATCCTCCTCTTGTGAGAGATAGCATCCCAGGGGGACCAGTACGTCCAGGGTCTCCCTCAGGGAATCGAGGTTCGACGATTGAATCTTGATCCGGGCAAACGACTCGTCCTCGTTCGTTTTCCCGACGGCAAACTCTTCAATCTGAAAACTGCACTTGCCCTCGATGATACGGTCCAGGATGCGGGACATGATCCCGGAATCGATCAGGTGCCCTCTCGCCTCCACGGTCTGTTCGTAGGCGGCCATCTCGGTCTCCCGGCGTCGGTGCCCGCCGCCGTCTAAGGTTTGACGATGCTCGTGTAGTTGGTTTCGGAGATGAGCGCCCGGTTCCGCTCCTGGCCTATGACACGCAGGAACTTCAGTACTACCGCCTCGCCGTTCTTCAAATTTTTGACGATGGCGAGCAGGTCCTGGGGATTCTGGATCGGCTTGCCGTTTGCGGCGACAATGACGTCTCCCCTGCCGCCGGAATCCGATCCGATCAGGCCGGCCTCGTCGGCGAGGCTTCCTGGCTTCACGGATATGACATACGCGCCGCCGGAGACATCCAGCGATTCCGCCATGCCGCCGGGAAGCACGTCGAAGCTCAGCCCGATTTCGGTCTTCGGCTTCTCTTCCGGCTCTTCAAAGCTGTACTGGGCCTGTTCCTGCTCCTCCAGCTTCCTTTCCGCGATCAGGACCTCGAACACCTGCTCCTTGCCCTGCCGCACGGCCTTGATCCTGGCCTTCGTTCCCGGCATCGTGTTCGCCACCGCCAGACGGAAGTCCTGGTTGTTCGTGATCTTCTTCCCGTCAAATTCCACGATGACGTCCTCAGGCTTGAGGCCCGCCTTGGCCGCCGGTCCGGTGGTCGCCGACCGGCCCTTCTCGTCGCTAAGATCGGTAATCAATACGCCCGAACCCTGCTTTATGCCGAAAAACCTTGCCATCGCCGGCGTGAAAGGCTGACGGTTCATCGTGATGCCGACCCAGCCCCTGGAAACCTTTCCCGTCTGGAGGATCTGGTTGTAGATCCTGACGAAAAGGTGCGACGGGACGGCAAATCCCACTCCGGCACTGGCACCCGAAGGCGTGGAGATGAAACTGTTGATGCCGACGACCTCGGCATTCATGTTAACGAGCGGACCGCCGCTGTTTCCGCGGTTGATCGAGGCGTCCGTCTGCAGGTAGTCATTGAGCTGGGATCCGGCCGTCGGGCCACCGTCCTCAAAAGTCCTTCCCGTTGCGGAAATGATCCCGGCCGTCACCGACTGCTCCAGCCCGAACGGGCTCCCGATAGCCAGCACCCAGTCCCCCACCTTCGTGGTCTGGGAATTCCCGATCTTCGCATAGGGGAAGTCCTTGGTCCCGTTGATTTTGATGACCGCGATATCGGAAACGGAATCGGTGCCGATCACTCTCGCCGTGTATTCTTCCCCGCCGGACACGCTGACCTTGATCTTGGTCGCGCCCTCGACCACGTGGTTGTTGGTGATGATGTAGCCTTTGGGATCCACGATCACGCCGGATCCCAGGCTGCGCCTCAATTGCTGTTCCGGCATCATCCGCTCGGGGAAAAGGCGACGGAAATAGTCGAACATCGGGTCGTCGTATTCCTGCTCGGGAGAACTCTGACGACGGTTGGTGACGATCTCCTCGGTGTTGATATTGACCACGGCAGGCTCTATGCGCGTCGCGACTTCCTCGAAAGCCTTCGACAGGGCCAGCACGGCGCCGCCGGCCACGGGCTTGCCGGCCGATTGCATCTGCAACTGGCTGTCGCCCGGTCCGGTCGCGTCGACGCGGGTGGAGATCACGGTTCCGATCCCGATGCCCAGGGCCAGAACAAACAGAACCATCAGAAAACTGAACAGCTTCTTTCCGGTCCGCCCTTTCTCATTCGGCTGATTGCCCATTTCCCATTCCTCCGTAAATTAAGCTTGCACCAGCTTAAGCTTTTACGCAATGCCTGCTCATAGGTTGCAAAATATGAATCAATTACGCCCGCCGGCGTCCGCCGGGCCAGCCTAATACATAAGGTCCCGGACGCGGATACGCAATGTTGATTCCAGATTTCAAATTCCAGATTCCAGATCCTGGTTTTTCTCCATATTCGGGCTTGGATAGGGTGGGGAGTTGCCCGGTGTCTGATTTCGGATCTTGGATCAACCCGTCTGGAATCTGGAATCTGGAATTTGCAGTTACCGCACGCGCACGACCTCGAGCTTTTTCGAAAGAATGGCGAGTTTGTGCAGCTTTT
>CAZTHE010000035.1:0-11236 GCA_964613495.1 uncultured Acidobacteriota bacterium | reverse complement strand
CGCACGCGCACGACCTCGAGCTTTTTCGAAAGAATGGCGAGTTTGTGCAGCTTTTTCTGATCGTCGACCCAAAGGTCGATCAGCTGCAGCCCCGAATCGGCCTCCAGGTGGTGCAGGTCCATCCTTTTCCCGCCGATGGCGACCCTCTCGAGGCCCGTATCCCTGACCTTGAGCCGTCCTACGTCCAGTTCCTGGGGAATGGCGGCCTCGATGGACTGGGCCCTGCCCGCCTGGGGATCGACCTGGCGTGCTACAAACGTGAAATGATGGAAAATATTGGTGTCCAGGATGACGTAGCGGTCCCCGACCAGCAAACCCCGCTTCAGCGGGCGCTCTCCCCCCTGGTATTCGAACGCCGCTTCGTCCGCCGAAAATGTCCCGGTGACCGTTCCCTTCTTTCCATCGACGTCCGTCCGGAGCACGTAGGCCCGGGGCACGAACCGGGCGTCCATGCTCAAGCGGGTTTCGAGCCGCACCTTCCTGCGCCGGTTCCCGGGATCCCTGAATTCGACGACGGAGTTGCTTTCAACGGTGTCCGCGGAGGCGGCGATCGAAAACTGCTCGTATCCTATGCGCTTGTCCGCGACATAAATGTCGAACCGCCCTTCCTCGGGTTTATCCCCCGGTTCCTCCGCAAACCCGCCGGTCGGCATGTACCCGCCGAACAGGACAAGCGCGGCCAGAGCCCACCGGACAGCGGAAAACCTGCTGCACCGGCGGAACACGGTGGAACACGGCAGGGATTCGCGTCTCACCTGTTTGAACATAGGGCTTCATTCCTCCATGGGTTTTTCCGGTCCGGCGCCGGTTAGGGAAGCGCTCATACCGCGGTCCGCAAAAGCCCGTCGCCAGGACGCGAAATCGCCGCCGGCCTTCCACGCGTCCATGGCCGCCAATCCCGCGGACTCGTCCCCCTGGGACAGCATGTACTCCACCCACGCCCACCGGACCGACACGGGCTTGATATCGACCTTCCCCTTCAACGCTTTCCGGATCCGGGCCAGTTTCGCCGATTGCGACCGGACCGGCTCGAACGGCGCCCCGTCCATCGGCGTATTCTTCTTGGCCACGAAGGGCGAGAGGGTCATGGAGAGCGGGACGATGCTCGCCAGTTCCCGCGAAAAGCGGACGAGTTCCTCGACGTCTTCCGCGGACTCTCCGGGAAGGCCCAGGAGCTGGTACACCTTCATCCGCCGAAGCCCGGCGCCGCGCGCGAGCTCCGCGGCCCGCAGCAGGTGCTGCTCGGAAATATTCCGGCCGGCCGCATCGCGCAACCGCTGCGAGGCCCCGTCCGCCGCCGTCGTCAGCGTCTGATATCCCCCTTGCGCGAGCAGTTGCACCAGTTCCGCGTCCAGCCGGTCGGCCCTGAGGCTGGACACCCCGATCTCCCTGCCGCCGGAGACGATCTTCCGGATGAGATACCGGATGCCGGGGTGATCGGTAACCGCGGCCCCCACCAACCCGACGCGCCGGGAATTTGCCGGAATCAGCGAGAGCACCTTTTCCGGATCGACGAGCCGCATCCCGCCGTTGGTGGTGCAGCGCATCACGCAGAATGCGCAACCGCGGGAACAGCCTCTTTCGGGCTCCACGAGGAACATCGAGGACAGGACCGTGTTTTTCGTGAGGATCTGCGAACGGGCGGGCAGGCGTTCGTCCGCGGCCTTCCCCATCCCCGCAGAGCCCGCCGTCCGCCCTGGCACGGCACACCCCGGCATCCGGGAGAGATGCGACAGCAGTTCCTCCCTGCGCATCGAGGCCGCCGCGTCGAGGAAGACGTGCACGAGATCCTCGCCTTCGCCGAGCAGGACCAGGTCGACGAAAGGGGCCAGGATCGCGGGATTGGAATAGGTCAGGGGCCCGCCGGCGACGATGAGCGGGTGCCGGTCCGTCCGGTCGTGCCGGAGCGGCGGGATGCCGCTGAGGTCGAGCATCTCGAAAATGCCCGCCAGTTCCAGTTCATACGCGATCGAGAAGGCCACGACGGGAAACTCCGCCAGCGGCGTCCCGGTTTCGTACGTCATCACCGGCAGCCGGCTCGTGCGGTAGAGGCCGGGGGTTTCGGGAAGAAAGGCGCGTTCGGCGGCCGCTTCGGGATGGGCGTGGATCTCCCGGTATATCGTCTGGAAGCCGAGGGAACTCATGGCGGCGGCATACGGGGAAGGGTGGCAGAGCGCGACGCGCAGCGCCGCCTCCTTGCGCAGGGCCCCCTCCTCTTCGAGGACCCGGCGCCGCATTCCGGCAATCAGGCTTTGCGAATTCACCCAGACTCCTCAGACGCGGCCTATACGCCGCGCGGCACTCCCGGCCAGATGATCTTGTGCAACTGCAGCTGGATGCGGACGCGAAGACCGCAGTGCAATACCCATTGCGCAAGGTCCGCCGCGGGAAGCTTCCCGTGCACCGGCGAAAACGTCACCGCCCCGGCCCGAGACGTCAGGTCGAACCGCCGGATCAGGCCGCACGCCCAGTCGAAATCCTCCCGGTCGCCGACGACGAGCTTCACCTCGTCGCCCTGCGTCAGGCACTGGACATTGCCGTAATCGTTGCGGCCGGCCATCCCGCTGGAGGGGCACTTGAAATCCACGATCTTGTGCACGAGCGGATTCACGCCCGCAAGCGGCGCCTGCCCGCCCGTTTCGAGCAGGACCGTATAACCCTTCCCGATCAGCGCATCGAGCAGCCCGCCGACCGGTTCCTGCAGCATCGGCTCCCCTCCGGTCACGAGGACGAGGTTCGTCGGATACGCTTCAACCGCCCGCACGACTTCCTCGACAGTCATCTCGGTGCCTTCATAAAAGGCATATTGCGTGTCGCAGTAGCTGCACCGCAGGTTGCAGCCCGTCAACCGGACGAACGCGCAGGGCCACCCCGCATAGCCGGATTCGCCCTGGATGCTGTAGAAAATCTCGTTTACCAGCATTGCATACCTCAGTCGGCAGTCGGTAGTCGGTAGTCGGCAGTTTGGCGAATCACAAAAGTGTAATTGTATCAACCTGAAACAACCAATTGCCACATCTCACTTCTATCCGGGAAACACGACATTCCCTGCCGACTGCCCACTGCCGACTACCGACTACCGACTGCCGACTGCCCACTACCGACTACCGACTGCCGACTAAAGAAGGTGCCGGAGAGCCTGGCCGGTCGCGGAGGCGCTGACGCGGGCGACCTGTTCGGGGGTCCCCTGTGCGACGATGCGGCCGCCGCCTTCGCCCCCTTCGGGTCCCAGATCGATGATCCGGTCGGCCATCTTGATGACGTCCAGATTGTGCTCGATGACGACCACCGTGTTCCCGAGATCCACCAGGCTGTTCAGGATATCGAGCAACCGCTTGACGTCGTGAAAGTGGAGTCCCGTCGTCGGTTCGTCCAGGATATACAAAGTTCGTCCCG
Organism: uncultured Acidobacteriota bacterium; assembly: GCA_964613495.1. Classification (GTDB taxonomy): domain Bacteria; phylum Acidobacteriota; class UBA6911; order UBA6911; family UBA6911; genus UBA6911. Next base: position 7,840 of record CAZTHE010000035.1, on the reverse strand, counting down.
TGGCGCGGCGGCTCAACTCCTTGGCCAGCTTGACGCGCTGGGCTTCCCCTCCCGAAAGCGTCGTCGCCGACTGGCCGAGCTGCACGTAACCCAGCCCGACGTCGTTCAGTGTCTGCAGCTTCTGCGCGATGGCCGGCAGGTTTTCCATCAGGCCATGGGCGTCGCCGATATTCATCTCCAGCAGGTCGGCGATGGAATAGCCCTTGTATTTGACGGCGAGCGTTTCCCGGTTGTAGCGCTTCCCCTGGCACGTTTCGCACAGAACACGCACGTCGGGCAGAAAGCTCATTTCGATGCGCCGCAGGCCGTCGCCCTGGCAGTCTTCGCATCGACCGCCCTTCACGTTGAAGCTGAACCTCCCGGCCTTGTACCCGCGGATCCGGGACTCGGGGAGCATCGCGAAGAGGTCCCGGAGCGGAGCAAACAACCCGGTGTAGGTGGCGGGGTTGGAGCGCGGCGTCCTGCCGATCGGCGACTGGTCGATTTCGATCACCTTGTCCAGGTGCTCGATCCCGACAATTTCGCGGTGCAGGCCGGGACTCGTGATCGCGCGGTGCAGCTTCCTGGAAAGCGTCCGGTAGAGGATGTCGTCTACGAGCGAGGACTTGCCCGCGCCGGAAACCCCGGTAACGCAGATGAAGAGTCCGAGGGGAAACTCCACGTCCAGGTCCTTGAGGTTGTTCTGTCTCGCCCCCCGCACCAGGAGCTTCTTGCCGTTCCCCTTGCGCCTCGCCTTCGGGCATTCGATGCGCAGTTCGCCGCCGAGGTACTTGCCGGTAATGGAGTCGGGGGCGCGCACGATATCCTCGATCGCACCTTCCGCCACGACGTTCCCGCCGTAACGGCCTCCCTCGGGTCCCAGGTCGACGATGTGGTCCGCGCTGCGCATCGTGTCTTCGTCGTGCTCGACGACCAGGACGGTGTTCCCCATGTCCCGCAGGTCCGCCAGCGTATCCAGGAGCCTGCGGTTGTCTCGGGGGTGGAGGCCGATGGAGGGTTCGTCCAGCACATACAGAACGCCTCGCAGCCTGGAACCGATCTGGGTCGCCAGCCGGATGCGCTGCCCCTCGCCGCCGGACAAAGACGCGGCGGGCCGGTCGAGCGAGAGGTAGCCCACGCCGACGTTCAGCAGGAAATCCACCCGGTCGCAGATTTCGCGCAAAACCTGTCCGGCGATCTGCGACTCCCTGGCCGTCAACTGCACTTTCCGGAAGGCTTCCGCCGCGTCTTTCAGGGACAGCCGGCTGAAATCGGCGATGGACATGCCGGCGATCCTGACGGCCCGGCTCTCGGGCTTCAGCCGCGATCCCCCGCAGGAGCCGCAGTCCCGGTAGGAAAATACTCTTTCCAGTTCGTCGCGGCCCCGGGCTTCGTCGTCTTCGGCCAGGAGCGATTCGAGCCACGGCCCGACACCCCGGAATCCGGGCACCGCGCGCCGCGCACCCCTGCCCGTCGCGGCCTCCGCGGCCGTTCCGTGAAAGTACGTGTCCCGGACGCGCTCGGGCAGCTTTCCGAAGGGCGTTTTGGGATCGCATTTGAACTGCCGCACGAGCTCCAGCAGCGTTTCGCGGAGGTGGAGCGCAATCCTGGGGTTTTCGACGGAAAACTCGAGCTTCGCGGCAGGCTGTGCCGGGTCGAGGACCAGATTTTCCGGATTGATGACCCGGCGCGTCCCCATCCCGTCGCAGGCGCTACAGGCGCCGTGCCGCGAGTTGAAGGAAAACGAACGCGGTTCGAGAGCCGGGATGCTGATCCCGCAATCGATGCACGCCTGCCGTTCGGAAAAAAGCCTTTCCTCCAGATCCTGGGCCGCGACGGTCACCAGTCCCTCGGCGAGATCCATGGCCGCCCTTACCGACAGCTCCAGCCTCTTTCGAATGCCGGGTTTGATCAGTATCCGGTCGACGACGATTTCGACGGTGTGGTTGCGCGTCCTGGTCAGACGGATGTCCTCTTCGAGATCGCGCATCCTGCCGTCGACTCTTGCCCGCAGGTATCCCTTCCCGAGATAGGTCTCGAAGAGCTTTTTGAACTCCCCTTTCCGGTCCCGCACCACCGGAGCCAGGATGACCACGCGCGTATCCGCGGGATACTCCAGGATCAGGTCCGCGATCCGGTCGACGGTCTGGCGCGCAATCGGCCGGCCGCAGACATGGCAGTGCGGCCGGCCGACGGAGGCGAACAGCAGCCGCATGTAATCGTAAATTTCGGTCACGGTTCCCACCGTGGATCGCGGGCTGCGGCTGGTGGTCTTCTGCTCGATGCTGATGGCGGGCGAAAGCCCCTCGGCGCTGTCCACTTCGGGCTTTTCCATCCGCTCCAGGAACTGCCGGGCGTAGGTGGACAGCGATTCGACATAGCGGCGCTGCCCTTCGGCGTAAATCGTGTCGAAAGCGAGGCTGGATTTGCCCGATCCCGAGAGACCGGTGATGACGGTCAGCTTCTGCCTCGGGATTTCGAGGCTGATGTTCTTCAGGTTATGCTGGCGCGCACCGCGCACCACGATCTTGTCTAGCATGCGGAGACCAAATCCTGAATTCTACGGCGTCAGGCGGGGCGAGCGCAAGAAGCAGTCGGCAGTCGGCAGTCGGTAGCCGGTAGTCGGCAGTGGGCAGTGGGTAGTGGATAGTCGGCAGTGGGCAGTGGGTAGTGGATAGTGGATAGTCGGCAGTGGACTTATGGTTAATTTTCTGCCGGCTCTTCGCGCCTGACGCAAATCCATCAGATGAGCATAAATTCCCACCCGACTACCGACTACCGACTGCCGACTGCTGTCCCACAGCGAGTATTTGCCCCTCCCCGCAAGACTGACCATCAGTCCACTGCCGACTGCCGACTGCCGACTACCGACTGCTCTATTTTTGCTTCCGATATCCAAGTGGTCACACGGCGAGTATTCGGGCACCCCGCAAGATTAACCGTCAGTCCACTGCCGACTGCCGACTGCCGACTGCCGACTGCTCTATTTTTGCTTCCGATATCCCAGTGGCCGCAAAGCGAGTATTCGGGCACCCCGCAAGATTAACCGTCAGTCCACTGCCGACTACCGACTGCCGACTGCTTCTTCACTATCGATCGGTAGATCCACCACGGCAGTGCGACGAGCACGAGGACCGACAGGAGGTCCCGGGTCCAGCCGGACCGGATCAGCGTAATGGGCAGGTGGACATCCATGCCGATCGGCACGGCCAGGAAAATCCCAGTGATGGCCTCTCCGGCCACCAGGCCCGCACAAAACACGGTCCCCGCCCGGATGGCCATGTCCAGTTTCTCGCCGGCGCGGAATTTGCGGGTGACCACGAGGTGGACGATGCCGCCGAGCAGGATGGGAAGCGTCGTGGTGAAGGGAAGGTAGATGCCGACGGCCACGGCCATCGGGCTGATGCCGAAGCTCGAACCGCGCCGTTTCAGGTAGACTCCCGCGATAATCAAGGCGACGGCGAGCGCGGCGCCCAGGGCGATCATGTTCCACGGCAGGCTCGATCCTTCCACGAACAGCCCGTTCGCCATGGCCGCGAACATCCCGGCCTGCGGCGCGAGCAGCTTTTCGGACCCGATCCCGAAGGCCTTGTCCAGGAACGCCATCAGCGGGGCGGCCAGCAGCGACGTGACGACCACGGCGATGATGAGGCCCGTTTGCAGCGCCCGCGGCGTCCCCCCGACGATGAGGGCCGTCTTGAAGTTTTGCGACGCGGTCCCGGAAAGGCACGCGGCCAGGCACACGACGCCGGATATCAGGAGAATGGTCCGGACGGCCTCGGTCCCGGAGATGCGGCCCGCAAAGATGAACAGGGCGGCCAGCAGGAAGGTGCAGATGGTGATCCCGGAAACGGGCTGGTTCGTGCTGCCGATCAGGCCGACGATATAGACCGAAATGGCCACAAAAAAGAAAACCGCCAGGACCGTGTATAGCGTCGCGATGCCGGCGCCGAGCGGTCCCACATTGCAAAAATAGACCCCCGCGGCAATCAGGACACCGGCGGCGATGAGGACCCATGTGGCGGTCTGGCGCAGGTCCGCACTCCCGGGACCTCCCGGGTCCGCGGACGCGGCGCGGCCGGATCCCTTCAAACCCGAAAGCGCCGATCGGATGCCGGCCGCGAGCTGGCGCCGTATCTGGATGATGGACCACAATCCGCCGACGGCCATGCCCCCGACGCCGATGTAACGGACCTGGTTCGCCCACATCGCCGACGCCGACGCGTCTGCCGCGCCGCCGGAGGCCTGGAGCGCGGTAAACAGGGGAATGAAGAATAACCAGGCCAGGGCGCCGCCCGCGGCCACGAGCACGGCGCCGTTGAACTCGATGATGAAGCCGACGCCGACGAGGGCGGCCGACACATCCGATCCCAGCCGGAACGCCGCGTGCCCCGCCCGGAAAGAACCCGAGACCGTCTCCTGCACCACGGCGAATCCCGAGGAAAAGAGCTTCACGGCGAGGCCCCCGAAGAAGGCGGCGATCACGTCGCGCATCCCTTCCCGCCGGCCCTCCCCGAACGCCGCCATTCCAGTCTTCAGGATTTCCGCCGTGGCCACGCCTTCGGGGTATTTCAGTTCGCCGGACTCCACCACCATCGGCCGGCGGAGAAATCCTGTCAGCACGATCCCGAGAATGCTCCCGGCCAGCACGGCCAGCGTGACGGTCGCGTATTCGGCGAACTCCCACTCGGCGAAAGGCCGGAAGGCGCCCGAAAGCACGAGGGCCGGGAACACGAAGACCACGCCGGCCGCCAGGCCCTCCCCGACCGAACCGGTGGCCTGCGAGATGTTGACTTCGGCGACCGACCGGGTGCGCAGCACCGTGTGGAACAGGATGAGGGCGATGACGCTGCACGGGATGTTGGCGCTGATGGTGATCCCGACCTTGAGCCCGAGGTACATGTTTGCGGCCGCCATGGCCAGGCTCAGCACCAGCCCGACTACCACGGCGCGGAAGGTGAACTCGCGATCAATCTTCATGTTCTCTCCGCCGACCCGGCACGGCATTCGACCCGGGTCTCTCCGGTTTCCGGCACCATACTAACAGACGCCACACCCGGTCCAGGATCCAAAATGTCGCGAGCGCGATGCCCTCGAGCGACAACAGGTACCAGGGCCAGGGCCCCAGAAAGTCCAGCAGGGACGGCATCGCGGGCTTCCGGCACAAATAGCCGTAATTCCACCCCGCGAGCGCGTTGATCCCACCGACCAGCAGGGCGTACGCGTTCAGGGCCATCATCATGCGCAGGACGCCGTTCCGGCGCGGCGTAAGTTCGGGATCCGAGGCCAGAAAGGCGATGGCCAGCAGCGTCGCCCCGTGCCCCCAGAAGAAGAGCAGGAAGTCCCAGGACGGGAATCCCAGGCCGAGATCCGGCGTGACCGTGGCCTGCAGCACTCCGCCCAGGCCCCAGAAATATGCGATCTCCGTCGTGAACCGGTTCGGCCGGAACAGCGAGACGAGACAGGCGATCAGCACGAGGTTGCACAGTTCCAGGGGCAGCGAATACTCCCAGGCGAGGAATCCCGCGTACGCCTGCTGCACGTACAGGCAGACCGCATAGGCCAGGAGCACGCACCCGAGGGCCCGGCCGAACAGCAGCCTCGCGGAACGGCTCGCCTGCCCGGCCACGCGGAAGACGAGGGCGCACGCGGCCGCGATGACGGCAAGGACGGCCAGGTGCTGCGTGCCGAAAGGCTGAAAGGCGGCTGCGATAAACGGCTGACGGGGGTCCATGGCCGTCCCATTGTACTCAAAGGCCGCCGCGCGAAAAATCTCAAAAGCCGCCGGTGCCGCCGTTTATCGGAAGACGGGGGGCCGGCCGATAAAAAATATCGTCACAAAAGAAGGATGAGACTACAATGGACCCATCGCGCGAGGAGGCGCCGGTACGAGAGGAATCGGGCGGCCGCACATTCCGGGTCTTGCCCTGCTGATCGGGGTGGTGTGCCTGTCCGTCGCCGCGGGGCAGCAGAGTCTGGCGCCGTACGTCCCCACGCCGCAGTACGTCGTCGAGAGGATGCTGGAAATGGCCGGGGTCACGGCGCAGGACACGGTGATCGACCTCGGGTGCGGCGACGGGCGCATCGTCATAACGGCCGCGAAGAAATACGGCGCGCACGGCATCGGAATCGACATCGATCCGGAGCGCATACGCGAATCGGCCGCCAACGCAAGGGAGGCGGGAGTGGAGCATCTCGTCACGTTCCGGGTCGGGGACGCCACGAAAGCCGACGTCTCCGGGGCCACGGTCGTCACGCTGTATCTGCTCACCTCCTCGAACGAAATCCTGCGCCCGATGCTGACGAAGCAGTTGAAACCGGGAGCGCGCATCGTTTCGCACGCGTTCGGGATGGGGGATTGGGCGCCGCGGAAAACCGAACGCATCCCGGACGAAAGCGGGTTCAACCGGACCATCTATTTGTGGATCGCCGACGGCCGATCCCGACCCTGAGAGGAGCATGCCGATCGGATTGACGGGGCATCACCCCGGGGCCTCCGCATCCCCGCGTAATATCTGAAATCTGAAATCTGGAATCTGGAATCTGGAATCATCCATCATGCCATTCGAACAAATAGCGCAGTATTTGCCCATCGAGGGAATCAAGATCGTTCTGACGCTCTTCCTGGGATTCCTCATCGGCCTGGAGCGGGAAGAGCACAAGGCAACCGAGCCCCACTATTCATTCGGCGGGGTGCGGACCTACCCGCTGATAGCCCTGATCGGCTATGCGATCGCCCTGCTGGCCGGGCAGCAGGTCCTGCCGGAGATCCTCGGGTTCCTGGTCGTCGGCGGTTTCCTGATCCTTTCGTACTGGAACAAGATCAAGACCCAGCAGGCCGAAGAGAAGCCGGGGATCACGTCGGAGCTTACGGGCCTGATCACCTACCTGGTCGGGTCGCTGGTCTACCACGACCACCTGTGGTTCGCCGCCACGCTGACGGTGGCCAGCCTGCTGCTCCTCGAGTTGAAAGACGTTCTGGAAGGCCTGACGCGCCACCTCGAGGCGCACGAAATTCTGACGTTCACCAAGTTCCTGTTGCTGACCGTGGTGATTCTGCCGATTCTGCCAAACCAGGATTTCGGTCGGTTTCTCATCAATCCGTTCAAGACCTGGCTCGTCGTCGTGGCCGTAAGCACGGTCTCCTACGGCAGCTACCTGCTCCTTCGCGCCACCAGGGAGAGCGGCATCCTTCTTTCCGCCATCCTCGGCGGCATCTATTCGTCCACGGCGACGACCGTCGCCCTGGCGAAGCGGTCCTCGAGGGAGGGTTCGCACCCGCACCTGTTCGCGGGAGCCATTCTCCTCGCCTCCGCCTTCATGTACCTGCGCATCACGATTCTCGTGGGGATTTTCAACCTCGACCTGATGCGCCTGCTGGCTGCGCCGTTCCTGGTGCTGGCCGCCGCCGCGGCGGTTACGGGCTACCTGTGGTCCAGGAGGCGGGACGGGGCGCGCGAAAAGCTGCTCGAGCAGCACACGCAGGAAAACCCGCTCGAACTGCGTTCGGCGTTCTTTTTTGCGGCGCTCTTCCTGGTGATCCTGGTCCTGACGCGGCTGGCGTTTTCCTATCTGGGGAACCGGGGAGCCTACATCCTGGGAGCCGTCATCGGGTTCGCCGACGTGGACCCGTTCATCCTGAGCATGACGCAGGCGGCCGACATGCCCACGCAGCTCGCCGGGCGCGCCGGGGCGATCCTCGTGGCCGTGGCCAGCAACAACGTGGCGAAGGGGATTTACGCTCTCAGCTTCGGCAATCGCCGCGCGGGACTCGAAAGCCTGGCGCTCCTCGCCGCACTGGCTCTCGCCGGCCTGAGCCCGCTCCTGTGGCTCGCCTTCTAGAAGAAAAAAAAGCTGCCAC
>CAZTHE010000034.1:0-34035 GCA_964613495.1 uncultured Acidobacteriota bacterium | reverse complement strand
GGTTGCAACTAACACATTACCACCAGAGGGGCGCCCTTTTATTATGCGTGGCCAATTCCTGTCATTAAAGCTCTCGCCACCTGTCGGAAAAGCCTGTTCCTGCGCAGGCAGACTCTGCCGCAAGCCGGCGTTGTGGTAGGATCTGTCTTGCAGACCTGTCGCGGAGGGACATCTCATGAGAATGGTCCGATTACTGCTCTTTGCAGTCATGCTTCCGGGAATTCTGGCACCCGCCACAACGGCCCAGGAAGGGCATGGCCACAGCCTGTACGGCGATCTCAAGGCCGATGAGTCGGAAGCCGGAAAGGTCCCCCAAACCTACACCGTGATCCTGGCACGCATCCCCGGACTTGAAACGCGGCGCGTCACCATGCCGAACGGAGGCCGGTACCGCTTCAACTCGGTGGAAAACGGGGAGTACAACCTGATCGTCGAGGTGGAGGGGCAGGAAGTCGCGCGCATTCCCCTCCTGCTCCAGGAAAGACGGAGCACGGACATCCGCCGGGATATCGAGCTCGCGTGGAAGGCGGACGCGCCTGGGGCGCCGTTACGACCGGCGGGCTCCAGCGCAGTCCTGGAAGTGTACGCGCGCGCCGAGAAAAACCGCGCGCTTTTCCGTGATGCGCAGGAGGCGATGGGCAAAAAGGATTTCAGAAAGGCCGCGTCACTCCTGGATGGGATCACCGGCGCGGACCCGAAGGATTTCGAGGCGTGGACCGAGCTCGGGACATCGCTGTTCAATCTACAGAAAATGAGGGAGGCGGAAGATGCCTACCGCAAGGCTCTGGAGCAAAAGCCTGGATTCGCGCCTGCGCAGCTGAATCTCGGCAAGGTCCTCCTGGCGCGCAAGGATTACGAAGGAGCCGTCGAGGCACTCGGCCGGGCGGCAGAGGACCATCCGCGATCCGCCGACGCCCACTACTATCTGGGCGAGGCCTTATTGCAGGTCAAAAAAGGCTCGAAAGCCGCCGTCCATTTGAATGAAGCGCTGCGGCTCGATCCCGTCGGGAAGGCCGATGCTCATCTGCGGTTGGGAGCGCTGTACAACGCGGCCGGGATGAAGGACCGCGCGGCCAGCGAGTACGAACAGTTCCTCAGGAAAGTCTCCGACCACCCCGACCGGGAAAAACTTCTCCGCTATATCACGCGGAACAAAAAATAAGCCGCGGAACGGCGGCGGGGAGAACGTCCCCCGCCGCCGCGCCGCGGCTGGCCTGACTGAAGCAACTCCCTAGAAATCGTAGCGCAATGCGAATTGCATAACGCGCGGAGTCCCCTGCGTATCCACGATTCGGCCGAATTCCGACGACATTTCCGTGTTCGGGTCATCCGGATCGAAGCCCAAACCCCAGGCGCCACGGGTTTGGTTCGGTCCCGCGAGGCGCTGGGTGTTGGTCAGGTTGAAAACCTCCCATCGGAACTGGAGCTTGTGGCCTTCGGCGTATGGCAGGGCCCAGGACTTGGCCAATTGGAAATCGAGAGCTACGTAGGAAGGGATGCGGAAGATGTTGCGCTGCCCCGTCTCCCCGGCCTTCGCATTGCGGAAACTGCGGAAGGCCGCTTCGGGATTTTCGAAAAAGTTGGGATGGTCCCCGGACTTCGTCGGGGAGGCCTTCAACGGGCGGGTGAGCGATCCGCTGCTCATCACGTTCCAGTTCGTGGCCCAGACCTCGCCGTCGAAGGGCGCACCGACCGGAGTCCCGCTGTTCCACCGGAAGATGTTGCCGAGCTGCCACCCCCCCAGGAAAGCGTCGACGGCCGGGGTCGCGCCGCCCAGCCAGCGGTGCCCGCGACCGAAAGGCAGCTGCCAGACGGAATTCATGTTCACGATGTGCTTCATGTCGAAATCGGACACCGCCTTGTTGTCGTCGGGCCTGAGAGAGTTGAGGATGAACGCCGTATCGTATGCGGTGGACGTCTGCAGGCCGGAGGCGTTGTCGATGGATTTGCTGAAGGTGTAGTTGAAATCGAAGCTGAAGGAGCTGCCGAACCTCTCCCGGACGCTGAGAGTGGCCGCGTGATAGTCGGAATAGGCGACCGTGCTCCAGGTGGACAGCGCCGCGTACTGCGGATGGAAGAACATATTGGGGTATATACCCGAATCGTCCATATAAGACTGCAGGTAGGTGAAATCCGGATAGTCGAACCCGTCTCTGGCGACGAAACCGTACGCGTTCTGGGTGGGGGTGTCCCATCCGAGCCAGGTAAAGTAGGGAAACAGGTTCTCGAAGTACGGGATTGCCGGAATCTCGTCTACGGGGATATTCTGCTTGCGCGCGTCATAGAGCATGCCCGCAGCGGTATACCAGTCCATGCCCGACTGCGGGTCCCTGATATTGTTGAGCTGCATGATGTCGCGCGTGGCCAGCAGGTTGCGTGCGCGGCGCCCCACGTAGGAGGCCTCGACCGTGAGCCCCCCGGCGAATTCGCGCGCGATCGAGAGGTTCCAGGTATAGTTGACGGGGCTCGTGAGGGTGTCGTCCAGCGACTGTTCGATGCGCTGCCCCTCGTCGGCGGGTGTGGTCAGGGGAAACGACAGGGTGCCGGGGATGGTGATCCCGGGCAGATTCCGGATCTGCTGGTCGAGCCCGGTATAGAGCGGGCCCGGACTGTCGGAAACGTTGTAGAGGTTTGCCGGCGTCGTCTGGGTCGAGGAGAACCCGAGGGTGTTGTTCAGGTCGAAGGAAACCGCGAGGGCGCTCCCGATGCGGTCGTAGGACATGGAGAAACCGCCGCGGATGACCGACTTCTGCCCCTCCCCGAAGATGGCCTTCAGGAAATCGTTCTCGAACGTCGGCTGCCAGGCGACTCCCACCCTGGGGGAAAAATCGTTCTTCTTGAAGTCGTAGTACCCGGGCTTGCCATTGGCCGGTCCCGCGAGGTCGACGGAGATCGAGTCGTTGTAGGGAATGCCCTCCAGGGCGGAAGCCTTCCTGTCTTCATAATAGTCGCCCAGACTGGTCGTCGGCTTGACCTGGAGTCCGGTCGACTCGTAGACCGGACGGTTCAAACCCCAGCGCAATCCGTAGGTCAGCGTCAGGGACGGGACTATGCGCCAGGAATCCTGGGCGTATAACTCGTACTCCTCGGTGGCGAATTTTCGGCCGACCCCCTCCCCCACGTTCAGGATGCTGCCGTCGCGTCCGAAGTTGAAGTTGCCCGAATACTGGCTGTATCTCCCGATAACGGCGGCAACGGCAGCCCTCAAATCGGACAGGCTTCCCGCTGCGTCCGCAATGGGATCGGAGAGCACCGCACCGGACCCTTCGTAATAGGACGGGTTGACATAGGCGGTATCATAGGAGTTCGCATAAGAGACGCGCTCGTTGCGGATGATGCGGATGTTCGCCCCGAAGCCGAAGGTGTGATTCCCCTTCCTCCACGAAACGTCGTCCACGATGTTGTACACGGGCGTGACACGGCTCAGCGTACGGGTGTAGTCATAGGGCGCGTAGACAAAACGGAATTGGATGGCATTTTGGCTTGAATCCCCCTGCTGGCTGAAAGCCTGGCGGGTGACGCCGTAGCGGAACGTGTTGATCAGGTTGTTGCTGGCCGTCCAGTCGTATTGCGCCATGTATCCGATGGGGTGGCTCCAGCGCGACGTGCCCGGCGTGTCCGGCCAGGCCGGAAGGCCGGCCTCGGTGTCGTGCTGGTAGTTGCCGCGCACGAAGAGGCGATGCCGCCCGTCCTCGGTGAGGTTGAAGTCGAGCCGGAGGGTATGGCCGTTGTATTTGACCGGCAGCGGGGCATTGAAGCGGAAGCCGCTGGTATTCAGGCCGTCCCCGGTGCCCGTGTCGTTTGCCGGGTATTTGCCGGCTGCCGCGGCAAGCAATTCCAGGGCGGCAGGATTCATGCCGACCGGGAAGAGGGCGTCGAAGGCTGAACCGCTCAGTTCTGAGATTCCTCCTTCGGTATTGTTATAACGGATGATGCCCTGGCCCAGAGTGGCGGTCGGAACCGTCTGCAGGACGCTATCTTCCTTCGCATCCCGGCGCCCCTCATAGTTGTAGAAAAAGAAAATCCGATCCTTTTTGATGGGTCCGCCGACGGAGCCTCCGAACACGTTCCGGAGCAGCTTCGGGCGCTCCACTCCCGAGCGGTTGTTGAAGAAGGTGTTGGCCGTAGTAACGGTGTTGCGGTGGTATTCGTACAGCGAACCGTGCCACTCGTTCGTGCCGCTCTTGGTCACGAGCGAAACCTGGCCGCCGGAAGAGCGGCCCTGGTTGGCGTTGACGGTGCTCGTGGTGACGCGGAATTCCTGCAGCGAATCCGGGTTGACGCGGATCACGGAGGCGAAGGCCTCGCCCGTCTGCTGTTCGTTGACGTCGATGCCGTCCAGGGTCAGGTTCGACTGATCGCTGCGCGCGCCGCTGACGTAGCCGTCGGGCGTCACGGCGGCCTGCAGGCTCAGCAGGTCCGCGACGTTTCTCGATTCCAACGGCAGCTGGATAACCTGATTGGCTTCGAAGGCGTTGCCCAGGGTCGCGTCCTGGGTGTTGATCCGGATGGCGCTCGCCTCAACGGTAACCGTCTCGCTGATGCCCCCGACCTCGAGCTTCAGGTCGAGCGTCGCGGGCGTGTCCACGAGCAGATCCAGGTTTTCGTAAACGGCTGATTTGAAGCCTTGCCGCTCTGCCTTGACCCGGTATTTCCCGGGCTGCACCTGGAGGAAGCGGTATACGCCGACCTCATCGGTGACGTCGGTGCGCTCGGTGCCGGTGGGACTCATGAGGGTTACGGTCACGCCGGGGACGACGGCGCCGGCCTGGTCGTGAACTCTCCCGTAGAGGGACGTAAGCTGGGCATGCGCCGGCAGCACGAAGACAAGCAGCAGTGCGACCGCGAAGCAGGCTCTGAATACTCCGGATTTCAGAAGACTCTGAAACATAAACTCTCCTTTCGGACAGGTTCCTGGCTTTACCCCCCTGCCGGATCAACGATTCTTGCCATTGCGATCCTACTCGAATTTCGGCCCATTATGAAACAGCGGTGCCTCCCGCTGTCAACGAAAATCGGGTGCCGCCCCCAATCGCCGCCTCGGGGTGACATGAAACGGGCTTTCAGCCCTGATTTTTTGTTCTGCCGCCCGCCGGGACTCAGTCTTTCGCGGGCCGGATGACGCGCAGGCCGGTATATTCGGGCGCCGGGCTGCGGGCGCGCAGCTTGGCGTCCGCCGGCGCGTCGGCGCTCCCTCCGGCGGCGCGCCCGGTCCCGTCCGCGGCGACGGTCCACTCGGCGACGTTGCCGCCCAGATCGAACACCGGATCACCGGATCCCCTGCCCTGGAACGAGCCGGCCTCCTTCAGCAGCGGCGCGCCCGCGCCGAGTTCCGCGATCCTCTTCTGCAGGCGCGCGGCGTCCTCGGGATTCGGCGCGTAGCCCGCCCAGTAATCGAGGGTGTTTTCCGTTTCCGCGGCGGGCGCGTACAGTTTTTCCGCCTCGGCCTCTGTCGGCAGCCTGTGCGGCCGTCCGGTCCACCCGCTCAACCACTCGCAATAGGCGCGCGCCTGGGCGAAGGCGACCTTGTTCGCGGGGTAGTTCTCTTTGCCCGCGTCCACGCGGTAGCTTTTGTCGAACTCGGCATATTGCGCACGGGTGACCTCGAATCGGCCCACGTCCAGCCCCGCGTGGCGCACGACTCCGGGGACCAGGCGGCCTTTCACGATCTCGCCCAACCGGAAACCGTCGGCAAGGGCGCCCCGGATCTTCAGCGCCCGCGCGAGGGGCGAATCGGCCTTCAGCGAAGGATCCTCTTCCTTGAGCGATTGGAAGAGATACCGGTCCATCCACGCCGCTTCCTCCTCTATCTTGCGCTGCTGGTGCATGAGCTTGCCCGGCCCGTGCCCCTCGCCGGGGAACAGGACGAAGCGGACGTCGGTCTTGCCCAGTTGCTGCAGCGCCCGGTAATGGAGCCATCCCTGCTGCGTCGGCACCTGCCGGTCCTCGGTGCCGAAGAAGATGATCGTGGGAGTCCGGACCCTGTCCATGCGGAAGAAAGGAGACTTGGCCCTGTAGAGGTCCGGGTCCTCGAGCGGGGTCTTTCCGAAATAGTAATTGTCGAACGCCGCGCCGAAAAGGCAGTTGCCCCAGTCGCTGACCCACTCGACGTCGCCCGCTCCGGCCGCGGCCGCCTTATAGCGCGTCGTCTCGACCGTGAGCGCGATCGTCAGGATGGCGCCGTTCGACCACCCCATCACGCCGAGCTTTTCGGGATCGACCAGGCCGCGGGCGATCAGCGAGTCCACGCCTTTCTCGATGTCGGGGACCTCGAGGTCGTAGTAGTTGCCGCCGCCGATGGATTCCACCCACTTCAGCCCGTAGTGGGAGCTGCCGTGATAGTTCGGCTTGAACAGGAACGCGCCGCGCTGCGCCAGGACCTGGTGGGGATACGCGAAGCTGTCCGACCACTGGTCGAAATCGGCCGCCGCCGGCCCGCCGTGGATCATCACGACGAGCGGGTATTTTTTGCCCGGTTCGTACTTGTGCGGGTAATAGAGCAGCCCCTCGACCTCCTCGTCGAGCGCCCCTTTCCACCGGACCAATTCGGTGCGGGACACGGTCTTTTTCGCGTATCCCGCGTTGAGATCCGTGAGGCGCGCGGGGGACACGATGCGCGATCCTTCCAGCGCCGCGCCGTAGATCTGATAAGGCGTACTCGCGGTTGTGTAGATATACGCGAGCGAACGGTTGTTTTTCGAGAAGTCGATTCCGAAAATATTGGCCGCGTGCTCCCCTTCGACCCATTCCCGCCGCCAGGCGCCGCCCTCGCGCACGTAGCGCGCCAGCCTGTGCCGCGCGCCCGCCGCGAGCTGGGCCAGGAACCCGTCGGCGGTCACCGCGAAGCCTCCGGCCAGGCCGTTTTCCCACCCGAGTTCCACCGCCACGGGCGCCTCAGCGTCCGCTTCGTGGAAGTAGAGCAGGTCGATGGTCGCATAGGTGTACTGCGGGTGCGACGTGAAACCGCTGACGGCGTAAAAACCGCTTCCGTCGCGCGCCCACTCCACGTAGCCGATGTTGTATTTCGGGTCGCCGAACAGCTGCCTGCGCTCCCCGGTCCCGAGGTCGTAAAGGTAGACCGCCGGCTTGATCTTCTGGTCGTACACGTACCGGAGGCTGCGGTCGTGGATGGTGACGGCGCGCGCGCCGTCGGGCGAAAGAGCGAAGAACGTGATGCGGTCGGGATTCTGCGTGAGGCGCGTGATCTTCTTCGTCTTCACGTCGAGCCGGAACAGGCGCACGGGCGGCGCGTTCTCTTCGTCCTCCACGACGACGGAGGTGTCTTTTTTCTCCTTGATTTCGGTTTCATACCGGGTGGGGTCCTCCTGCGCCCGGAAGATGATGGACTCCGGATCGGCCCACTCGAATCCCGCCACCCCGCGCCCCAGCGTGGTCAGCGCCCAGGGTTCGCCTCCGGACGGATCGATCAGCCAGACCTGCGGTTTCGGTCCCTCCCCGGACGCGTCGGGCTTCGCGGCCGGATCGCGGCGCGTGCTCAAAAAGGCGACCCGCCGGCCATCGGGCGACCACTCCGGCTGCGAGACCGTATCGGTGGCGCGGGTAAGCTCCACTTCACGCTTTTCGGCCGTCGAGGCCAGCACCAGGTTGGAAACGCGGGCGTTCTTCTCCTTGTCGGCGGTGCTTTTGACCCAGACCACACTGCGGCCGTCCGGCGAAATGCGGAAGCCGTTGATCGTTTCGGCCGAAATGATGTCCTCGGCGGTCCATTGAGTCGTTTCGATCTCGGCCGCCGGCGCGGCACAAAAAGAAGCGGCGGCAAGGGCAAGGACGATCAGGGTGCAAAAGGCAAAAATCGACTTCTTCATGAAGGCTCTCCCGGATGGAGGTTTTCTGTGGATCCGGGCGCAACCCGGACATCCGGGCTTCGCCCGGACGCGGGAGCTAAAGCTCCCGCCCACTTGCCGGGAGCGCTCTTTCCTGCGCCGGGTTCAGGCCGGCCTTGCGGCTTTTCGAAAGCAGCATCCGACACGGATGAACACGGATTCCACGGATTGAACCGGGATAAAAAAATCTGTGTAATCCGTGGCCAATTCCGGTCACTAAGGCATCGGGCTAGGCCTTGCCCAGGGCCTTGAGCACCTTTTCCGGCGTGGCCGGCGACTCGACCCATTTGCCGATCGCGTTATGAATGGCCATGATCACCAGGTGGGTGTTCGCCAGCGAATGGCTGATCCCATTGGACCCGTAACAGGCGTTGCCCGCGCGCGTCTCCAGGAGTTCCAGGTCCACGCGCGGCATGTCCAGCATGCTCACCTTCCTGTAGTCGAACATGTTGGTGCTGAGCTTCGCCCCGGTCTTCGGATCGTATACGAATTCCTCCTGCAGCTGGCATCCGGCGCTGAAATCCATCACCTGGTCGATCTGGCTCTCCAGCGACGTGCGCCGCATGATTTTCCCCGGATCCGCCACCACGCCGAACCGCAGGATCTCCACCTGCCCGGTCTCGGTGTCGACGGCGACCTCGCACGTGGCCACGTTCATAGTATCCAGCTTGTGGCCCCGGGCCGACCACAGGGCGTCCGGCGGCTTGCCGGAAAAGGTCGCGAACAGATTGGACCGGACCGCCTGCGCGAGAGGGACGCCGACGTTCGGATCGGACTTCAGGACGACCTTCCCGCCCTGCATATCCAACTCCTCGGGCTTCCGCCCCTTCAGCGGGCTGGCGGCCGGCTTCTTGCCCATGCCGCCCATCATGCCGAACCCGCCGGCGGCGGGAGGATTGTTCGCCTCGTCGACGGCGGCTTCCAGGATGAGCTTTTTCAGCCTGTTCGCGCACTCCTTCACCGCCCAGGAGGAAGCCGTCGTCCCGTCGCTGCCCCCGCCCCAGGGCCGGTAGGTCTCGTTGTGATCGAGCGGCACGCGGATATCCTCGTACCTGAGCCCCAGTTCCTCGGCCACCACCATCGCGTTCGCTTCCATGATGTAGTTGCCGATGACGGGACCCTTGGACGCCAGGTAGACCGCGCCGCCGCGCAGCTCGAGTTTCGGCGAGAACACCGTGCCGGAATGGCGCGGGCACTGGTTGTAACGGAAGCTCGCCCCGTGCATCCTGCCGTCGGGCAGTTTCTTCGCCCCCGCCTTGTGCCAGCTCCAGTTCATCATCTTCTTCGCCGCCGCGACGCAGGCCTCGTAGCTGGGCACGGGATTCGGGTCGTCCTGGGAGTCCGGCCCGTGCAGGTTCAACGTCGCGATCTCGATCGGGTCCTTGCCCAGCCTGTCGGCGATCATGTAAAGCGTTACCATCAGCGAATCCCAGCTCATGGGGTTGTGCTGCCCGCTGAGCCACATCTTCCCGCGGTTGCTGTCGACGACGTCCATGTTCTGCTTGACGTTCTTGCAGCGGGTTGTGAAGTAGGGACCGAAGGTCTGGTCCATGGTATTGCCGAAGTTCGTGCTCCCGCGCGACCCGCCGTCGGCGACCGAGAAATCGTCGATCGCCGTGATCAGGCCGTTCGCCTTGAAGCCGATCTTGAGGTGCACGTACCGCTGGTTCAGGTTGAAGTCGTACATCCCGTAGCGGTCGTTGACGCAGCGGACCGGCCGGCCCGCCCTGCGCGCCAGCAGCGGGGTGATCAGCTGCTGTTTGCGGATGCCCCAGTCGCAGTAGCGGCCTCCCACGAGCATGCATTCCTGGAAGACTTTCTCCGCGGGCATGCGGTACATGCTCACGACCTGCCCGTGGCCCCAGGGAACGCCTTCGACTCTCAGGTTCTTTCCGTCTCCATGATAGGGGCTGTCGAACCAGTACGCGGCGGAACCCACCGGGTTCGGGATGTGGCCGCAGAAGGCGGCCGTGTTCACGTCGAACTCGATGATGTGGTCCGCCTCGCGGAAACCGGCCTCGACGTCGCCGTCGTTGACGTTGGAATAGGACACGTTCCCCTTTTTGGGAGGATTGTTCCCGCCTCCCATGCCGAACCCTCCCATCCCGCCCTTTCCCGCCGGCGCGGGCTCGCGGATGACGGGGGCATCGGGCTTTCTTCCCTCGAGCAGGTCCACCACGTGCGGGAGCACTTCCCATTTCACGTCGAGCTGCCTCAGGGCCTCGTCACAGATGTCCTCGTTTTCGGCCACCACGATCACAGCCACCTCGGCGCCGTCCTGGTCCGCGATGTTGTCGAGGAAGGGCTGGGCGGGGCCCATGAAGCCGCCGCCGGCGCTCAGGCCCTTGATGTCGGCGTCTTCCCAGGTGACGATGTCTACGACGCCCGGCACCGAGCGGGCTTTCGCCGTATCCACGCTGACTACCCTGGCATTGGCGTAGGGGCTGCGCAGAAACTTGGCGAAGAGCATGTCGGGGAAGACATAATCGATGCCGTACTTCGCCATGCCCGAAGCGATCCCGCGAGAGAGCCTTCCGGGGAGGTTGGGGGCGCCCACCACCTTGAAGTTTACCCTCTGTCCATTGACTCCGACCAGATCAGCCATCTCGGGCTCCTTTCATAGAGACTGCCGCCTGCATGGCGGCAACAGGGCGGCGGGCAGTTCCCGCGCAAGCAGATTTTGCGCATCCTATAGGTTCGTTCGCGTAGAGTGTGTCACCACAGAAAGGCCGGATGCAAGCGTTTAGTGAGGAGCGCCGCGGGAACCGGGAAAATGCCTGTCCAGGGAAAAGCCGGGAGTGCTACACTGGCCATGGCTACAGGAAAGGATCCCCCGGGGTTCAATGGAAATGATCCGGAATCTTTTGACTCCGCGCGCCTGCCGCGCATCGGCCGGGAAACGGGGCTCGGGCGATTGGACGCCCCGCAGGGCGCCGGGCGTCGCTTTCGTCCTGGCCGCCATTCTCTTTTTCCCATGTCTTCAGACTCCGATGCGGGGCGCGGATCCGGAAAGAAGCATCCGGGGAATCGTGCGTGACGGGCAGGCTGCGATCCCCGGGGCCGTGGTCCGGATCCAGACTACGGAATTCAGCACGACGACGGGCGCCGGGGGGGAATTCGAGCTTGCCGTGCCCGGGTCTTTCAGCGGCCCCGTGAAGCTCACCGCCTGGGCCGAGGGATATTTCATCGGCGGGCCGGTGGAAGCGTTCCCCGGACAAACAGGCGTCACGGTTTCCCTCCACCGGCACGGCCGGACGGACAACCGCGAATACGCCTGGCTGCCCGGATTCAGGCCGTCCGGCTCCGGCGAAAGCGGCGCCTGCTCCGAGTGCCACCTGCGGGGCGAAAGCGGCGCGGGTGCGCCCCTCCCGAGTCTCCCCAGCCTCCCGGTTGATGAGTGGCTCGAGGACGCGCATTCCCGGTCCGCCGTCAACCCCCGGTTCCTGACGCTGCACTCCGGAACGAATGTGTCCGGCCTCCGCAGCCCGAATACGCGCTTTCGCCTCACCTCGGAAAACAGGCTCGTTCAGCTCCCCCCGGACCCCGGAGAGCCTTACTACGGTCCGGGATACCGGCTCGACAACCCGGACCATACGGGCGAGTGCGGCGCCTGCCACGTTCCCGCGGCCGCGGTCCACGCGCCATTCAACACCGATCCCGTGCTGGTCCGGGGAGTCGAGGCCGAAGGCGTCACCTGCGATTTCTGCCACAAGATCCTGGACGTCCACCTGGATCCCGCCACGCTGCTTCCCTTCCCCGACAGGCCCGGAGTGCTCTCCTGCGAATTCCGCAGGCCTTTCGAGCCGCATCAGCTCTTCACCGGGCCGCTGGACGACGTCGCGCCCGGCGAGGACGTCTATGCCGCGGTTCAAAAGAGCAGCCGGTTCTGCGCCCCGTGCCATTATGGAGTTTTCTGGGACACGGTCGTGTATGACTCCTTCGGGGAATGGCTGCGGAGCCCCTATAGCCGGGGAAAAAATGGCAGGACCTGCCAGGACTGTCACATGCCGCCATCGGGCGCCGAATACTTTGCGCTCCCGGGAAAGGGAGGTCTCAAGCGCGATCCCAAAACCATCTCCAGCCACAGGATGCCCGGAGCCGCGGATGCCGGCCTGCTCCGGAACGCGGTGACGCTCACCCTCGAGGCGGAACTGAAACCGGAAGGGATCCGGGTCAGGACGAAGGTTTTCAACGATCGGACGGGGCATCACGTTCCCACGGACTCGCCGCTCCGGCACGTCCTCCTGGTGGTCCGGGCTTATGACGGCGGTGCATCCCAACTGCCGCTCGAGGCGGGACCCGTTCTGCCCGGGTGGTGCGGCGCCGGGGATCCGGCAACCGGCGGCTACGCCGGCCTCCCCGGGAAGGTGTATGTCAAACTGCTCGAAGAAATCTGGACCGGCGTCTCGCCGACCACGGCCTATTGGAACCCGACGCGGGTGGTGATGGACACGCGGATAGCGGCGCTCCAGTCGGATGCCGGCGAGTTCCTGTTCCGCGCTCCCGAGTCGGGGGAGGCGCGCATCGAGGCCGTCCTGATTTACCGGCGGGCTTACAGGGAGCTGATGGAGCTCAAGGGCTGGAACGATCCCGACATCGTCATGGAATCGGCGGCGGTGACCATCCCGGCCAGGCGCTGATGTTTTCAAAAGCCCCTTCAGCGACCGAACGCGGGCAGGTTGATTCCAAATTCCAGATTCCAAATTCCAGATTCCAGATGGAATGATCCGAGATCCGAGATGCGAGATCGAAGGAATAATTCCGGATTTTAGATTACAGATTCCCGATCTCGGATCTCGGATCTCGCATTATTCTACAGGCGGCGCCACCACGAATAATGCTTCTCGTGGAGTTCTTCCAGGGTGGGCATCCGGTAGAAAACGGTCGTGGCTTCGCTGGAAAACCAGAAACCGGGCTTGATGGCCTTATAGCTCATGACGTCGAGGTTCGGGTTCAGGCTGACGGTTTTCGTCTTCTTCGTGGGATCTTCCTTCAATTCCTTGAGCGCCGTGGGGAGATTGGTGGGATTCACGTTCGGCAGCGGGCCCACATTGTAGGCGTGCACGCCATGGATCGCCTCTTCCATATCGATTTCGTATTGCGTAAAGAATATTTTGGGGGCGCCCTTGGACCAGGTTTCGCTGGTAATCCAATGCCCGAACTGCCGCGGGTCCATGCTGGATGCCACCAGGACCCGCAAAGGGCAGATCTCCTGATAGAGGCGCACCCGTTCGGGATCGCCGTGGGCGGGGCGCTGTTCATCTCGTTCGAGGCCGAGGACCCCGCCATCCGTCGTAACGAGGTAGAGTTTTTCGAGCGCCGAAAAATCGATATGCTCGAGCACCCGGTAGGATTTCACGAACT
Source organism: uncultured Acidobacteriota bacterium (assembly GCA_964613495.1). Lineage (GTDB taxonomy): Bacteria > Acidobacteriota > UBA6911 > UBA6911 > UBA6911 > UBA6911. The sequence goes on along the minus strand of CAZTHE010000034.1, from coordinate 20,827 downwards.
TGGTGCGTTTCGGCCGGCCCGGCTGCCCCGAGTCGGTGAGTTTCAGGTATTCGTCCAACCGGAAGTAATCATTGCGATAGTCGATATTGATTTCGACGAAAATGACCTTCCCGGAAAAATGCCGGGGGCTGCCGATGGAATAGTGCAGCCCGAATTCTTCCGGTGTGAGCTGGGAAGCCACGAGGGCCTCATTGGGATAGAGGATCAGGTAGAGGTGTTTCTGATATTCGGACATTTGTCGCCCTCCAATTGCGCAGGAATCGTATTTTGCGGTGCCGCATCGGTCCGTGTCATTGGCATTTTATCACGCGCATCGATGCAAGGACAGTGGGCTGCGACGGCAAAAATCCGCCTGTCGAGCCCCGGGAGAACGGGGGCCGGAGTTGCCGGCCGCGACGGGGCCGCGCGCCGCGGCGATCGGGAGCGCCGGTTTCGCGGGATGCTAAAAAGAGCAAAATGCGGCTATATCCCCCGCCACCGCCTGTGCTAGGATGGCGGAATCGCACAACCGGTTTTGGTGAAGAGATTTCACAGAAAAGGAGAGACCGTCATGAGTTCTGTCGGCACCAGAAAAAAAGGTACGACACGCAGAGGATTCGTCAAGAATATCACCGCAGGCGCCGGCGGCCTGGCTCTCGCAAATTCGCTGCGGGACGCGTGGACGCCCGATCCCGGCGCGTTGATGGCAGCCACGGCGGCTGGCCCATCGGCCGACGGGACAAAATACGGCAAGTATTTTTTGAGCGACAAGGGGGAACCGCCGAAGGCCAATGATTTTGTATCCCTGAACAGCATCCCCCCGTTTCCGGAAATCGCCAGCCCGCAGACCTACTTCCGCGGCGCTTCGGCGCTGCCCGGAGCGACCGCCACCATCGGGTGGCAGGTGTTCAAGGCCCCGGTGTGCTGGGAAACTCCGCACACGCACAAATACGATGAATTCCTCATCTTCCTGGGCGCGGAACTGCCCGACCTCTGCAAGAGTTTCGACGCGGAGGTCGACTTCTGGATGGGCGAGGAGATGGAGAAGCACACCATCACCTCGACCACCATCATCTACATCCCCAAAGGCCTGATGCACAGCCCGTTGAATTTCAGGACGATCCGGAAGCCGATCCTCTTCCATGCGCTGTATCTCGGACCGTCGCTGGATTCCGTACGCATGAAAGGCTTCGATCTGACCAAGTTCGACTTCGGAGGGCCGGCGAACCTGAAAGTCTTCGGCCCGCCCCCGCCCAAAAAATAGCAGTCGAGCTTCACACGAAACAAAGGGCCCGGACGTTCATCCGGGCCCTTCCCATCTCATGGGGAGTAGCCGGCAGTCGGCAGTCGGGAGCGGCCAGCCGCTTATCGCCGGCCGTTGCCCGCTGAAAGCCAATATCTAACGGCCGGTGGACGCTAGTTGACGATCTGGATCTCGTCCGACATGCCCTGCTCGTAGGTGCTCCACCCGGAATTCATGCCGTAAGGGCAGCGCTGCAGGACGGCTTCGATCCGCCGGATCTTGCCCTTTTCGATCTTGAAGAGCTCGGCGACCTGCCAGGTCCAGGGTTCGGTCGGCCCGGCGACGACGTCGCGGCCGTCGGGAGCCTTGAAGTGGCGCGACTTGCCGGCGGCGTGATCGAAGAAGCAGAAGCTGTAGACGATTCCGCGTTCGCGGTCGACGGCCACGAAGCGGCGGTCACGGATCCGCGTCACGAAATGGATGAGCCCCGACTCGAACTGCTCCTTGCAGCTCCAGGCGCTCGAATAAGACAGTTCCTTCTTGGGATCCGGCCTCTTTTCCCCCGGCTTCAGCGGGACGTTGGTCGCGCGCCCGCCGTTTTCGTAGCGTTCGCAGTCGTCGGTGAAGGGATAGTAGCCCTTGCCGTCGTTCTTCTGCATCCCCGAGAAATAGTAGTTGGCCGTCTTGATCATCTCCTCGCGGGAAGGACGCTCCGCTTCGGGAATGATCTCGGTGAAGATCGGGTGGGGCGCGCCCATCTTTTCGATGCTCTCCGCGGCGGACACCGCGGGTTTGGCGGCCGGGTCGAACAGGTCGATCTCGGGCCGGATGACGAGCTGCTCGGCCTCGGCGATCCGTTCATTCTCGATCTTGAGCCTCAGGGCGATGGCGACGGGATTCCCTTCCCCGGGCGTCCGCGCCTCTTCCCGGGCAGTGCCGATATAGGCGACCTGCTGCGTTTCCATGTCGGGGACATAGAACTTGTAGGTGCCCTTGCCGACCATGCTGGCCCAGAGGCCTTCCCCGAGCTGCAGCTGCACTCCGTTTTCCGTAAAGCGGCAGTTCTTCGCGAACAGCTCCGCGCCGGGCTCGTGCGTGAGCATCGCGTCCATGTACTTGTCGACATACCCTTCGAGGCAGGCGCGGTCGCACGCGCTCTTCGCCTCAGGCTGCGCGGGGGCGGAGGTCTCGGGTGCGGGTTTCTGGCAACCCGCGGCGGCAAACAAAAGCAACGAGATTACTGCAACGGCAAACGATTTCATCCGCATCATGCGTCTCCTTTATCGTTGACACTACCCATGCACCGAAGGTACGGGATTATCGAGGGCCCTATCATACTCAGGGCGGACGCGCGGATCAACGTCGAAGGCTGCGGGCGGGAAACTACAGCAATCTCAGGATCAGGTTGAGCGCGGCGATCAGCAGGACACCGGCGCCGAAATTGGCCAGCACGATGGCCCGGCTGTGTTTCATCAGCTCGCCGAAGACGGCGTGGATGGCCAGGAAGATGAATCCGCCGCCGACGTGCGCGATGATGGTGTCCATCCATGGGCCGGAGATCCGGGGCGCCGCCCAGAGTCCGATCGCACCGCCGAGCAGCGTCGTCGACTCCACCGCGGCGACCCACGTCAGGGCCTTCCAGCGCCCCATGCCCGCGGCCAGCAGCAGCGCGCACAACGCCAGTCCCTCGGGCACCTTGTGCACGCAAATGGCCAGGAGCAGGGAGAGATCGAGCCCGCCGGCCAGGTCGGATTCCCTGCCCAGGGCGAGCGCGAGCCCGTCCATGGTGCTGTGCAGGCCCAGCGCGATCACCATGGCCGCGGCAATTTCGCTGAAGCGGTGGGTGGTCGCCTCGTCGAAGTGGCTTGCCGCGCAGGCGGGACAGACGTGAAAAACGTACCGGCTGATGAACCAGAAGACCAGGTACCCCGACGCCAGGCCGAGCGCAAGCTGCCAGACCGGAAGCACCTCGTAAATTTCCGGGATGATGGAGAAAACCGTGACGCCCAGGAGAGTCCCGGCGGCGAAACTGATCAGGCGGCAGAGCCGCTTGTGCGTCATGGGCGTCAATGCGCTGATGCCGCCACCGCACAGGGCGAGAGCAAACGCCAATAACACCCGTAATGCGACCGCCCCCGATTCCTGCACCCTGCCTCGCTTTCTTCCCGGACCCGGTTTCGGGGCTTCCGCCCCCCGCTGTCAATTGTGATGGAATTCTCCACATTCCGCCGGTGTTGTCAAGTCGCGGGACTGCATCGCATCCTGCCCCGGCCGGGGCCGGAAACAGGGGGCCGGCCCTGCCGGCCTTGCTTTTCGCTTGAGTTTTAAGCCCGCCGGATGGAAACTTCTGGTTTTTGGGGCACTCTATACTGTCTATGAAAAGGAGAGGACAAATGCGTTTCAAGGCACTGGCTTTAATGATGGCGGTTGCGCTGTTCACCGTGGCGGCGTCCGGTCCGGTCGCGGCCCAGGTCAATATGAATAAGCTGCTGAATCCGGCCCAGTTGAACGAAACGGCGCCGGACAAGTACAAGGTCAAATTCGACACATCCAAAGGCGAGTTCATTGTCGAGGTAACCAGAGAGTGGGCTCCCATCGGGGCCGACCGTTTCTACAATCTGGTCAGGAACGGTTTCTACGACAACTGCAAGTTCTTCAGGAACATAGAAGGATTCATGGTGCAGTTCGGAATCAACGGAAACCCGAAAATCAGCACCGCGATCCGGAACGCGCGCATCAAGGACGATCCCGTGAAGCAGTCCAACCGGCGGGCATACGTATCATTCGCCATGGCCGGACCGGACACCCGGACGAGCCAGCTATTCATCAATTACGGCGACAACTCATCACTGGATAAACAGGGATTTTCGCCTTTTGGGAAGGTAACAAAGGGAATGAATGTGGTCGAGTCCCTTTATAGCGGATACGGCGGGAACCCGAGCAATCAACAGGCCGAGATCCAGATGCAGGGCAACGCTTTCCTCGAAAAGAACTACCCGAAACTGGATTTCATCAAGACTGCAACGATCCTGCCTGCCGAAGAAGAAAAGTAAGGCTGCCGGGCGTGGAGTCTTCCGGGGCCGGAATCTCGCTGCGAAGCGATCTTCCGGCTCCGGGCCCTCCCCGCCTCCCCCTTCCACAAAATATGTGCTTGCATCGGGCGGCGGCTATGACCTATAAGTCCAAAGTTGCCCGGTCGGGCCGCATTGTGTCTTTGCCATGCGCGGGAGGCATCCATGGAACCGGATAGGAAGACGCTGATCGATCTGTACACCACGATGCTGACCATTCGGCGCTTCGAGGAAAGATCCTATAACGAATTCTGGGCCGGGAACCTGTTCGGATTCGTCCACTCCTACATCGGACAGGAAGCCGTCGCCGCGGGCGTGTGCGCCCACCTGACCCGCGAGGACCGCATCGTCAGCAATCACCGCGGGCACGGCCACTGCATCGCCAAGGGCGCGGACATGAAGAGGATGATGGCCGAGATCTACGGCAAGAAGACGGGATACTGCAAGGGCAAGGGCGGCTCCATGCACATCGCCGACTTCAGCATCGGGATGCTGGGCGCCGACGGCATCGTCGGGGCCGGCCTGCCGATCGCCACCGGGGCCGCCGTCGCCGCGCAACTGGAGAAGAAAGGCAATGTCGCCGCGGTGTTTTTCGGCGACGGGGCCTGCAACGAAGGCGAATTCCACGAGGCGCTCAACCTGGCGGGCATCTGGAAGCTGCCGCTGCTTTTCGTGTGCGAGAACAACCAGTACGGCGTCAATACCCCGGCCAGCTACGCCATGTCGGCCAAAGACATCACCCGGATACCCGAGGCGTACCACATCAAAAACAAGGTCGTATACGGCAACGACGTCGAGACCGTCTACCACGCGGCCGGCGAGGCGATCGAGTTTCTGAGAAAGGGCGAGGGGCCCTATTTCCTCGAGTGTCAGACCTACCGGTGGCACAAGCACTTCCTGTCCAAGGCCCTCGAAGACCTCAGGCCCAAGGACGAGATCGAGGCCTGGAAGGCCAGGTGCCCCGTCGCAACGTTCGAGGCAAGGCTGCTCGAACGCGGGATCGCGACGCCGGCGGAAATCCGTTCCATCGACGAAACCGTCCTGGCGCGGATCGATGCAGCCGTCGCGTTTGCCGTCGAGAGCCCCTACCCGCAACCCGAGGATGCGCTGGAGGACGTCTACTCGGCCTGACGCGATGGTGCGGGAGATGACCGGGACAGGCCGCGCGAAAACCGCCGGAGCCCTAAAATGCAGGAGAACCCGATGAGAGAGATCACCTACGAGCAGGCGACAATGGAAGCCATCCAGGAAGAGTTCCGCCGGGACCCGAAGACGGTCCACCTGTCCACGGACCTGCCGGCGGAGCTGCAGCGGGAATTCGGGGCGGACCGGATACGGGTGACGCCGATCGCAGAAAACAACTTCGTGGGAGCCGCCATAGGCCTGGCCGGGTCCGGTTTCCGGACCGTGGCGAACCTGCGCATGGCCACCTTCGGGTTCGTGGCCCTGGACCAGTTCATGAACCACGCCGCCAAGATCACCTACATGTTCGGCGGGCAGGCCCGATTCCCGATCCTGTACCGCATGACCGTGGGCGCCGGCATCTCGGCCGCCGCGGAACACTCCATCAGCCCCTATTCCATGTACATGAACGTCCCGGGGCTGAAAATCCTCCTGCCGACGACGCCTTACGACGCCAAGGGACTGCTCAAAACCGCCCTCCGCGACGACAATCCCGTCATCTCGTTCGAGCACGTGCTTCTGGGCGGCATGAAGGGCGAAGTGCCGGAGGAGGAATACTTCGTCCCGTTCGGCCAGGCCGCCGTCCGGCGCGAAGGCACCGACGTGACCGTCGTCGCCTTCGCCAAAATGGTGCACGATTCGCTGGACGCCGCCGCCGAACTGGCCCGCGAAGGCATTTCGGCGGAGGTGATCGACCCGAGGACCCTCGTCCCGCTGGACCGCGAGACCATCCTCCGCTCCGTGCACAAAACCGGCCGCCTGGTCGTGGTGGACGAGGCCTGCCGCACCTGCGGCGTGGCGGGCGAAATCCTCGCCTCGGCGACTTCGGACAGATCCGTATTCGAAAGGCTGAAGGCCGCCCCGGCAAGAGTCTGCGGCCTGGACGTCCCGATCCCCTTCAGCCCGCCGATGGAAAAATTCGTCATCCCGGACAAATCGAAGATCGTCGACGCGGTCCGCGAAGTGATGGGCCGCTGAAGAATCCATTCCCGGTTCCCGATGGCGAACTGCCGGGCAACCCGGAATATTCCGCTGTCCCGACTCTCTCCCGTGACCCAATCGGGGAAACACAAGCCTATCGGGAATCGGGAATCTGGAATCTGGAATCTGGAATCACACTTGGTGCTCCTTGCGCACGATCTTGCGGGCGCCGCCGTACCAGGCCGTGCTCCAGTCCTTCGGCGGCACGACCTCTTCGAGGCGCTCCAGCTGCCCGATGCTCTTCAGCCGTTTGTAGATCAGCTGCCACGCGCACGGCCTGTCCGGATCCACTTCGCACCGGTCCTCCAGCGAACCGCCGCAGGGACCGTTCAGCAGCCGCTTGGCGCACCGGGTCACCGGGCAGATGCCCCCGAACGACGCAAGCATGCAGTTGCCGCAGCCCAGGCACTTCTCGGTCCAGACCGCCTGGTCTTCGAGCACCCCGAGGAACTGCGTGTTGAGGCCGGCGTACACGGGCTTGTCGGGAAACCGCTCGGCGATCGCCTGCACCCCGGCGCCGCAGCCGAACGAGACGACGGCTTCGGCCCGCGACACGGGCTCCGCCAGGTCCTTCAGGAATTCGTTTTCGCACTGGCGCTCGATGGTGATCTGCTCGATCTCGACCGGCTCGCGTTCCAGTTTGCGCGCCATGCGGACGGCGTAGGAAATGATGCCGACCTCGCGTTCCCCGCCCGCGAGGCATACGGTCACGCAGGTGCCGCACCCGACGAACAGGACCTTTTTGTGGCCCGCGATGATGCTTCTCAGTTCGGTAATCGATTTCGGCGACGCGACGATCATGATCTCCCCCTGCTTTCTCCCTGTTCGGCGTCCCTGAGCGGATTGGGCCCCAGGCGCCGGATTGTTTCGGTCATCTCCCGCATTTCCCGCGCAAACTCGACGGCCATCGAGTCGGAGAGGTTCACCATGCGGAGCCGCCGGCTTCCGAGGCCGATCTCATCCAGCATTTCGCGGATCCGGTCCGTGCGCCTGCGCGCGCGCAGGTTGCCTTCGACGAAATGGCAATCCCCCTCCAGGCACCCGAACACCAGAACGCCGTCGGCCCCCTTCTCGAACGCCTCCAGGATGTTTTCCATCTCCAGCTTTCCCGTGCACGGCACCGGCAGGATGCGCACTCCGGCGGGATACTGCAATCGTCGCGACCCCGCCAGCGCCGCCGCGGCATCCGCGCAATAGCCGCAGCAGAAAGCCACGAGCGTCGGCTCCCAGGCCGCGGGCGCCGGACCGGCCGCCGTTTCCCCGTTGCGCAACACATTCATGCCGCCCCGCATCATTCGGTCCCTCCCACGAGCATCTCCTCGAGCATCGCCGCCACCGTTTCGCCTTCCTGGTGCTGCATCGTTATCGTCCGGGCCGGGCAGGCGGAAGCGCAGCTGCCGCAACCCAGGCACTTCGTGCTTTGAATCTCGGCCTTCTTCAGTTCGTTGATCCTCGGTGCGCCGTAAGGACAGATCTTCACGCACGTGGCGCACGCGACGCATCCGGCCGCATCGACGAACGCGATGCGGCCCATGATCTCCAGCCGGCTCTTCGACAGGATCGCGGCCGCGCGCGACGCCGCGGCCTGCGCCTGCGCGATCGTCTCGTCCAGGAAGCGCGGCGAATGCGCCAGCCCGCAGAGGAATTGGCCTTCGTTGGCGAGATCCACCGGCCGCAGCTTGGGGTGCGCCTCCTGGAAGAAGCCGTCGGCCGTCAGCGCGCCGCGGAGCGCCGCCGCCAGGGCCGGGTTGCCGGCCGCCGGCGCGACGCCGGCCGAGAGCACCAGCAGGTCGGGGTGGAATACGGACGTCCGTCCCTCCGCGTCCGTCCGCACCCGGAGGCAGAGCAGGCCGTTATCGTAGTCCAGTTCCGGCAGGTCCTTCCCCGCCTGGCGCACGAAACGGACGCCCTGCTCCAGCGCCTTCCGGTAATGGAGTTCGCGGAACCCGAACGTGCGCATGTCCCGGCCGACGATGACGACGTCGGCCCGCGGCATGGTGCGCTTCAGCTCCAGGGCGTTTTTGACCGCCTCCGTGCAGCACACGCGGCCGCAGTAGGGATTCCGCTCGTCGCGGCTCTCCACGCACTGGATCATGACGACGGACGCGTCCGGCTTCGCTGCCGCCAGGGCGGAGATCCCGCCTTCCGCCAGCACCGATTCCAGCCGGCTCTGCGTGATCACCCTCGGGTGCGTTCCATGCAAAAACTTCCGCGTGCTTCGCTCCCGCCCGCCGGTGGCGACGATCACGACGCCGTGTTCGACCGTCGTCTCTCTTCCCGCCGTGTCCAGCACGCTCGTGAAGTCGCCCGCCTGCCCCGCGGTCCGCACGAGGGTCGAATTCAGGTGGACCGTGATCCGGGGGTCCGACAGGATCTGCTCCGCCAGTTGCCGCAGGTGCGCCTGGACATCGATCCCCTCGACCGTCTTGCGGATGTCGTGCATCAGGCCGCCGAGCGACGCCGCCTGCTCCACCAGGTGCACCCGGTATCCCTGGCCGGCGATATTCTGCGCCGCCGTCATGCCCGCCAGCCCGCCGCCCAGGACGAGGGCCGCCGCGGTCACGGGGATCTCGTACAGCGGCTGCGCCTCGAGCCGCCGCGCCCGCGCGACGGCCATGGCGACCAGGTCGACGGCCTTTCCCGTCGCCGCATCGGGATCGTCGCGGTGCACCCAGGCGCACTGGTCGCGGATGTTCGTCATGGTCATCAGGAACCGGTTCAATCCGCACTCGCGCAGCGTCTCCTGGAACAGGACCTCGTGCGTGCGCGACGAGCAGGAGGCGACGACGAGCCGGTTGATCCGGTGCTTCCGGATCAGGGCCTTGATGTGCTGCTGGTTCGCGTCCGAACAGGTGTAGACGGCGTCTTCCGCGTGCACGACCGCCGGCATCCCGGCGGCGGCCGCCGCCACGCGGCCCACGTCCACCACGGAAGAGATGTTGTTCCCGCACCGGCAGACGAACACCCCGACCCGCGGCGCCTCGTCCGCGGTGTCCCGCTCCCAGGGGTACTCGAGGGGCTGCGTCATGGTGCCGCGCACCGTCGTCAGCTGTCGCATGGCGCAGGCCGCCGCCGCGGACCCCTGCGCGACCGAATCGGGAATGTCCTTCGGCTCCTGAAACGCGCCCGCGACATAGACGCCAGGACTCGACGAGGCCAGCGGCCGCAGCCTTCCGGTCCGCGCGAACCCGGACTCGTCGAGGTCGAGGCGCAGCTTCGCCGCCGTTTCCTTCACACCGGGCTGCATCCGCGTCCCGACGCTGAGCACCACCAGGTCGAATTCCTGCCGCCGCTCTTCCCCGCCGGCGTCGCGATAGGTCAGCCGCAGTCCCCCGCCATCCGGAATCCCGGCGACGCGGCATTCGGTCGCCCGGACGAAATTCACGCCGTACGCGTCGGCGGCGCGGTCTGCCAGGCCGTCGAACTCCTTGCCAAAGGCGCGCACGTCGGTGCAGAAGATGGAAACGTCGAGCGGGGCGCCGGGATTGCGCTCCAGCGCGACGACGGAGTCCTTGATCGCGGTCATGCAGCAGACGGAGGAGCAATGGGCGTCGCCGCGGACGGGATCGCGGCTTCCCACGCACTGGACGAACGCGATGCGGCGCACGGCGCCCCCGTCGGAAGGCCGCGCGATGCGCCCATCCGTCGGCCCGGCAGCCGCCAGCATGCGCTCGAACTGCAGGCTCGTGACTACGTCCGCCAGGCGTCCGTAGCCCAGTTCCTCCCAGGCCGCGGCCTGAAACTCCGCGGCGCCGGGTGCGAAGATGATGCTGCCGACCTCGATTTCGGTTTCGACGGCCTTCTGGTCGAGGACGATGGCTCCGGCCGAGCAGACCTTGACGCATTCCATGCATTCGGCACAGAGGCCGCAGGCAAGGCAGCGCCCGGCTTCGCGCACCGCCTGCTCCAGGTCGAATCCCGTGTGGACTTCCGCCATGCCCTTCCGCCGGAGTCCGGCATCCGCCAGCGGCATCGGGACGCGGCCCTGCGGCGGTGCTTCCGGCCGGGGATTCGGGGCGAATTTCGGCGCCGCCCATTTCACGCGTACGCTCGCCGTACTCCCGGCAGTTCCCGCGCTTCGCACTCCGGCGGCGCCCCGTATGGCCGCATCGATGGATTCCGCCGCGGCGTGGCCCTGGGCGACCGCTTCCACGAGGGAGGACGGTCCCGTTGCGGCATCCCCTCCGGCGAAGATCCCGAGAACGTTCGTGGCCAGGGAGTCCGGGTCCGCGAGAATCCGCCCTCCGGGCCGCAATTCCAGCCCGGTCCAGGACGCGGCCACCGCCCGGCCCCCGGCGATGAGGATCGTGTCCGCCCTGATGGCGGTGACCCGGGAGTCGTCGTACAGCGGGTTGTAGCGCCGGAACCCCCGGTACATGTCGTAGACGCTGGTGCAGGCGCGGAATCTCGCGAAGGAGACCCGGTCTCCTTCGGTTTCGATCCGCGTCGGATCCAGGCCGTTGCGGATATCGACGCCTTCCTCGACGGCTTCCGCGACCCGCCCGGCGGAAACCCGCATTTCCTCGCGGCCTTCCATGCAGGCCAGCCGCACGTTCTTCACCCCCGGCATGCGCACGGCGCAGCGGGCGGCATCGAGGGCCAGGTCGGATCCGCCGATGACGCAGACGTCGGGCCCGATGACGGGCGTGTTCCCGTCGTTCACGTCGCGGAGAAAGCTCAGCGCGGCCATCACGCCCTGCGCCTCTTCGCCGGGGATTCCCAGTTTCCGGCCGCCCCAGGCGCCGGTGGCGACGAAGACTGCCTGAAACCTGTCCCCGGCGCCGGGCTGCGCGCCGCCCTCGAGCAGGTCTTTGAGCCGCGAGATTCTCGTTCCGGTCCGGACCTCGACGCCCAGGTTGACGATATCTCGAATTTCCGCGTCCAGGACTTCTCTGGGCAGCCGGAACTCGGGGATCCCGTACCGCAGCATCCCGCCCAGCTGAGGTTCGGCCTCGAACAGCGTGACGCCGTAGCCCAGCAGCGCCAGGTCGGAAGCGGCCGTGAGACCCGAGGGGCCGCCGCCGACGACGGCGATCCTGGCATCGGAGAGCCGGGCCGGAGGCGCCGGCCGCGGCACCGCATCGGGATGCGCCAGGGCGTAGTCTCCGACGAACCGTTCGAGGTTGCCGAAACCCACGGCCCCGCCCAGCGGGACCCGGTTGCACGGGGTCTGGCACGGGTGCGGGCAGACGCGCCCGGAGACGCCGGGAAACGGGCAGCGCCGGCGGACCAGCGCGTACGCCTCCGGAATCTTTCCGGCGGCCACGAGGGCGGTCGCGCCCGGCACGTTGACGCCCGCGGGACAGGACTCCTTGCAGGGCGCGGCGGCCGCGGTTTTTGAAATGCCGTACGCGCCGGGAATCGCCTGCGGGTGCGTTTGATGGATCGCCTTGCGCAGGCTCAACCCGCCGTCGAATTCGTTCGGGAGATTGACGGGGCAAACGGATGCGCAACTGCCGCACGCCTCGCATTTCTTCACGTCGACGTACCGGGGGCGCCGCCGGACCCTGACCTTGAAATGTCCCGGCTGGCCCGAGACGTCCTCGATGTCCGCGAGGGTCAGGATCTCGATGTTCCGGTTCCGGGCCGTTTCCACGAGCTTGGGGGACAGGATGCACATGGCGCAGTCGCCGGCCGGAAAAGTCTTGTCGAGCTGCGCCATCCGCCCGCCGATCGCCGCGGCGGTGTCCAGGAGAAACACCTTGAACCCGCCGCCCGCCAGGTCCAGGGAGGCCTGAATCCCGGCGATGCCCCCGCCGCACACCAGCACGGCGCCGACGCTTTCGTTTTCCTCAATCGATGTCATAACAGAGTCCCGCTCCGAATCCCAATCAATCCAAAATCCCGAATCACTTCCTGGTCGATGCCAGCACCAAGAGCTTCACCGCGCTTACCTTGCGATACACCTCGAGCGGCGGCCGGAGTTCGCCGTCGACGGTCAGCAGGTCCCGGATGCGGATGCCGAACAGCCGCTCGTTTTCGACGAGGTAAGGGTGGATCAGGCGCCAGTCCTTGTCCGACATCCCGGAGAAGACGCCCCCGTTCAGCTGCCGTTCGACCACCCGGCCGTACGGATCGCGGATATAGATCGCGCCGCCGCTGGCGAGCGAAAAGAGGTTGCTCCCCGGGTACGGCCTGGACTGCGGCACCATGCGGCTGCGCCCGTCGAACTCGACGCCGTTGAGGACGACGAAGCCGCCTCCGTCCAGCGGGTCGCCGGCCATGAACGACTCGGCGAGAAAATCGAGGCAGGTGCCGTTGATGACGACGCGCGGGCGGCCCACGGCGTTGATCAGCGGGCGGCCCGCGGCGTTGCCGAGGACGTACACCTCGCCCCCCTTGGCGCCGTACATGAACGTCTGCCCGACATCGCCGTATACGACGAGCTTGCCGCTCCTGGCGATCTGCGCCACCTGGTCCTGCGCGTTGCCGTGCACGTACACCTGCATGCCGTCCATGCCGCTGGCCGTGTAGTCCCCGTCGGACCCGTACAGGTCGATGCGCACGTCGCCGGTCTCCGGGCCCAGGCCGGCGCCGTGGAAGCGCTGCCCGCGCAGCCGGTAGACGATGAAGCGCCGCCAGCCCGCCTGGTACGCGGTGCGCAGCAGCACGGCATCGCAGTCGTCGCCCTCGGGCGGGAAACCGCTCGCGTCGATGACCAGCACTTCCTCGCCGGCCCGGGGCCCGGCCAGCCGCTCCCGCGTTTCCCAGTCGATGCGCCGCCAGTAGCGGGCCGCGGCCTCGCCGAACAATGGTGCGCCGTCGAAAAGCGACTCGAGCGCCTTTTCGGCGACCCAGACCACGGTCGCGCGGCGCTTGTCTCCGGTGAAGAAATGCCGGTCGCGGAGTTTCGTCAGGACGTCCACGGCGGTGGAGCGCGACCGGGCGTTGTCGGCCCCCTGCACGATCAGGCGGCAATAGCGCGCGAGGTCGCCGGCGGACCAGGACGGCAGGTCCAGCACGTAATCGTAAAGCGCGCCGGCGTTGCCTTTCTGCAGCCACTGGTTCACCAGTTCCCGCAGCCCCCCGGGCGCCTCGTTCGCGGCCGCCTCCGCTTCTTGTGCATCGCACCGGACGGAGCCGCAGTCGAGGGTGACGGCGTCGCCGAACTTGTTGGTGCAGGACAGCGTGCGCCGGCCGTCCGCGCCGGAATCCACCGTGAATATGAAGGCGCCGCCGTCGGAACTCGATCCGCCGCGGGCGTTCCAGTATTTATCCGCGACGGGGCAGAAGCGCATGTCTTCGCGCGCGAGGCTGCGCAGGGTGGCGTCGATGGCCTGCTTTTCGGAGCAGATCAGGCCGATCTGGACGTCGCCGTTGTCCGAAAGCGCGAACACCTGCGGCCGGAGCATGGCGGTGTCGGTGATGCCGAGCAGCTGAACGCGCCTCCGGTCGGGCTGGCTGCGCGCGATGATGAAGAACCAGGGACCGTCGGGCGAGGCGTGGATGTGCGCCGCCTGGATCTGCCGGTAAATCGCCTGTTTCTCGGGCGGCAGGAGGTCGAAATCGAGTTCCGTGGTCGGCGCGAGCGCCTCGATGATGTACTCGAGCGGGTACTTGTAGACCCGGTCCCACAGGTCGAACAGCTGGGCGGAAACCTCGGTGTCGGTCAAAAACTGCTGGCGGATGTTGCGCTGCCGCAGGTATTCGCAGACGGAGTAGTAATTCGCGAAATCCCCGTTGTGGACCAGCGCCTCGTTCAGGCCGACGAACGGGTGCGCGCCGCCCGGGTGCCACACCCGGCCCTTGGTGGGGTAGCGCTGGTGGGCGATCCAGGCGTGCGCCTTGAAATCCTGCAGCCGATAATACGCGACGTTCTGCTCGGCATAGCCGACGAGTTTGAACACCAGCAGGTCCCGGCCGTGCGAGAGCACGAACGCCCGCTTCTCTCCGAGCGACGCGTAGTAGGCGTCGTTGAGCCGGTAGGAGTTCCGCCAGACGAACTCGTCTTCCAGGTCGCGCGGCGGGAGCGCCTCTAGCCCGGTCTCCGCGGCGAATTTGCGCAGCACATCGGGTTTGACGCGGACGACGTAGCGGTGCACGTCCGGGGGGCGCACTTCGAGGCCGGGGATGTCGCGGTAGTCGTCGACGTGGGGCTGCCGCGTCGAGAGCGCCACGTCGAAGTAAGGCAGGACATGGTCCCGCTCGAGCCCGGCGTGGCAGTCGGGGTCCAGCAGCGCGATCTGCAGCAGGTAGGAATCGTCCAGCACCTCCCGGGGCACGCCCATCTGTTCCGGGCTCAGGCCCACGGCCGCGATGCCGCCCCCCTTGCCGTTGCCCCGGTTCTGCATCTGGACGGAGGGCTCGTAGATGAACCGCCCCGCGAGGGGCACCGTGCAGGCGAAACCCGTCACGCCGCAGCCGCCTTCCTCGGCGGATTTCGCCACGGGCAGGGGTTCCCGGCGGGCATAGACCCGGGATCGTGTCGCGAGCAGTTTTTCGGCAATCGTATTCACTGGATTCGTTCCTCGGGCCGGCCCTGGGGCCGGCGGGCTATTTCTGGATGCACAACAGGTCGGTTCGGCCGCGCAGTTCGCGGATCGACCGCAGTCCCAGCCTCCGCAGCACGTCGACCATCTGCTCGTGCCAGGCGTTGTGGAGGTTGATCAGGCGCTGCGCCGCCCATTCGAGCGGCATGAGCCGGATCAGCTCGGGATCGGTGGACGCGATGCCGCGCGGGCACCCGCGGCCGCTCTCGCAGCAGGCGCAGCGCACGCAGCCGAGCGCGACCATCTCGGCGGTGCCGATCACGACGCCGTCGGCGCCCAGGGCGATCGCCTTGAGCGCGTCGTACGCCGTTCGGATGCCGCCCGAGGCGATCAGCGTCACCTTGTCGCGGATCCCCTCGGCGCACAGGAATTTGTGGACCTTGGGCACGGCGTACTCGATCGGCATGGCGATGTTTTTCTTGGCGATGTCGGGGGCCGCGCCCGTGCCCCCGTAGCTGCCGTCGAGGTGCACGATGTGCGCGCCGGCGTAGTAGCTGCCCACGGCGACCATGTCGACGTCGGTCGGGGTCGAGACCTTGACGCTGACGAGGCAGTTCGGGTTCACCTCCTTGACCCAGTCCAGGTGCTTCTTGTGGTCCTCCACGCTGTAGACGCTGTGAAACGGGAACGGGCTGAACAGCGCGTTCCCGGCGACGGCGCCGCGCATGCGGGCGACGGCGGGCGTGTTCTTGTCGCCGAGCAGGTGCCCGCCCAGGCCCGGCTTGGCGCCCTGGGCGTACTTGAACTCGACGATGCGGACGCGCCGGATCGTCTCCTCGCGCACGCCGAACAGGCCCGTGGCCACCTGGGTGATCATGTGGTCGTCGTAGGGCCGGAGGCGGTCCGGATACCCGCCCTCGCCGGTGCAGCTGAAGGTGTTCCACGCCGCGGCCGCGCGCGCCTTGGCCAGGATCGTGTGGATGCTCACCGAGCCGAAGCTCATGCCGCCGCCGTAGACGGGAACGTCGATGTGCACCTGGGGACGCCCGTCGCCGCGGCGGTTCAGGTCGAGGCCCGTGTCGATGTCGGGCGCCGGAAGGAGCCTGGCGTTCCGCCTCTTTTCCGGGGCGCACGGCGAGCCGTGGTCCAGTCCCGGCACCTCGAACTTGAAGCGGATGCGGTCGAAGCCGCCGCCCGATTCGCCGCGCCGGCATTCCAGGTGCGGCGGGGGCGTGTGGCCGGTTTCCGCCATGTGCCAGGTCGAGAGGATGAGGTCCGCCGTCCAGCGCGGGTCGCCGAGACACTCGATGTTGGGGTTCAACCGCACCACGAGCGCCTTCTCGGGGCACACGCGGACGCAGGAGGCGCCGGTGCCGGCGCATTCCGGACCGATGCAGCGGTGGTCCCGGGGACGGAGCATGTGCGTGTAGCCTTCCGGCTTGACGTGCACTCCCTCGGGGCACGCGGCGACGCAGCGCCCGCACGCCGTGCACCTCGCCAGGCGGGTGACCCGGTATTTCCCGATGGCGTTGCGGTACCGGTCTGCAACGGGGCGGACTAAGCGCGGAACGAATTCCCGGGGTTCCCCGCCGCAACCGGGTTCGGCTGGAATCTCGACTGCGTCTTTCACTTCGGCAATGGTCGTCATGCGATTTCCTGTTGCAGCGGCACCGGAGTCAGGTCGCCGAATGCTTCTTTCTCGATCTCTTCCATGAATATGGCCCGTCCCACCTCGCCGCGCAGCCTGCGGACTTCGCGGATTCCCATGGCGCCGAGCACCTCGATCAGCTGGCTGTGCCACGCGCCCATCAGGTTGACCATGCGCCGGGCGGCGTAGTCGCTGTCCTGCATTCCGGACCCGGCCGGGCAGTCGCAGGGCGCGCAAGCCTGCTCCGGCGCGTGCGCGCCGCGGCAGACGCGGCAGCCGAGGGCCACGAGCAGGGCCGTGTCCGTGGCGACGAGATCGGCGCCGCAGAGGATGGCCTTGGCCATATGCTCGGCCAGGGCGATGCCGCCGGAGATCACCAGCGTGACCGCGTCGCGGCACCCTTCGTTCACCAGGCGGGTGTGAATGTCGCGCAGCGCATCTTTGAGATGCCGCCCCGGCTCGCCGTTCGCCGTGCGCTCGCGGCCGTGATTGTCGGCGCAGAGGTGAAACACCTGCAGCCCGTGCCGCGACAGTTCGAGGATGCGTTCGGCCGAATCGGGCCGGAGCGCCATGCGGACCGAGACGATGGCGTGGGGCCTGCGCGCGCGGATGGCGGCCGCGGCGGCCGGCATCCCGGGGCCGTCCCATAACTGCACGGTGTCTTGTATGACGTCGAGCTCCTCCGCGCCGCCGCAGATCGCGTCCGCGGGGAAGAGAGGGGTGACGTGCGGCAGGAGCTCCGGCGGGAGCTTCGCGGCGTCGCGGGCCCGCACGACGGCCAGCGTCTTCAGTTCGGCCGCCGCCGCCGCGCGGGCTTGCTCGAGGCTAGCCTGGCGCACCGGCCAGGCCGGGAGGTCCAGGACGGCCGGGAGCTGGAGTTCCAGGAAGCCGGACGGCGGGGTCTCCAGGCGCCCGTCGGCCGCGAAGTGCAGCCGCATCGGTTTCGGGCCGTAGTCGACGGCGGTGGAGATGTATTCGCGCCCGTGGATGCCGTCGCGCGTGGGCCGGACGATCTCCGACATGTCCGTCCAGATGGAGTCGAAGCCGGGGCCGTGGAACGGGCCGCGGTAGCCCGCGCCGGACACGGGGATCTTGCCCGTATCCGCCTGGTTCCACGTGCTCTGGATGACGTCCGGCTTCCAGTACTCGTCGCCCATCTCCAGGAATTCCGGGTTGAGAGACAGGCCCAGGAGCCCCTTGGTGCAGCCCTGGACGCAGGAGAAGCAGGCCTTGCACTCGTACAGGGTCTCGACGGCCGCCTGCGGGTCGCGGTTGTGGGCCGCCTCGTGCCGGTAGACATCGTAGTTGCAGCGCGGCTTGACGCAGTTGGCGCAGCGCGAGCAGTCCTCGCGCCAGTCGACGCTGCCGAACTTCCCGATCCGGCGAAACCGGCCGGGGGTTGCGGTGGTGTGGATGTGGTATCGGTCCGGCATATCCGCTTTCCTATAACGAGAGAATGGATGCGATTCGTGAAACCTGGGCGTCCACGGGCTCGACGCGGAATAGCCCTGCCTCGTCCATGACGGCTTCCGCGAGGTGTTCGCAGCCGCCGCAGAGGATGTGGATGCCGCGGACGCCCGGGAACTCCTTCAGCCGCGCCGCCGCCTCCGCGGCGATGGCGACCCCTTCCCTCTCGGCGTCGGCCGCTCCCCGCATCCGGGCGGCGACCGCGTCCCCGGCCGGGGATTCCGGGTGCGCGCGCCGCCACTCCTCGGCCTGCGCCGCGGAGGTCAGGGGCATCACGCCCGCGAAAATCGCCGTGCGCTTGTCCAGGTCCGCGGCCCGCACGGCGTCGAGCCACTCGGAGAATCCGTCCGGATCGAACACCGGCCGGGTGATCAGGAAATCGGCGCCGACGGAAACCTTCTTCTTCAGGCGGAGCAGGTTCAGCCCAAGCGGGCGCAGGGCCGGGTGGGCCGCCGCGCCGACCTGAAGTTCGAGCCCCGGCTCGATGCCGCGGCCGTTCATGGCCGAGCCGTAGAGGACCACCTTCTTCAGCGACTGGGCGAGTTGGACCGAGTCGAGGTCGTTCGCCGCCGCGGCCTGGGGGCAGACTCCGAGCGACTGGTGATGGCCGCTCACGCAGAGAATGCCGGCGATGCCGAGGGCCGCGGCGCCCAGGGCGTCGCTCAGGAGGGCCAGGCGGTTGCGGTCGCGCGTCGTCATGGACACGAGGACGGTCCGGTTCGCCTCGCGGCCAAGCAGCACGGCCGCCGAGAAGGCCGAAGCGCGTATGCGGTCGGGATTGTCGGCGACCACGATCGCATCCAGCTCCGGCGGCAGTGAGGCCGCCAGCGACCGGATGGAGCCGGGATCGCAGCCGGCGGGCGGCAGGCACTCTGCGGTCACCAGGCTGCGGCCCGAATCGAGGGCTTCGGCAAACTTATTCATCATCGTCCTCCCCGCCGGCTGCGTCGCAATGAGGCGGATTGCCGGGACTGCCGCCGGCGGGCCCCGCCGGAGGCGATTCCCGCAGCGGATTGGGCGCACTCAATCGGATCGCTTCGGACACTTCGCGGCGGATGGCGGCCATGCGCGGCTCCGGGGATTCCGGAAGGCCGGCGGCAGCCGTGCCGCCCGATGCCAGCGCCAGGTCCTGAACGGCGGAGCCGGGAAGATGGAAGAGCAGAAGCCTTTCCTCTCCCAACCCGATTTCCCTGAGGATGGAGCGGATAAAATCGACGCGGAGGGCGCATCGCCGGCTGCCTTCCACATGGTGGCAGTTGTCTTCGTCGCAGGCGACCACGGAAACGACGGTCGCCCCGGACTCGAACGCCCGCAGCACGTGCTCGGGCTGCAACCGTCCGGCGCAGGGGACCGGGACCTGCCGAGCTCGGCCGGGCAGCTGAAGATCGGGGATGGCGGGCCGGGACCGTTCGGCCGACGTCGTCCCCCTGGCCGGCCGCGCGCAGTTTACGCAGACAAATGCCGTCACCGTCGCCGTTTCCGTGCCGGGGTCCGCGTCCTTGATTGCGATCATGGCTTGACTCCTCCGGCTTCGAGCGCGTCGCTGCCGGGATTTTCTGCAGGGGCGGACGGGGTCTGGTCGACGAGCGAATGCGTGCAGAAATGCTCGCACTCGATGACCTCCAGTTCGGAGATCCTCTTCAACTTGCAGTCCTGATAGTGATCACAGGCCTCGCAGATACCTGAATACCTTGCTGGATTAGGCATTGCTCCTGTCCTTTCCTGATTCATTGCTACCGGGTAAATCCTTTAGCAATGCACGTGCCAGAAACGGCCACCCGCCTATAAATTTTTTATAATCAAAGACTAAATGTATTTACACACATATTGAAATATATATTCAACAACCTCCCAGCCCAATTTCCCCTCATTCCCGCATACTTTTTATCCACCCTGCATAAAATATGTACCAATTTCGGTGACAGGCGCCATAACCTCGAAATTATCGAGGCGCGCAAACCCTTTTAAAAAAAAGCAGCCAAAGAGGTGGCAGCACATACAGCAGGACCAGAACGGGCATCTCTGGCAGAACAGGTTTTATTCAAACCCCATGGACGATTATTACTTCCTGTCAGGGTTGCGATATATGAAGCTGAATCCGGTGCGCGCCGGACTTGTTAGGTTATGGTGACTGTCACCGAAATTAGAGGTTGTAGTGGAGGAGCTTTTTGCGGAGAGTGATGCGGCTGATCGCCAGCATGTCGGCCAGTTCGCGCTGGCTGTAGCGGTTGGTCTCCAGCAGATAACGCAGCAGGGCTTCCTCCGCGGTCTCGAGGACCGCGTCCCGGCTTCCGGAGAGATCCGGCCTGGAGGCCACGAACCGGATGACGGCGCGGCGCAGCTCTTCCTGAGGATCCGTGGATCCGGGCGCCTCCTCCGGCGCAAAGATTCCGGACCGGCCTTCCCGTATCTCCTCGGGGATCACCTCCAGAGAAACCGTATTATCCGGACTCATGACCACGGCGCGTTCGATGCAGTTCTCCAGCTCGCGCACGTTCCCCGGCCAGGAGTAGGCCGACAGCAGGTCCAGCACTTCGCGCGGCACATGGACCACCTGACGGTTCGCCTCGCGGTTGTATTTCTCCAGGAAATGGTCGACCAGGAGCGGGACGTCCTCCCGCCGCTCGCGCAGCGGAGGCAGCTGTATCGGGATGACGTTCAGGCGGTAGAACAGGTCCTCGCGGAAGCGGCCCGCACGGATTTCCTCGCGGAGGTCGCGTCCCGTCGCCGCCACGATGCGAACGTCGACGGAAATCGTCTTGCTCGATCCCACGGGCTCCAGTTGCCGCTCCTGCAGCACGCGCAGCACCTTGACCTGGAGGCGCGG
>CAZTHE010000033.1:25505-35698 GCA_964613495.1 uncultured Acidobacteriota bacterium | reverse complement strand
TACAGGCTCATGCTCCTGTCGATGACGAGGGGCTTGGTGATCAAACCGGTCTTGATGTCGGCGGGCTTCATGTTCTCCTGGTAGCCGAGGCCGGTGGCAAGCGGCAGAATGGAGAGGTCGCCCTTGGCCTGGGCGGCCAGGTACAGCCTGACGGCGTGTTGCAGGCCGCCGCGCTGGCAGGAAACCATCGGCACCTGCGTGGCCTGCACTCCCGGGGGAGGGTCCCCCGGCTTCGCTTTGGCCTTCGGAAACTGCGCCTGCCCCAACGCGGGGAACAGCATTACGGCACAGAGCGCAATGCACATCGTGACGAGATTCGTGCGTTTCACTGGATTTCCTTTCCTTATGATGGTTGTTTGGAATGGACAGGACCGACCGGCTGCGTTTTCATTTCCACCCCGTCGCGTCCCCGCTTCATGACCGCCCAATGCCCGATACTTCTCCGGTTCATCGCGTCTCCCGGCTTTGGGCGGCCGCCGAAACTGCCGGACAAGGGGATTCTACTACCGAACCGACCGGCGTTGGGAAGGCATTTTCTCCATCCGGGCGGGTCGCGGTAATTTGCGGGAAGCGGGAGGGCGATGCGCGCGCTCACGCGGCGGTGCTCCCCTCCCCCATTCCGATCGTTTCCGGCGCCCGATCAGGCCGGTGCAATCGGGTCATTGGAAGCCTTCGACGGCATCCGGTATGCCGGTTCCTGCAGCGGTTGCGATCAAACCCCTTTGAAGAGCCGGCAACGGCAAAGCCTCCGGTTCCGCCGGAGGATGCTTGCTCCGGATAATTCCCCGCTCTATCGGAGTCGCCGCCGCACTATTTTCCGCCGAGGCTGACAGCGACGCCGAAGGAAGCAACCAGGTTGTTCAACGTGGCCTCGTCGTGTTTTGCCATAAAATAGTCGATATTGGACACTCGCCTGAACTCCGTTCATCGACGGTCAGGAAAGACTCGCTCTGCCCATGCCGTGCTTGATAAACGCTGCCGCACCGGTGTACATCGCCCATGATACGGCCGCTTCAACGGTCGAAAAGAACCGGTCGGAGCCGATCCGCTGACCGAGCCCGGAACGGTCCAGCATGTCGCGCAGCGGGGCATGCGCTTCCGCGATTGCGAAGGCCACGCCTTTCCCCGCCATTTCGGCGGCCACTTCTTCCAGGATCGCCGCACCCGTACTGTCTATGCCGGAAATGCTTTCGGCGTCGAGCACCACACACCGGGGCGGTGTTTTTTCGGCGTCCATGGCTGCCCTGATCCTGGATCTGAAGTAATCCGCATTGAAGAAAACCAATGGCGAATCAAACCGGAAAAGCACCAGTCCGGGAAGTGTGCGAGCTTCCGGATTGCGCCGGGCATCGCGATAGCCCTCGAGTCCGGAAGCCCGTCCCAGAACCGCATCATGGGGTCTCGATGCCTTTGCCAGGAGTTGCAGGAGCGCCAGACCCACTGCCACAACAACCCCCGGAAGCACTCCAACGGTAATGACTCCGAGCAGGGTGACGATGGACAGCCGGAACTCCTTTCGGCTGATTTTGCGAAGCCTGACGAGGCTTGGAAAATCGAAGAGGCCGATGGCCGAGTGGACCAGAACGGACGCGAGCACCACGACAGGCAGCGAAGAGAGTGGCCCCGTCAGGCACATCAGCATCAATACCAGCAGGACCGCCGCCACCAGGCTGGTCACCTGGCTTTTGCCTCCCACCGCGTCATTTACGGCGGTGCGCGAGTCCGCCCCGCTGACCGCGAATCCCTGCAGCACACCGGCGCCGATGTCGGCCATGCCGAGCGCTATGAACTCCTGGTTCGGATCGATCTCGTAGCGGTTTTTAACGGCGAAACCCCGTGCCGTAACCATGGCGCTGTTGAAGCTGACCAGGGCGAGCCCTACGGCGCCGAACGCCAGCGGCTGCAAATCGGCTGGCCCGATGTCCGGCAGCCTCAGCGCCGGAAGGCCTGCGGGTATGGCCCCGAGCAGAGCGACGCCCCGTTCCCCAAAGCGCCAGAAATCGGAGGCCGCGATGCCCAGTGCAACGGCCAGGAGCGGCGCCGGGAACCTGGGCGCCCGGCGCTTGAGCGCGTACAGCCCGGCGAAAACCGCCAGGCCTGCAGCCAGCGTCAACACGTGTGTCTGGTCCAATTTGGAGAGGAAATCCGCAACCTGGCGAAAAAATCCGGCACGTTTTACGGGAAGGCCGAACAAATTTCCCAGCTGTCCGCTGATGATGCTGATGGCTATGCCGTTCAGATATCCCGTCAGGATCGGCCGCGCCAGGAAGCTCGTCAGAAAGCCCAGCCGGGCCAGGCCTGCCGCAACGCAGATCAAGCCCACCGTCACCGCAAGCGCCATTGTCAGCGAAACCTGCCGCGCCGGATCGCCGCCCGCGAGCGGTATTGTGATTGCGGCCGCAATGGTGCAGGTTGCCGCATCCGGGGCCATGATCAGCTGCCTGGAGGTGCCAAATACGGCATAGGCGACAAGCGGAAGGATGCTGGCGTAGATCCCGTAGACCGCGGGAACACCGGCCAGCTGGGCGTAGGCGATGGCGATCGGCGCCGCTACGGCGGCGACCGATATTCCCGCGACGAGGTCGTACCGCAGCCAAGTGCGGTCATACCGGGCCAGCGCAGCCAATCCCGGGGCAAACCTGTCGACTATTTTTCCGGATCCCCCGCTCATTTCGCCTCTGCAGCAGATTCCAAAACCGGTCTTCCGGCCCCCTGGCACCCGGACCGTTCCTGGCAGGCCCGGGTTTGACCGGGTCGCCGACCCGGGACTGTTCACGGGCCATCCCGGAAAGAGCCGGCTATGGGATCAGGGGTATCTGTGAGCCGACCTGCAACTCCAGCAGGTCGTCGAGTATGATCTCGGTCTGCAGGAATCGCCCTGCGCCCCGCGCGCCGAGGGCGGACTTCATCTGCCCGTAGTATTTCTTTCGAATCGCCGCTCTCTGCGCATCGATATCCATCGCCTTTGCGGCTATCTCGTCTGCGACCGCGTCCGTCATATTCCGATAATTTTCGGCGTATTTCCTTATATTGGCCAGACGTTGATCCACCAATCCCTTCATTTCCGCCTGATATTTTTCGTACACCGTCCAGAATTTCGCCTTGTCGCCGGCTTCCAATCCCATCGCCGCGTCGACAATATTCTGCCTCTCCGCACGAACGTCCTTGCGCATGACATCGAGGTACGCTTTCATCTGTTCTTCCCGGGTCTGCTGGCCCCGCACCCACACCGAGGATGTGAGGCTGCAGCCGACCGCTGCCATCACGATGATTACTCTGCGGATACCCATGACTCTCCTCTCCGGCCTGCCGCGACTCAAACCGCGACCGGCACGCGCCTGCCCGTAGTGAATGACAAAAAATCGAGGCCGATTTATGGCCCTCTTGTGTGATTTCCATAGCCGTGCACAGAAAATTTGTGCGCGCTGCCAACGCCGGTTTATTGCGAGCCTTTGCCCGATAAGCCCACTAACGCCGGCGAGTACCCCTGCGATAGGCGCCGGAACGATACCCCCGCGTCCGCATTTCTCCCGCGGACCGCGCCGCCCGCTGCAGTTCAAGCGCGCGGAGTGTTTCCTGAGAGGACAATTGCCTTCCCGAATCCAGGCGCCCGGTCTGCAGATTCGACAGTTGGGAACGGTCGGCATTCTGCGAAGGCTTTTTGCTTGACGCCTCTCCGGCCGGATTAGGATCACGGGAAGCACCGGCCCTCTGCTGGCCGGCCGCAGGCGGACGCTCGACCCGGTCCCATCCGCCCCCGGAATTCTTTTCCCATCCGTTTTCACCCTTGCGATAGACGGTCCCATCCTTTCCGGCGTAGATATCGTCTCCGATCCGGGCCATGCCGGCGTTCTCGCCGCGGATCCAGCCCATGCTGCCGCTCTCGCCGGTCCTGGCGTTCCCGGCCGTAATTTTTCCGCCGCCGATTGTTCTGCCCGTATCCGTATCCGTCACAAAGCCGCGCTTTCCATAGGCGTAATTTCCCGTATACACGTTTCCGATCGCGGCTCGCTGGCCTGCGGCAAGATTGCCTGTTGTCGAGTTGTAAGCCATCCCGACCTGGCTGGCCCATCGATTTCCGGTCCATGCGTTGAAACCGCCCGACGTCCGCGTGACGGCGGCCGCGGAGTCCCAGCGGTAATAGATGTTGCCGGTTGTGGCGGCCCAGGCGCCGGGCCCCCAGGCGACGGCTCCTGCCGGTCCCCAGGCGACGCCCGCATAATAGTAAGGCGGGCGGTAGTAGGGATAAGGGTAGTAGTAGACCCATCCCACGGGGCCCCACCAGGGGTAGGGACCCCAGCCCCATCCCATCGGATACATCGGATAACCCCACGACCAGCCGAAGCCGTAGCTGTATGTCCATCCCGTCCATGGTGTGTAGCAAACGGCCGAGCCGAATCCGTAGGTCACCGGCGGACCGTACCAGACCGATCCCACCCACGGCGTATACGGGTAGCCGGTGCCATAGACGATCACGTAGCCCGATCCCCGTGTGGTGCAGATCCCGTAGTACCCCGGCGTGTAGCCCACCGTCACCGTGTCCGCACCCGATCCGTAGATCCTTACATAGGAGACAAAATGCATTGGCGAGTCGGGGGGAATCGAATAGACCGCCGCTGGAATCGAGTCTGCGACCTCCCATGGGCCTTTGATCGATGGGGATTGGAACCAGACGCCGTTCTCCACGGCATAGTACGCGCGAGCGCCGGCCCGGATTATCGGTGTCGACGTGTTCGCCGCGTAATGAAGAGACGCGCCCTCGATGGGTTTGAACACCGGCTCCCCGTCGAACTGGGGCGGATTGATCTTCGCCGTCTTGCGGTTCACCGTCGCCATCTGAGGTATGCTGTTGGCGATCACCGCCTCCATCGCCTGCGCCGTTCCGGGGACCGAAGCCTTGGCATTTTCCTTGGGGCTGTCATCGGGAATGTTCGCGAAGTCGGGCGGAAGATTCCCTCCCGGGACAAACTCCCAGGGGCCCTCCGGGGAGGCAGATCGAAACCACCGGCCCGATATGAGGACATAGGTTTTCTGCTCTGTCGCATGCCTGAAAAGGTTGCCCGTCGTGTTTTCGGCGTAGGACAACGAGGTCCCCTCGATGGGAACAAACCTTGGATCCCCATCGGTCACAAGCAATTCGGCGGGTGTTGTGCTGATGTAAGGAATCGGAACCGGCTTCTTCTTGAGGGAGGGTTTCTCCGCCTTTTTCTCGGGATCCGCCTTTCCCTCGAGAAGATCCACTTGGCCGCCGGCAACGGCATCCAACCTGGCGACCTCAAGCTCTCTGGGCGGTTTCTTGCACACGGTCCAGGGACCGGATATCACGCCGGATTCCATCCAGCCGTCGAACAGGCGCAGGTAGTGCCTGCCCTTTGAATCCTTCACGATCAAAGGCCGGGTGTTGATCACGCGTTCGAGTTTGGCTTCCTTCATTAACCTGTAAGCAGGATTGCCGTCGATATAAACAAGCACGGCCGGCTTGGCGGAAAATATGATTCGCGGCGGATCGTTCCTGAGCGGGAATGCCGCCACCCTGTGCCCCGCTTCCATGATGGCCAGCGCAGCCTCGAAACGGTCGAGGGATATCTGCTGCTCCGTCTTTACGAGGCTGTTTTGTAGAATCCGAAGATAGGATCCTTCGTTGTTCCGGGCCGAGGGGAATTTTGCGCCGGGGATTTGTATGCCTTCCAGGGCCACCATTCGGTTCACTTTGTCCACCGACGTGTGCGCCGCGATTCGAATTACCCCATAGAGGGCGCTGTCGTTCCCCCCCGTCCGAACCTCGGCCGCCGCGTAAGCTTCGAGTCTGCCTCCGTCCCATGACTCAAATTGCGGTTGGTGGATCCTGAATACCGTCTCGCCGCTCTTGACTTCTCTCGGCCAGCTTTCCGCATCAATGGCCCCGGCCGCCCCCGTCCTGCTCGCGCCGGACGCGGAAGCGTCCTGGCCCGGAGCCGGGATCTGGCAGCCAACCGGGGATTCCCGTGCGAGCGCAAGGACCGACAAGGCGGACAAAAGCAGAAATCGACGGGCAATCGCTTTCATCGTTTCCTCCGCAGTCTGTTCGTTTTCCGAGCTTCCCATGCGCTCAAAACAGGAGCGATTCGCTCCCGGGCGGCAGAGAGAGCGTCACGCGAACGAGCGATCACGGATTCCGCTCGGAAATCGAATGGATCGGCTTTCGACACCGATGACAAATCCGGTTTCAGGATACTGAAGTCCGGTTGTCGCCGCTTCTGTCATTTTTGACAGCTTGTTTGCCCGGGCCGGAATGGCAAAAATGTTTGAACGATCCCGGCCAGGAATCGACCGACGGCGAAACGCATCTTGCCGGAAGTGTGAGCGGACAATCCTTGCCGGTTCTCACCGTCGGCATCGTGGATGCCGCGGTGCGGCAGATGACGGCACCGCACGGAGGAACGAGCCGTTCCCTACCCGGGCATCGAGCATTCGGCGGACCTGCCGGGGAGACCGCGATAGGGCGTTTGCTCTCAGTGTGGCTTCATAATTCGAGTGTTCGCATAAATGGAGGGACCGGATCTATGAAATCGCCACTGATTTTGGCGTTTTTGACTCTCGGGATGGCGCTCCTGGCGAGTGCGCAGCAACCTGCGCCGGCGACCGGGCAGCAACCTGCGCCGGCGACCGGGCAGCAACCTGCGCCGGCGACCGGGCAGCAGCCTGCGCCGGCGACCGGGCAGCAGCCTGCGCCGGCCACTTCTCAGTCGATGTCCGCCTCTTTGGGACTCCATAGCTTTCCTGCAAAGAACCAGACGGCGCAACAACAGCAGCAGGACGAGATGGCCTGCTACAACTGGGCAAAGCAGGATTCCGGCTATGATCCGATTGCCGCGTCTGTTGCACAACAGCAGGCGCCCCCGGCGGCGCCGGCGACTCCGGCAGCGCCTTCGACAAAGGGAGCCGCCGTAAAAGGGGCGGCAGGAGGCGCAGCAAAGGGCGCTGTGGTAGGCGCCATCACCGGGGATGCCGGAGAAGGCGCGGCAGCCGGTGCGGCCGTGGGAGCGATGCGGGGCCGCGCCAAGGCTAGACGGGTGGAAAAGCAGGTTGAGAAACAGGCCGAGCAGCAACAGCAAAAACAGGCGCAGCAACAGGCCGATGCAAAAGCGCAGACTCAGCAGAAGCTCGACAATTTCAAGAGAGCATTCAGTGCGTGCATGGAAGCCAAGGGTTACTCCGTCAGGTAACGCCGCCGCATTTCCGCCGGGCCGGACCTTGCCGCGCCAGCCGAGCCGCGGGTGGGGGGCGTGGTTAAGGATCAAAACGCCGACGTGTGCCCATCGCGATGCCGCTTGCTTTTTGAGTGAATTTCCCTGCGCCGTCATTCTTCGCAAATAAAATCTGTTCCCATAAATCGCGTTTTCGCGCATAATTGGGACAACAATCCATATTGCAGCGCTTTCAGCGAGGTCTCCGTATGAATCATAGGGAGACGGAAGCCGTTGTTTTTGTCGTTGACGACGATCCTTCCATGCGGAAGAGCCTCCGCCGCTTGCTTGCCAGCGCCGGGCACAGCGTTCAGCTGTTTGCCTCCGCACACGAATTTCTCCGGCAGAAACGGGACGAAAAACCCGCCTGCCTGATTCTCGATGTCCGCATGCCCGGCCTGGATGGATTGAAACTCCAGGAGGCGCTTGCGAAAAAAGGCGGCTCCATTCCCATTATTTTTATCAGCGGCTACGGCGATATTTCGACGAGCGTCCAGGCCATGAAGGGCGGCGCACTGGATTTTTTGCCGAAACCCTTCAGTGAAAGCGCCCTGCTGAATGCCGTGGAGGAAGCGCTGGACAAGTTGCGACGGGAATACGCCGCCCGGAAAGAGATCTTCGAGGCGAAACAGCGCCTCGCAAGGCTGACGCCACGGGAAGCCGAGGTCCTCACGCGCGTCGTAGCCGGGAGATTGAACAAGCAGATCGCCTTCGAGCTCGGAATCAGCGAGAAGACCGTTAAGGCCCATCGCGGCCGCGTCATGAGAAAGCTGGAAGTCGGCTCGGTGGCCGCCCTGGTCCGGCTCACGGAAAGAGCAGATCCGCTCCCTTCCCCGCTCGAAGTCCGGCCGCAAAAGGCAAGGGAATCCGCCCGGGCTCAAATCTGATCGAGAACCGCATGGACCCGCAAATGCGGCCGCATTGGACCAAGGTCCAATTGCGGGCACCGCGCCGGGCGTCCATCATGCAAAGATGCGGGAAAAGCGTCCGTATATTGCGATAGTCGATGACGACGCGTCGGTGGTGAAGGCATGCATGCGCCTTCTCCGAAGCGCCGGTTTTGAAACGGCCGCTTTTTCCTGCGGCGAGGATTTCCTCCAATCCGTGCCGAGCCGTCAACCGGACTGTCTCGTCCTGGATGTTCATATGCCGCGGACCAACGGATTCGAGGTCCAGAACCGGCTCGCCGGCATGGGCTATGCCATTCCCATCGTTTTCGTCACGGCACGGACCGACGAACTGCCGCACCGGAGGCCGACGGACGGCGGAGCCGTGGTTTGCCTGACAAAGCCCTTGGACGATGAAATCCTTTTGGATGCAATCTCCGGAGTAAGGCAGACCGACGGGCGCAACTATCCGGCACCCGTGCGGGCGGGTACAAACGACCTCCATGAGGCGCGCCAGGGCTCCTCCCGGCCGGCCGCTGCGGGAGAAGAGAACGGCGGCTTGCTGACCCAGCTGGTTCTCGAGATCAGCGGCATGGCTGACGAGCTCCAGAAACGAATAGAAACCGAGCATCGGATGGAGTCCGCGCTCGATGAATTGAGGGAGAGCCTGATTGATTCGATGGAACTGGAGCGCGGACGGATTGCGCGCGAGCTGCACGATGACCTGTGCCAGAGACTGTCGCTCCTGGCCATCGGTCTCGAGCAATTGGCTCAGAGGGAGAATATTTCGCAGAATGAAATCCGCAGCGAAATTCGTCTCTTGTGGGAAGATACTGCCGGCATTATCTCCGATGCGGGGCGCATGTCGCGGGAGCTCCACTCGTGCAAGCTGGAGCAACTGGGACTCGTCCCGACGATCCGCGGCCTGTGCGTGGATCTTTCGAGGCGACACGGCATCCGTGTCGAGTTTGTCGCCGAAACCATTCCCCGGGAGGCTCCACAGGATGTCGCGTTGTGCCTGTTTCGAATTGCCCAGGAGGCGTTGGGGAACGCAACGAAATACAGCAAGGCCGACGTGGTCCACGTCGAGCTTCGCATCGGCCCGGAAATCCTGCGTCTGCGCATCCGCGATGCCGGTGTGGGCTTCGATCCGGCTTCTGTGAACCACAAGGGAAGACTGGGACTGACGAGCATGCGCGAACGGACGAGGCTCGCCGGCGGAGAAATCTCGATCCGGTCGCAGCCCTCCAAAGGAACGGAGGTCGATGTCCGCATTCCCTGGCATAAAGGGCTCCCGCTTTCGGCGTGACTGTTTCCCGGCAGAATCCCTTGCCCGACGCGCATCGGCGCGTGATCCGGTGAATGTATCCGCTTCATCTTATCCCCGCGCCCCGAATCGATTTGCGCCTGGCCTGTCAATACTGACAGGTTCAACGGAATGCCGCTATTGCTACATTGGGATGGCCTGGCGCCGTTTTGGCGCGGTGATGAGCAGTCTGGCAACGCCAAATTCCCGGGCAAAACCGCGCCCTGGCAATGTTTCGACACACTCGATATCGATCGGAGCCCGCGGATGTCGACCCTTGCCGATGTCCGGGTCCAGTCCGGCGTGCAAAATAAGGGGGAGAACCATGTGGAACACAAAGAAAGGCCTGGCAGTCCAGTCTGCAGTATTGCTGTGTGCGGTCCTGGCCGGCTTCTGCGGTTTGGCATTGGCACAGGAGGTCCATTACAACTTTGTTCAGGGTACGGATTTCTCGAAATTCAAGACGTACAAATGGGTGGAGATCAAGGGCTCCGAGTACCCCGATGCCATGATCAACGACCAGATCAAACAGGCCATCGATTCTCAGCTGGCGACGAAAGGCTTGACCAAAACCGACAGCGATGCGGCGGATCTCTATGTCGGCTATCAGGCAGCAGTTACTCAGGAGAAGCAGTACGACGCCATGGGTACCGGGGGAGTGCGTTGGAACCGCATGGGATCGGTCACCAGTTCCACGATCAACGTCGGCACTCTCGTCGTGAGCCTGTATGACGCATCGACGAAAAAACCGGTCTGGCGCGGCGACGCCACCAA
>CAZTHE010000033.1:12448-25495 GCA_964613495.1 uncultured Acidobacteriota bacterium | reverse complement strand
CAAGACCCTGAACCCGCCCAAAGATCCGGTAAAGAGACAGAGCAACCTGGAGAAAGCGGTCGCAAAGCTGATGAAGAACTATCCTCCGCCGGTCAAGAAGTAACGCAAACCCGGTGGCGTGCCTGCCAGGGTGACGGCTTCGCTAACCCGCATCATTCATGAGGATTCGTCGCGAGGCGGTGCAGACGGGCGTGGCTGCAAGGCGCGCGACGGGAGGATTCCGGAGGCGTACTCGCGGCGAAGCTGCAGGCCTCGACAGTACGTCGGGGAGTCCGGCCCGGCGCGGCGCAGATATGCCCGGATCCGCCGCGGCAGCGGAATGCTCGTGAATCATGCAGGCCAGGGCTCCGCCGGACAAGCCGGCGCTCCCGGGGAGCCCGTGAATCCAAATCGGCCGAATCCCTCCGCGGAGGCGATTCTCCATGACCCCGGCAATCGTGAAAACCGCAATGCGATGGCCCCCCATCGACGTCAAGAACACGGTCGCCGCCCTGTGTGTGCTGACAATGCTCTTCGCGGCCGCCCCAATTTCGGCACAGGAGACCGAAAACCAGTTCTGGCCCGAAGTCGATGTTTTTGTCAGGTTGAGCGGCAAAACGCGCCTCTTCTTCGTCGGCAGTGCGACACGGAATAAGGACCTGAATGCGTTCTCGGACGGGCAGATCGGACTATATCTGGACTTCTACGTCTTTCCGCTTTTCCTGGGCAAGTCCCGCAGGATCGGTCGCCGTGGCAAAGATGAGTCCCGGACCAGGTCGCTGATGATCCGGGCAGGATATCTTCTGGACCGGACCACGCCTGAGAATCGGGACCCATCGATCGTGCACGTGCCGACGATCGAGGCCCATATGCGTATGGAAGCGCCGGGAAAGATTCTGCTATCGGACAGAAGCCGGGGCGATTTCAGGATCGTCGATGGCGACTATCGGCCGCGGTACCGCAACCGTATCAAAGGCGAGCGCCCTTTCACAATCGGCCGGGTGGATCTGAATCCCTACTCCTATTTCGAGGTGTTTTACGACTGGCACTCGAAGCGGATTGAGCGTCTCCGCTATTCCGCAGGGATGGAGTGGACGCTGACGCGCCATGTCACCCTCGAGGGTTACTACATGCGGCAACACAACCGAATCTCCGGTGACAATGTCAATGGGATTGGCGCGGTTGTGCAGTGGTATTTCCGATAAAGGCGGACGCTATGGGAACACGGGCCTGGTCCCGGGCGCGGACATTCATTGTATTATTGACGCTGTCACCCTTCGCTTTTTCCTCGTCCCAGCCCGGAATTCCTCAAGGTGCGACTCCGCCATCCCGGAGTGCGACGGCCGGCGCCCCCGAGGGGACCGGGCCGACACGGTCGTTGCCTGCACCCGTTTTGGCCGAAAATATCGCGTTGGAAGTGGAAAGCGGAAACCTCCGATTGCGTCGAATCAATCTCGATTTGGAGAAAGCGGTCAGGCTGTCGGATGTCGAACATCGACTCGATCATCTAACCGACTCGCTGCAGCGAATCCGTCCGGCGCTGGAGACCGGCAATATCCTGCAGACCGAGGAATTGCTGAACCTGCGCCAGGAATTGACGCGGTTGAGGATGCAGCTCAAGGTGCTGCAGGACGAGCTTGCCTCGCGGTCACGAGCCCTGGAAGAGCGGCGGGAGGAGCTTCACAAGATGGGGCTGCTCTGGGATGTCACGCTCCAATCGCTGTCCCGGCAGGAGGCTCCGAGCTCGTCGCAAAACCTGATCCGGTCCATTCAGAACGAGATAGTGGAGGCGGAAAAGATAATCCGGACCTGCCGTCCGGTTCTGCTCACGATGCAGGACCGCGTTTCGGAAAAACGGATTGCGGTAAACGAGTCCCTGGCGCGGGCCGGCAACGCGATCGACGAATCGAGGTCCCGGTTGCTCGGCGCGGACAGCGAACCTTTGTGGCGAGTGGACTGGAGACGGGCTTCCCGCGCGTCGTTTGCCGAATCGGTGTGGAGCTTTTATTCAGTCCGCGCGCTTCCGCTGTTGCGGTATTTCAAAGAATACAAATCGCACCTATATTCTGATTCTGACGATCCTGGCGCTTGCAGCGGCCTATTGGGGCGCCCGGGCAAGCCGTCAGGCATTCACAACCGGAATCGGGCCCTGGCGGAGAGCCCGAAGGCTCCTGTTGCGCCTCGGGATTGCGTTCCTGCTCGGCTCGCTGATCGCCAACATCGCGGGATATGTCGCATTGGCAACGCTGCTCACACAGGCCTGTATCAGCAGTGCTTATGCGGCGGCGGCGCTTTTTGCGGGCGTTTTGGCGGTCGAAGGTTTCCTTCTCCCGCTTTCCCGGTCGCCGCTAACCCGGAAGTCCCTTTCCGTCCGCGATCATGGCGATATTTTAAGGCGGCACACATCACGGCTGATTCGCTTTGCTGCGGTGATAGGGTGGGTAGCGGCACTGCTGGTTTCGTTTGGCCTCCTTGTTCCTTTCCTGGCGTGGCTTTCCTCGGAACTGTCCCGGCGGTGGTCGTTCGGCAAGACGACATTCTCGCTCAGCGGCATTTTCCTGTTTGCGGCGACGATCGTGCTCTCGATTCCGGCGGCCCGATTGGTGGCTTTTTTTGTCGAAAAAGACATCCTGTCAAGAATGAAACTGCCTCAAGGCATTCCGGCTACGGCTTCCATGCTTGTGCGCGACATCATCATCGCACTCGGGATCATACTGGCGCTTGCCGGTGCGGGAGTCCAATGGAGTCAGATCGCCTTGATCGCGAGTGCGATCGGCGTCGGGGTCGGCCTGGGCCTTCAGAACCTGGTCGGCAGTTTTGTCGCAGGACTCATACTGATTGTAGAACGGCCCATCCGGACGGGAGATATCATCGAGGTGGACGACATAACCGGAGTCGTGTCGCGCATAGGATTGCGTTCGAGCACGATTCAGACATTCGACCACTCCGAGGTCATTTGTCCGAACGGCAATCTGATTTCGAAGGAGCTCGTAAACTGGACGCTGTCGAGTCAAATCCGGCGAGTTGAGGTGCGGGTGGGGGTCCGCCATGGCTCCGACCCGGATGCCGTGCTGGCTGTTTTAAAGCGGGTGGCTCGCGAACACCCCGGCGTGCTGCAGAACCCGGAACCCACGGCACTTTTTCACGGCTTCGGCGAAGGCTCGCTTATCTTTTGCCTGCGCTTTTTCACTCTGTTCGGAACATACAGCCGGCTCCGCAGCGAAGTCGGCATCCGG
Source organism: uncultured Acidobacteriota bacterium (assembly GCA_964613495.1). Lineage (GTDB taxonomy): Bacteria > Acidobacteriota > UBA6911 > UBA6911 > UBA6911 > UBA6911. The sequence continues at coordinate 22,280 of CAZTHE010000033.1, read as the reverse complement.
ATCAACAAGGCCTTGCAGGAAGCGGGGGTTGAGATTGCCTTGCATCAGAGAGACATTCGAATCACGGGAGATTCGAAGCAATTCCCAACCGGCTGACATGCTATTCGCCCCAAATGACGAATGAGCGGTGTTCGCCGGGACCGGACGGATCCCATGGAGAGCGCGAAGGGGATGCCGGTGCAACGAGTCCATGACGCAACGCAGCGCCAATCGTCGACGACCGATCCGGGACGATTGGCTGTTACAGCGCGATAAACACCGTGTCGATCAGAGGGAGCAGCCCTATGTGGAATATAGTTCGCATCCTGCTATTGCAGTTTTTTTCGTTCGTATTGCCTGCGGCGATGGTTGCGGCCGGCCAGGAGCAGGCCGAGAAAGGCGCGACTGCGTCCCGGAATGCCGCGCCGGCCGGACATGATTCGGAGGCGCTGCGAAAAGCGGCCCAGAATCCGGTAGCCAGCCTCATCAGCGTCCCTCTCCAGGAAAACTGGAATTTCAACGTCGGTCCGAACGAGCGTACGCAGAACATCATGAACATCCAGCCGGTCGTTCCCACCGGCATCGGCAAAAACTGGAACCTCATTGTACGTTGGGTCACCCCGGTGATCTGGCAGCCGATCCCCACAACGACGCAGCAAGGCTTCTATGGGCTGGGCGATATGAATCCATCGTTCTTTTTCTCTCCAAAGAGGAGCAAAGTGATCTGGGGTGCCGGGCCGACTGTCATCCTGCCTACGGCGACGAACACGGCCTACATCGGACAGGGGAAGTTCAGCATGGGGCCCACGGCGGTCCTTGTGGTGCAGCCGGAAAAGTGGACCGTTGGCGTGCTGATCAATAATGTGTGGTCCGTTGCCGGCCATGAGGACAAACCCGACGTGAACCAGATGACGCTCCAACACTTCATCACCTACAACATGAAAAATGGCTGGTACCTCACCTGGCAGCCCACCTTAACTGCCAATTGGGAAGCCGGCGAGGGCGGCCGGTGGGTAGTGCCTTTCGGCGGCGGAGTGGGACGGATCATGCGCCTTGGGATGCAGCCGGTCAACGTCGGATTTCAGTTTTTCGGCAATGCGGTGCACCCCGAGAACGCATCGCGCTGGGGATTCCGGGCGCAGATCGCCTTTCTGTTCCCCAGGATGCCGAAGAAATAGCAGGGGACCGGTTGCGGCTATCGGGTCAGCAGCAAAAGCGCCGTATAAGCGGCCGCTCCCGCGCACAGCGCCCAGAACCTCCCCTCCTTTTCCGAAGGCAGCTCCATGATCATGCTGTTCATGACCACTCCGCCCGAGACAAGGCCCAGCAGGGTAATGGTGACAGGCCTTGGAAACTCCGCCAGGAATCCGGACATCCAGCCGGCCAAAACCGCGATCGAAAGAATTTGTCTTCCTGGACGGACATACAGCGCCCCGTGCTCTCTCTCGAGAGAATGTCCCAGTGCCAGAAAGTGCAGCCCCATGGCCAGGGCATAAATCAGGACGGGAAGGGGATTCCTGCTTATGCTTCTGACCATTAAATAGGTCACCAGCCACCCGTAAGCGGCAAATCCGCCGATGTGGACAAGAAATACCGGGTCCCGGCCTCCGTAACCGGGTACATCCTTTCGCCCTGCTTCCCGCGACCACTTGACCAGGTGTTCGAGGCCATAAAACGCGAGAAAACCCGACAGGGCGGACGTGTATACTCTCAGTTCGGGAAATGGCAACCGGCGCCCGGCCGTTGCCTCGATAAAGGCGTTTCCCGCTTCGCTCAGCTCCGGAAGCATGTGGACAAAAACATAGGCTACCGAAATCCCGGCGGAAGCCGACAGGATCTTCCGGTGCGATAATCCCAGGGGGCCCTTCAGCTTTCCGCCATGGAAGAAAATCACGGCAAACAGGACGCTCGCAAGCAGAGCCTCGATGTGTTCCATATTTCCTTCTGCGTCAAGCCTAACCCAGGGGCCCCATCCTGAATATGATGCTCACGAACATGGCGATTCCGAGAATCCCGAGCAGGAGAGCGACGACGAGAGACAGGTCGATGATTTTATAGGGCCGGTCCAATCCCAGCATTTTTGAATATTTCAAGTGCTGGAGGCAGGCGATGACCAGCGCGAAGATCCCGATGCCGATAAGCGTGAGCCCCACGTTCCGCGGAGAGTTGTGTCTCAGCATTTTTGTCGCCGCTGCTTGTTGGGCAAAGGCTTCCAGAAATTTATAGATCGTGAATCCGAAGGTGATCAGCGAAAGAGCCGTCCGGGTCCACGCCATCAAGGTGCGTTCGGCAGCCATGTGGGTCCGCTCGTTTGCCATAGCTTCTACCACTGTGGGCGTCGTCTCAGTCATTTCCTCTCCCCTCCGAGATCGATCCGTTGTCCCAAAGGACCATTTGTGCTCATTTTAGTGTCGCGAGATCCCGGATAGGAGTATCCATCCGGGTTGTGGCACGGCGCATGATTTCCCCCTCCATTTTCGGCCGGCGGCCGGCCGATGGGCACTGGCAGAATTGACAGGGCCTTCCACGATGAGATTTAAAAAAACGGGACTGGCAATTCTGACAGTTCTGTTTCCTCCTCCCCACGAGTAATATTTGCGTTGATCGGATTCGGCTTTTGCGCCCAAAAACCGGGTTCATAAAACCATGGGACCGACAAAAAGATCGAGCTTCGTTGTCCCCGCAGTTTTGCATCGCAATCGAACGGCAGCAGGCTGAGTGACAGAGAGCGGGGTTTCTTCCGACTCCATCTTTTGACAGTGTGCGGCCATGCAGGATATCCCCAAAACCGGTTTCGAATGGCCGGCGCCTGGGCGCCCGGGCGGCGTAACTTTTGGCATCCATCCGTGGCGATTATGAGATCCAGAAATGCCGTGCGACCGCGAGTCCTGCTGGGCGATGATCACCCTGCAGTACTGGAAAAGGTGGAGGCTCTTCTCACCCCCGCATGTGAAATTGTCGGCAAATTGAGGGACGGGAAAGCATTGCTCGAGGCCGAGGCCGACCTCCAGCCCGATATCATGATCATTGATATTTCCATGCCGCTTTTGAACGGGATCGAGGCGGCCCGGCAACTGAAACAATCGGGGTCCGAGGCGAAAATCATCATCCTGACCGTTCATGAAGACCCGGACTTCGTCCGGGCTGCCGTTGCGGCGGGAGTTTCCGGCTATGTCATCAAGTCGCGCATGGCGACGGATCTCGTTTCCGCCGTCCGGGAGGTACTGAAGGGCCGTCGATTCCTATCCCCGTCCCTCCCCAACAACGACCCGTGCGCCCCGAAATAGAATTGCGGGCGGCGGGGAAGGGAAAAGACCCGAAGGAACCGTCCGACTCTTCGGATGCCGTGCGGGGGTTCGTGAAGAAGACTGCAAATTTTGGTGTGCTTGTTTGCGTTCTTTGGGATTAAAATAGGGCAGGCAATTCCAAAAACAAGCGAAGTCAAATCGCCGACATGCGGAGGGAAACGCATGAGTCGTGCCCGCGTTTTGCTGGCCGATGACCACAAGTTTCTCGTGGAAGCGTGCCTGAAACTGCTCGAACCCTGTTTTGACGTGGTCGGCATCGCGACGAACGGGCGCGAACTCCTCGAATGCACGCCGAAGCTCCAACCCGACGTGGTCGTGCTGGATATCGGAATGCCTCTCATGAACGGGCTGGAGGCGGCCAGAGCGTTGAAAAAGATGCGGCCCGGCATCAAGCTGATTTTCCTGACTTCCCATGAAGATCCCGATCTTGCCGCAGAGGCGATCAAAATCGGGGCGGCGGGTTACCTGCTCAAAACTTCGGCGGCATCCGAACTGGTGAAGGCCATAAGGGACGCGCTCCGAGGCCGGATGTACGCAACGCCCGCCGTAACGCGCGCGGTGGAGGAGCTGTTCATCCGGGATCCTGAATTGAAGCATGTCTCCAAAGAACTGACGCCCCGCCAGCGGGAAGTGCTGCAATTGCTGGCCGAGGGGCGCCCCATGAAGGAAATAGCCTACATCCTCAAGCTGAGCGCGAGGACGGTCGCATTTCACAAATATCGCATGATGGAGCAGCTGGGCGTGAAGAGTTCGGCGGAACTCATACAGTTCGCCGTGCAACACCATTTTGTTGTTCCCAAGCCCTGAATCATCACCCCGGTGCGAGAGCGCCGCCGCCGCGGGACAGGAGTCCATCCGAGCAATAGAGGGGACCATGCCGTCGCTAAAGGAACGCGCCCGATCACACCATTTCGAGCCCCGCTGGCCGGTCGGCCTCGCCATCCTCGCGGGAACCGCGCTGCTGGCGCTGCTGCCCGGGCGTCTCCGGCTGTTCCCGGCCTGGCTCCCCTACGTCGTCGGGATTGCGGTGCTTGCGCCGGTGGCCGCAGTCGGCCTGAGCGCCGGGAAATCCGCGTGGTTGCGAGCCGAGCGCGCGGTCACGCTGCTCTTCTGCGCGATCGGGGGGGCTTCGATACCTGCAATGCTGATAGCCCTGATTCAGGCGATGATACGCCGGCCGGCGATGATCAGCGGGTCGCAGCTTCTCGCATCGAGCATTTCCGTATGGGTCATGAACGTGCTCATGTTTTCGTTTCTGTATTGGCAGATTGATCGCGGCGGCCCGGAAGCCCGGGTAAACAAGACCGGACTGAGGCCGGACTGGCTCTTTCCTCAGGAGGCAGCTTCCGCCAATTGCGTGCCGCCCGACTGGCGGCCGGTGTTTGTCGACTACGTGTTCCTGAGTTATTCGACGGCGACCGCATTCAGTACCACCGATGTAGCGCCCATGACGGCCCGCGCCAAGATGTGGATGATGCTCGAAAGCGCCATCTCCCTTTTGACCCTGGTCGTGGTTGCGGCCCGCGCGATCAACATCCTCGGGAACTAAGGGGCGTCGAAGAGGAGTCCGCTGTCGAGGATCACGGCCCGCGCCGGAGCGCGGCCATATTCGGGCATCGCCGCGGCCGTTGCGACCATGCCGCGGTTCCGAACCCGGAAAGGAACGAGGATGGTGGATCCCCTGAGTTTTGTCGATGGCTTGACGGCCCGGCTGAGCGGGCCGATGCATTTGCGTCTCATCGTGCAGCCTTTGATGGCGCTCCTCTTCGCCTATCGAGACGGCCGGCGCGATGCGCGTGAGGCCCGACCGCCTTACTTCTGGGGCCTGCTCAACGGGCCGGAACATCGGCGCGAGATGCTTCGAAGCGGGTGGAAGGGAGTCGGCAATGTTTTTGTCCTCGCCGTGGCGCTTGACCTGATTTTTCAGTATATCGAGTTCCACCAATTCCGGCTGCACGGAGGAGCGCTCCTTGCGGGCATTGCCCTGGCGCTTGTTCCCTACCTGTTGATGAGAGGACCGGTGAATCGTCTTTCACGGCGCAAAGCAAAAAGATAGCGGCGACTCGCCGCCCCGGAGCGATCCGTGATCCGATTGCGGGTTCATCCCCCTTTGCCGGCGGCCGATGCCCGATCCTTCCTGGTGCAAATGAGCTTTCCCAGCCGCGCGTTCGGTTATATAATGCCTTAAAAACAGCGGTAAAACATGAACAAGCAGCGTAGCAGAAGCGGGCGACCGGGAAATCTGCTGTCCAGGCCCATGCCGCGGACGATATCCACGCAGCGCCATTTAACCCGGCGAGACAAAGACGGGAGCGCCACCGGACTCCGCCGCAAGACGGAGAAGGGACCGGACGTGAAGCGGAAGATCCCCGGTAGTGCCGAAACCGCGGCCGGCCCTCAGAGACTTATCCGCCGACTCCGCGCGCGCCAGACCAGGCTGGAGATGCAAAACGATGAGCTCGAACATCAGCTGCGGGAGCGTACGGCCACGCTGCGGCAGATGAAAACCGCATTGACGCATGAAATAGGCTTCGAAAAACTGATCGCGGACCTGTCGGCGCGGTTTGTGCACATCCCTGGCGATCGGGTGGATGGCGAGATCGAGAACGCCCAGCAACGCATCTGCCAGACCCTGGGACTGGATCGCAGCACGCTTTTCCAGTTCAATGGACCCGACGGCGAAGCTATCATGACTCACTCCTGGGCGATGGAGGGCTTCCAGCCGGGCCCGAAAATTTCCATGGAGAGGCTGTTTCCCTGGACGCTCGCGCGCATCCGAAACGGCAAAATGATCCAGTACACGTCTCTGGAGGAAGCGCCCGAGGAAGCCGCGACGGACGTGGCGTCCGTCCGCCGATTCGGTCCGAAGTCGAATGTTACGTTCCCTCTCATCGTCGGCGGCGAAGTCCTGGGCGGTCTGGCCTTCGGCTCGCTCAAAGCGGAACGGCAATGGCCGGAAAGCCTGGTCGGCCGCCTTCAACTGATCGCGCAGATTATTGCCACCGCGCTGGCCAGGAAAGACGCGGACCAGGCGCTGCACGACAGCGAGAAATTGAACCGCGCCACATTTGAACAGGCGGCGGTGGGCATCGCTCACGTCGGGGTTGACGGCAGATGGCTCCGGGTGAACGACAGGCTTTGCGAAATTTTCGGCTATTCCCACGATGAGATGATGAGGATGAAATTTCAGGACATCACGTGCGCCGAGGAGCTGGAGACGGATATCCAGTACAGGAATAGGATGCTCTCCGGCGAGATCCAAACCTATACGAGGGAGAAGCGCTATATCCGCAAGGACGGGGCCGTCGTCTGGGGCGGCTTGAGCGTCTCTCTTGTCCGGAACGAAGCCGGCAGTCCCGTATTCTTTATCGCCGTGGTGGAGGATATCACCGAGCGCAAGAAGGCCGAGGAGGAGTTGCAGCGAGTCCGTCTGCAGCTCTGGCATGCCGATCGCGTGGCGCATACGGGAGCCCTTACGGTGTCCCTGGCGCACGAATTGAACCAACCGTTGACGGCAATTCTAGCCAACGCTCAGGCCGGCTTAAGATACATGGCGGCCGGGAATCCCGACCTCGGGGAAATCCGCGATATATTGACGGACATCGTTCAGGACGACAAACGGGCCGGGGCGGTGGTGAGCGGGTTGCGCTCCATACTGAGCCGCAGACAAACCATGCGCGTTGACGTCAATCTGGCCGAGGCGATTCAGGACAGCCTGGACTTGCTGCGAAGTGAACTGATCGGCCGGCAGATCGAAATTCGACTGAGCCTGGGACCCGAATCGCCGGTTTTGGCCGACAGGGCGCTGATTCAGCAGGTGGTCCTCAACCTCGTGATAAACGCCGTCGAGGCGATGCACGACCGGCCAACCGGGCAGCGGCAACTGGACCTGAATTTGACGCACACCGAAGCCGGCGACGCCATGGTGGCCGTCCGCGATACGGGCCCGGGCATTTCTGAAGAGCACAAGGGCAGAATTTTCGAGCCGTTCTGGACAACCAAACCGCACGGGATGGGAATCGGCCTGCAAATCTCCCGCTCCATCATTGAATCCCACTCCGGCCGCCTGTGGTTCGCCAACAATCCGGACAGAGGCGCCGTCTTTTACTTCACCCTCCCGCTAAGAGCGCGCGAACCGTAACCCGTGAAAGGCGCGCACTGTTGCTTCTGACAGTTTTTGCCGCGGCGGTTCGGAATTAGCCTGGCCTCCGTCGGCGGGCACTGACGGCGTTTGCCTTTTCATCACCGCCTCTCTCGAAAACCGGGATTTCGCCATCGCCCCATAGGCGTATCCATCCCGAACCTGTAAATAATGACAGGTGCTTCTCCTATAGGGGCCTGCTAGCTTTCAATACAAATAGAAACTTTGTGTTCGGTTATTTGCCGGGTGAGCGTTCCGCTTTCATCTGCCCATTCATGCCGGGCGCATGGAGCGGTTTCGCGTTGCGCTGACCCGGAGCTTTCTCCCGCAGTCGGAGCGCTATGTTTGCATTGTCGGCAGGGGGGGGATCGATGGCTCGATCCGAAATCCCGACGGCATTCCATGTCATGGCCAAACCTACAGGGTCGGCCTGCAACCTCCACTGCGACTACTGCTTCTTCCTGAAAAAGGAGCGGCTTTACCCCGGAAGCAGCCTTCGGATGTCCGACGAGGTCCACGAGGCGTATATCCGGCAGCTGCTGGAAGCCCATCGGGTTCCGCAGGTAACGGTCGCCTGGCAGGGGGGAGAACCGACCCTCATGGGATTGGATTTCTACCGGCGGTCCGTCGAGCTTCAACGAAAATGCCGGAAACCGGGCACGGAGATTCAAAACACTTTCCAAACGAACGGCATCCTGCTTGACGATGCGTGGTGCCGCTTCTTTCGCGAAAACAATTTTCTCGTCGGCATAAGCCTCGACGGTCCCAGAGAACTTCACAATGTCTACCGCAAAGACAGGGGAGGTCAGGGAACCTTCGATCGTGTCGTGGCGGCCGTCCGGCTGCTCCAAGCCCATAAAGTGGAATTCAATATCCTATGCACCGTGAACTCGCGAAATGCCGATCATCCCCTGGATGTTTACCGATTCTTCAGGGATGAGCTCGGGGCAAATTACCTCCAGTTCATCCCCATCGTGGAGCGCGACAACGATACCGGCTACCAGGAAGGCGACACTGTCACCGACCGGTCCGTCATGCCCGATCAGTTCGGCCGATTTCTGATTGCGATCTTCGACGAGTGGGTGAGCAGGGATGTAGGCAGCACCTTTGTCCTCAATTTCGATGGAGCTCTTGCCGGATGGCTCGGAATGGCGGGCACGGTCTGCATCTTCGGACCCACCTGCGGGCTGGGCATGGCCCTGGAGCATAACGGGGACCTCTATTCCTGCGATCACTTTGTCGAGCCGGACCACTACCTCGGAAACATCCTGAATGCCCCCATGATCGATCTCCTGTCTTCGGAGAAGCAGCGGAAATTCGGCCGGGCCAAGAGGGACACGCTGCCCCGGTATTGCCGTGAGTGCGAATTCCTGGGGATTTGCCACGGGGAATGCCCCAAGAATCGTTTTCTGGAGACTCCGGACGGAGAGACCGGATTGAATTATCTCTGCGCCGGATACCGGTCCTTCTTCAGGCATGCGGACAAACCCATGCGGATCATGGCCGATCTGCTTCGCCGGAACCGGTTGGCTTCCGAGGTCATGACTACCCTGGCAAAAAAGGAGACGGATCTCACAACGGAATTGGCCAATTCAGGGAGAAACAATCTCTGCCCGTGCGGCAGCGGCAAGAAATTCAAGAAATGTCATGGCAATCAATAACATCAAAAATTGGAGGAGATGTCCTATGGCTCTCAAAGAGTACAAACCGGGGACGGCCTTTACCGGAGTAATCGGGCGCACGGTTGACGTTTCACAGCCCGCCTGGCCTCAGCCGCTTCGCGCCAAAGAGGGCGCGCCAAACGTCCTGTTTATTGTCCAGGACGACACGGGTTTCGGCCAGATGGGTTGCTACGGCAGCCCGATCGAAACGCCGAACATCGACAACCTGGCCAAGAATGGGTTGCTCTTCAACAACATGCACACCACGGCGCTCTGTTCGCCAACCCGCTCGTGCATCATCACCGGCCGCAATCACCATTCCAATGCGATGGCGTGCATTACTGAAGGTTCCACGGGCTATCCCGGCAGCAACGGTTCCATCCCGTTCGAGAACGGGTTTCTGTCCGAGATCCTGCTCCAGCATGGTTACAACACGTATGCGCTCGGAAAGTGGCATCTCACGCCGTCCACCGAGTTCACGGGGGCGGGGCCATACAACCGCTGGCCGCTGGGCCGCGGTTTCGAGCGGTTCTACGGTTTTCTCGGCGCCGACTCGCACCAGTACTACCCGGATCTGACCTACGACAATCACTCGGTCGAGCCGCCCAAGACGCCGGAGGAGGGCTACCATTTCACCGAGGACATCACGGATAGGGCTATCAGCTTCATCGCCGACTCCAAGCAGAACGCGCCTAACAAGCCCTTCTTCATGTATTTCTGCCCGGGCGCCGCGCACGCGCCGC
>CAZTHE010000033.1:0-12438 GCA_964613495.1 uncultured Acidobacteriota bacterium | reverse complement strand
TCATGTCCCCAAGGAGTGGGTTGACAAGTACAAGGGCAAGTTCGACATGGGCTGGGATAAGTACAGGGAGATGGTTTTTGAGAATCAGAAGAAGTTGGGTATCGTCCCCCGGGACGCCGAGCTCTCCCGCCACGATCCCGACGTCAAACCTTGGGACCTCTGCTCCCCGGAGGAGAAGAAAGTTTATGCCCGGATGATGGAGGTGTTCGCGGGATTCCTCTCCCACACGGATTATCACTACGGGCGCCTGTTCGCGTTCCTGAAGGAGATCGGCGAGTGGGACAACACGATCATCATGTTCATCTCCGACAACGGCGCCAGCGCCGAGGGCGGCCCGGCCGGCTCGGTCAATGAGAATCTCTTCTTCAACTCGGTACCCGAATCCCTGGAAGACAACCTGAAGGCCCTGCCCGAGCTCGGCGGACCGAAATACTACAACCATTACCCATGGGGCTGGACCTGGGCCGGCAACACGCCGTTCCGGCGCTGGAAGCGCGAGACTTATCGCGGGGGCATCAGCGACCCGTTCATCGTCCACTGGCCCAAAGGCATCAAGGCCAGGGGCGAGCTCCGAACGCAGTACGCCCATGCCATCGACATGGTCCCGACGGTCCTTGAGCTTCTGGGCATCGAGGCCCCGACAAAGATCCGGGGTGTCACCCAGTCGCCGATCGAGGGCCTGAGCTTCGCCCACGCCTTGGACAACGCCGAGTCGCCGACCCGGCACGTCACCCAGTATTTCGAGATGATGGGCCATCGTTCGATCTACCAAGACGGCTGGCGCGCGGTTTGCCCGTGGCCGGGTCCGTCGTTCAGCGAAGCCGAAAAGCCGTTCGGCTCGCCCATCCCCGCCGCCACCCTCACCAAACTTGACGCGAATCACTGGGAGCTTTATCACGTGGCCAAGGACTTCGCCGAGAACCACAACGTGGCCGCGGAGAACAAGGCCAAGTTGATAGAAATGGTGGCCCAGTGGTATGTCGAGGCGGGCAAGTACAACGTCCTGCCCCTGGACGGCCGCGTCATGCTGCGCGCCCTGGAGGAGCGCCCCCAGATTGCGATCGACCGTAAGAGCTACACGTTTTACCCAAACACGCAGCCGATGTCTGGGGCAACCAGTGTTGCTACGCTGAACCGGCCGCACAGCATCACTGCCGATGTGGAGATCTCCAGGAAAGGAGCTGAGGGTGTGCTGTTTTCGTTAGGGGGCGTCGACGGAGGATACTCCTTTTACGTCAAGGATGGGAAGCTGTGCTACGTCCATAACTACGTTGGCAAGGAAATCACGATCGTCCGGTCCAAGGACGACGTGCAGGCCGGCCGCCACCAACTGAGGTTCGAATTCGAGCCGACGGGCAAGCCCGATATCCGTATGGGCAAAGGATCGCCCGGCCGGGCTCAGCTCTACATCGATCAAAAGCTGGTGGGCCAGATCGAAATGGCAGTTACGACTCCCATGTCGTTCGGCTTGGGCGGCGGTTTGGCCGTCGGTGCCGATGTGGGCTCGCCCGTTACGATCGACTACAAGGCGCCGTTCCCGTTCACCGGCAAGATCTACAAGGTCACGCTGGACGTCAGCGGCCAGCTGATTGTGGACGACGAACTGGCCATGAGAAAGATCATGGCCAGGCAATAGGCCGGGGCGCGTTCGAAAGGAGAACACACCGGACGACGACTCTCGTGACGGCGTTTGCCGGGATCGAGTCCGGAACGGGGACTGTTCGATCCCGGTTTCCGGCCAGGGGGCCTGATCCATGTGGCCACGGGTGTCCGGTGCATCGTCGCATTGCTCCGTAAGCCGGCTCGGATATCGGCCGGCACATAATCAAACACAGGGGAGGTTCAGATGAATTCGCCAGGCAAGATGCAGAGGCAGGTCCTGCCCATGCCGGACAGGAAACACGTGGGATTGACGACCTATGACGCAAAGGATCCGGAGACCGGATTCCCGCCGATCCGGGACATACGGCCGCCGGCCGGGGCGCCGAACGTCCTGATCGTCCTGATCGACGACGCGGGATTCGGCTCCTCGAGCGCCTTCGGCGGACCGTGTCGGACGCCGACCTTCGAGAAGCTCGCGGGGAGCGGGCTGCGATTCAATCGCTTTCACACGACGGCGCTCTGCTCGCCGACGCGCCAGGCTCTCCTCACGGGGCGCAATCACCACTCCGCCGCCATGGGCTGCATCACGGAGCTTGCCACGTCCGCCCCCGGCTACAGCTCGGTCCTGCCGAAAGACAAGGCGCCGCTCGCGATGACCATGAAACTGAACGGCTACGCCACGGCGCAGTTCGGCAAATGTCACGAAGTGCCGGTGTGGCAGACGAGCCCCATGGGGCCGTTCGACGCCTGGCCCACGGGCGGCGGCGGCTTCGAGTACTTCTACGGTTTTCTCGGAGGCGAAACGAACCAGTACGACCCGGCACTTTACGAGGGAACGACTCCCGTGGATCCGCCCAGGACGGCCGAGGAGGGCTATCACTTTACCGAGGACATGACGGACAAGGCGGTCGCGTGGATGCGCCAGCAGAAGGCGCTGATGCCCGGCAAGCCGTTCTTCGTCTACTTCGCGCCCGGCGCGACGCACGCGCCGCATCATGTGCCGAAGGAATGGGCTGATAAGTACAAGGGCAGGTTCGACCAGGGCTGGGACAAACTGCGGGAGGAAACCTTCGCACGCCAGAAGAAGTTGGGCGTCATCCCGCCGGATGCCGAGCTGACAAAGCGACCGAAGGAGATCCCCGCCTGGGACGAGATGGACCCCGGACTGAAACCGGTGATGGCCAGGCAAATGGAGGTCTACGCCGGATTCATGGAGCACACCGACCATCAGGTCGGGCGGCTCATCGATGCCCTGAAGGATCTCGAAATCTTCGAGGACACGCTGATCTACGTGATCATCGGCGACAACGGCGCATCCGCCGAAGGCGGATTGCCCGGCACGTTCAACGAAAACATCCACCTCAACGGACTGGAACTGGAAACGCCGGGATTCCTGATGCAGCGTATCGACAAATTCGGGGGCCCCGAGGCTTACAACCACTACGCCGTGGGCTGGGCGCACGCATTGGACACGCCGTATCAATGGACGAAGCAGGTTGCCTCGCACTGGGGCGGGACCCGCAACGGCACGATCGTGCACTGGCCCGGGGGCATCAGGACCGGGGGCGAGGTCCGGAGCCAGTTCTGCCACGTCATCGACGTGGCGCCCACGATCCTGGAGGCGGCCGGAATCCCCGAGCCGACCGTTGTCAACAGCGTCCAGCAAAGCCCTCTCGAAGGAACGAGCATGCTCTACACCTTCAACGATCCCAGGGCCCCCGAGCGCCGCGAAACGCAATACTTCGAGATGTTCTGCAACCGCGGCATATACCACAAAGGCTGGAGCGCGGTCACCCGCCATTCCTTGCCCTTTTTATTGGAACCGTTGCCTCCTTTCGACGACGACGTCTGGGAGCTCTACGACGGGAGCAGGGACTGGACCCAGGCGCACGATCTCTCGAAGGAAATGCCGGATAAACTGCACGAGCTGCAACGGCTTTGGCTGATCGAGGCAGTCAAGTACAACGTACTGCCGATGGACGACCGCAGGACCGAAAGGTTCAATCCGGACATGGCAGGCCGCCCGACCCTGATCAAGGGAGACTCCCAGCTCCTGTTCGGAGGGATGGGCCGGCTCCCCGAGAACTGCATCTTGGCGCTCAAGAACAAGTCCTATTCGATAACGGCGGAGTTGGAGGTGCCCGCCGCCGGCGCCGAAGGGGTCGTCTTTGCCCAGGGCGGGGCGTTCGGGGGCCACAGCCTCTATGCGAAAGGGGGGAAAGCGAAGTACGCCTACAACCTTCTGGGTCTCCGGGTCTTCACAATCGAGGCGGAAGAGAAAATCGCGGCGGGCACCCACCAGGTGCGGATGGAATTTGCCTACGACGGCGGCGGCCTGGCCAGGGGGGGCGACGTCACGCTCTACTACGACGGGAAGAAGGTCGGCGGGGGCCGCATCGACGCCACCGCTCCGGTCCTCTTTTCCTGTGACGAGACGGCCGACGTGGGCCGCGAGAGCGGAACGCCGGTGAGCCCCGACTACGACAGGAAGACGAGCACGTTCACGGGCAGGGTGAACTGGGTGCAGATCGACCTGGGCAAAGACGACCACGACCACCTGATCAGCCCCGAAGAACGGCTGCGCGTGGCAATGGTCCGGCAGTAAATAAAGCAGCAATGCTCGATAGTGTATAGGGAGGCACTCTCATGGAAGAACAGGACAAGATCCAAAGACAAGTGCTGCCCATACCGGACAGGCAGCACGTGGGTCTGACGACCTACGATGCCAAGGACCCGGACACCAGGTATCCGCCGATCGAGCCGCTGCGGCCGCCCAAAGGAGCACCGAACGTGCTCATCGTGCTGATCGACGACGTGGGGTTCGGAGCATCGAGCGCATTCGGCGGCCCGTGTCGCACGCCGACGGCGGAGCGCCTCGCGGCCCACGGCCTCAGGTACAACCGCTTCCACACGACCGCCCTCTGCTCACCCACGCGTCAGGCCTTGCTCACAGGGCGCAATCACCATACGGTCGGCATGGGCGGAATCACCGAAATGGCCACCGCGGCACCCGGCAACTGCTCGATCCGGCCGAAAAACTGCGCTCCGCTTGCCGAGACGCTCAAGCTGAACGGCTACAGTACGGCCCAGTTCGGCAAGTGCCATGAAGTGCCAATGTGGGAAACCAGCCCGATGGGTCCCTTTGAGCATTGGCCGACTGGAGGCGGAGGTTTTGAATATTTCTACGGCTTTCTGGGCGGCGAGACCAACCAATATTACCCGGCGATTTATGAAGGGACAATACCCATTGAACCACCCAAGACGCCGGAAGAGGGCTACCACTTTACCGCCGACCTGACCCGGAAGGCCATCCTGTGGATGCGCCAGCAGAAATCGCTCATGCCGGACAAGCCGTTCTTCATGTATTTTGCACCAGGCGCGACGCACGCGCCGCACCACGTCCCGAAGGAATGGTCGGACAAGTACAAGGGCAAGTTCGATCAGGGCTGGGACAGGCTGCGTGAAGAAACCTTCGCCCGGCAGAAAAAACTGGGCGTCATCCCCCCCGACTGTGAACTCACCAAACGCCATCCGGAGATCCCGGCGTGGGACAAAGTTGACCCGAAGATGAAACCGATACTGGCCCGGCAGATGGAAGTGTACGCCGGGTTCCTCGAGCACACGGATTACCATGTCGGGCTGCTGATGGACGCGTTGGCGGACCTGGAAATACTCGACGACACTCTCATCTTCCTTATCATCGGCGACAACGGGGCCTCCGGCGAAGGCTCGCTCCAGGGCACCTTTAACGAAATGCTGTCGCTCCACGGCTTTGGGCATCTGGAAACCGAGGAGTTCTTGAAAAAGAACATCGACAAGTTCGGCGGACCCGAAGCGTACAACCACTATGCGGTGGGCTGGGCGCATGCCATGGACACTCCGTATCAGTGGACCAAGCAGGTCGCCTCACACTGGGGCGGAACGCGCACGGGAACGATCGTCCACTGGCCCCGAGGCATCAAAGCCACGGGCGAAGTGCGCTCGCAATTCCATCACGTGATCGATGTGGCGCCGACGATCCTGGAAGCCGCCTTCTTGCCCGAACCGGCCTTTGTCAACGGCATCCAGCAAAAGCCGTACGAAGGCGCAAGCATGCTTTACTCTTTCAACGATGACAAGGCAGCGGAACGGCACGGGATTCAGTATTTTGAGATGGTGGGCAATCGCGGCATCTATCACAAAGGCTGGACGGCGGTCACCAAGCACCGCACGCCGTGGACCCCGGGAATGATCAAAACAATCCCCTTTGACGACGATGTCTGGGAATTGTACGACACGAACGTCGACTGGACGCAGGCCCACGATCTCTCCAAAGAGATGCCGGACAAACTCCGCGAGCTCCAGCGCCTGTGGGTGATCGAGGCAACCAAGTACAACGTGCTGCCGCTCGACGATCGCATGATCGAGCGCGCCAATCCCGAGATCTCCGGCCGCCCGCAGCTCGTGCGCGGCCACCGGCAGTTGCTCTTCGGAGGAATGAAGCGCTTGACGGCGAGTTCGGGGGTCAACCTGGCGAACAAGTCGCACGCGATCACGGCCGAAGTCGTGGTGCCCGAAACGGGCGCGGAAGGGGTGATCCTCGCAAATGGCGGCCTCACCGGCGGCTTCAGTCTCTATGCCAAGGGCGGCAAGCTCAAGTACTGCTACAACTTCTATGGTCTTAACTATTATTTTGTCGAAAGCAAATGGGCGCTTCCCGCCGGCAAGCACCAGGTTCGTATGGAGTTTGCCTATGATGGCGGCGGCCTGGCCAAGGGCGGCACCGTGTCGCTCTTCATCAACGGTCAAAAGGTGGGTGAAGGCCGCGTCGAGATGACGGAACCGTTCGGCTTTTCAGCGGACGAAACGTGTGATATCGGCATGGAAGCGGGTTCTCCGGTATCACCGGACTACGGGCCGCGAGGCAATGCGTTCACCGGAGAGGTCAATTGGGTTGAGGTTGACGCGGATAAGGAAGCGATGGACCAGGATCACATCCTCACTGCCGAAGAGCGTTTTAAGGTGGCTATGGCATTTCAATGATTTAAAACCTGTAGGCAGGGAGACCAGACATGACGGACAAAAAACCCAACATTCTCATCCTGTGGGGAGACGATATCGGCTGGTGGAACATCAGCTACAACAGCCGCGGCCAGATGGGTTACCGGACGCCGAACATCGATCGCATCGCCAACGAAGGCGTCGCTTTCACGGACTATTACGGGCAGCAGAGCTGCACGGCCGGCCGCGCCGCGTTCATCACCGGGCAGAACCCTCTCCGGACCGGCCTGACCAAAGTGGAGGGGCCGGGGATGGATCTCGGATTGCGCCCGGAAGACCCGACGATTGCGGAATTGCTCAAGCCGCTGGGGTATGCCACCGGCCAATTCGGGAAAAACCACCTCGGCGACCTGAATGAGTTCCTGCCGACGGTGCACGGCTTCGATGAGTTTTACGGCAACCTCTACCACCTGAACGCCGAGGAAGAACCCGAGAATCCCGACTATCCCAGGGACCCGGAGCTCCGGAAGCATATTCTTCCCCGGGGCGTCCTGCACTCGTGGGCAACTGAGAAGGACGATGCGACGGAGGAACCGCGCTGGGGCCGCGTGGGCAAACAAAAAGTTGAAGACACCGGCGCGCTCACGAAGAAACGCATGGAGACGATCGACGACGAGGTCACCGGGAAAGCCCTGGACTTCATCGACCGCGCCCACAAAGCGGGCAAGCCGTTCTTCGTTTGGTACAACACCTCGGCCATGCACTTCCGAACCCACTGCGCCGGGAAGCACGAGGGAAAGAGCGGACAGGGTTTTTATAACGACGTCATGGTCGCCCACGATGAAAACATCGGCAGAATGCTCGGCAAGCTCGACGAACTGGGCATTGCCGGCAACACCATCGTGATGTATTCCACCGACAACGGCCCGCACTACAACTCGTGGCCCGACGCCGGAATCAGCCCCTTCCGCAGCGAAAAGAACACCAACTGGGAAGGCGCATGGCGCGTTACGGCGTTCGTGCGCTGGCCCGAAAAGTTCAAGCCCGGCACGGTGCTGAACGGCATTGCCTGTCACCAGGACTGGCTGCCGACGCTGCTGGCCGCGGCGGGAGAGCCTGACATTATTGCGAAACTGTTGAAGGGCCATAATGCCGGGGACAAGACTTTCAAGGTCCACATCGACGGCTACAACCTGCTCCCCTACCTTGCCGGGGAGACGAAGGAAAGCCCGAGGAAGTTTTTCTTTTATGTCAACGACGACGGCTGCCTTGTTTCCTTGCGGATGGCCGACTGGAAGATTGTCTTCGAGGAACAGCGCGCCAGGCAGATGGCCTGCTGGGGCGAACCGTTCGTGCACCTGCGAATGCCAAAGCTGTTCAACCTGAGGCGCGATCCCTTCGAGCGGGCAGATGAAAACTCAAACACCTATTGGGATTGGTTTCTGGATCACCTGTTCCTGATTGCGCCGGCCCATTTGGTCGTGATGCAGCAGATAGAGTCACTCAAGGAGTTTCCGCCTCGCCAGAAGCCAGCTTCATACAACCTCGACGAGGTGGTGGAACAGATAAAGGCGGCATCGGGAGCAGGGCTTCACTAAAAGGAGCATCTATGATACGAAGGACAGTCGCATTCGGATTCGTGATCCTCATTGCCGCGGTTGTGACCATGACCGCCTACGCAAGCGAGATCGGGCATTTCTCGGCCGGCTTGCCCAACATCCGGGATATGGTCGTCCCCGCGCCGGGCTTCTATGGCATGGCCTATAACTATTTCTACACGACAGACCGTCTCAACGACGCCAACGGCAACAAGATCGATTCCATCACCATCGGAGGCGGCGTCTTGCCCAGCGTCGCACTGGACCTCAAGGTGGACGTTACCGCCTATGCGCTTGCCACCTCGTTCGTTTGGGTGACCAATCAGAAGGTGCTTGGGGGCCGATACGGCATGTATCTCTCCCCTTCATTCACAAATACCAGCATTAACGGGGCACTCTCGAGCGCAAGCGGCATCGGCGGGAGCATCAGCGCCGGGCAGTTCAATATCGGGGATATATTCGTGCAGCCGGTGTGGCTGGGCTGGAGCGGGAAGCATTATGATGTTGCCTATGGCTATGGTTTTTACATTCCGGCCGGGAAATACAAGACAAAAACTGTAGACCTGCCGGTTGTCGGTCCGGTCAAAGTTGAAGCGCCCGACAATACGGGACTTGGTTTCTGGACGAATCAGAACCAGGGAGCCGCTTACCTGTATCCCTGGACCGATAAACGAATGGCGATAGAAAACGTATTGACATGGGAAATCCACCGCAAAAAAAGGGGATTCGACCTCACTCCGGGTCAAATCCTGACCTGGAACTGGGGAGTGAGCCAGTACCTTCCGTTAAAGAAGGACCAGTCGCTCCTGCTCGAAGTCGGCCCTGCCGGATACAGCAGTTTTCAGGTTTCGGATGACACGGGCGCCGCTGCCGTCAATCCCGCCGTGCATGACCATGTTCATGCGATAGGACTGCAGGCGGGAGTGACTTCCGCGAAACGAAACATGGTATTGAACTTCCATTGGCTTCATGAATTCTCCGCCGTGGACCGCTTCCAGGGCAGAGTTCTGGGCGGGAATTTGTCGTTCAAGTTCTGAAGCAAAACGCGGATGATTCCGTCGACGGGGCCGTCGCGTCTTTCTGCGGAGCCTTTTGACGTCGCGAGGGTGTCTGCCGTGAAATTGATATGGACGCTATCGATTGCATTCGTGTTGACGCATTGCCCGGCGGGCCTGTGCCAGGAATTCAAACATTTTGAGTTCCATGTTTCGGGGGGCCTCACGGCCAGCGGGGGCATCCCGCTGGATACCGAAAATGATGTCCACCATAGCTCCGTCCACGTGAACAGCTCCTACAACCTCGGGGCGGCCCTTGCCGTCTACCTCAACGAGCCGGATGCGATAGAGATCTGTTGGCAAAGACAGTTTACCGAGGGCCGGCTGCCGGCGGAGCTTGCGGCCCCTGTTTCACCCGGCGACGCATCCGTCTTCAACCTGAACATAGACCAGTACCACATGAACTTCATCCACCACTATGAAATCCCGGTCCCCGGAACCGTGCCTTACGTGATGGCCGGGCTTGGGGCAACGACGTACCATGCCAGCGGAAAGGGACAGAGCGATTCGAGGTCCTACTTCTCATTTTCAATCGGCGGCGGGCTCAAGCACTATCTGAACGATCACTTCGGGCTTCGCGGTGAAGTTCGCTGGAGCCCGACGGTCGTGTCGGCGTCGGACAGCAGTTTCTGGTGCCAGTTCGGCGGTTCGGGCGCGGACTGCGAGGTCAAGCTGAGCATAGCATTGCAGCACCAGATGGACCTGACCGGGGGCATATTCTTCCGCTTCTAGGCTCCATCGCTCACGGCTTACGGATGCCAACGCCTGTTCCGGGAGAAGGCCCTCGCTCCGCCTGTCAGCCTGGAACGGCCTGTTCCTATTCAGTGCCCGGATCGATTTTCCGGACGGGAATCTTCATGGCAAAAAGCACGAGCGCTCCCGCGCCACACCAGACCGCGAGAGCATAAAACACCCCCTGGTACCCGTACCCGCCGTCATACAGCCGCCCGGCGACATAGGGGGCGACGGCTCCCATCGTGGTCGTGATCGCAAGCGAGAGCCCGATCAGGGAGGCGAACACCCTGGTGCCGTAATAATTGCTCAGAACCGTGGCGATGCAGACAACGCCCCCGCCGAATCCTATTCCGATGCATGCCGCGACGGCCGCCAGCACGTACGTGTTTCCGGCATGGACCGCGAGTATCATGCCGACTCCGAATATCGCCACGAAGCCCGCCCAGATGCGCCTGGGCTCAATCCTGTCGCCGAGAACCGCTATGATTCCCTTGCCGATCAGGCTGGTCAGGGCAATCAGGCTGATCGCCCAGGAACCGGCATCGCGGGTATGCCCGATATCCATCAAATGCACCACCCCATGCCCCAGAAACAACATGTATCCGCAGCCCACGCCCATGTGACAAACCATCATGAGCCAAAAAGACCCATCGGCCAGGACTTCGCCGTAGGACCAGTTTTGGGCGGTCAAATACACCCTGCGGAGACTCCGCCCGGAGGCGGTCCCGGTCTTCTCCGCGGTATCGGGGGCACCCCCGTCCGGCGACTGGCCCAGATCCGCGGGTTCTTCCCTGATAAAAATGATCGCGATCAATGCGGCCATGCAGGCCAGAGCGGCTATGCACCCCCACCCCATTCGCCAATTCCCGTCCGAAAGCTCGAGAATCCGGTTCAACAGAGGGGAGGCGATAAAGCCGCCGACGCCCGTCGCGCTGCTGAAGATGGCCAGCGCGAGGGCCCGCCTTCGCACAAACCATTTCGCGATTCCGGCCTGGGCCCCGACCACGCCTCCCATCGCCACCCCGAACCCGACGACGATCCCGAATGCCAGGGCGGCATGCAATCCGCTGCTCACGACGGTCGCCATGAGCAAGGACCCGGCGAGTACCAGCAGGCTTCCGGCAAACATGGTCCACCGGACTCCGAATCGCCCGACACATAGGGCCGCAAGCGGACCGGGAAGCCCCGACAGGATCGTATAGAGGGAAAAGATGCCCCCCAATGTCTGACGGTTCAGTTTCAAATCCCCGACCATCACCGCATCGAGAACCCTGGCGCCGTAAATGGGGAAGGCGAGGTTGATGCACACGATCACCCATAGGGCGGCCAACAGCTTCCAACCATAGAAACTTCGATGTGTCATGCGCCGATCCCCATCACGATACCTTCTAGTCCTGCGGGTCGACGTCTCGAACGAGGATGCGCCACTGTCCGTCGATCCGGACGAGTTCGTTCACCTCGCGGCCGGCAGACGTCGTGCCGCCCGCCGCGAGCGCTCCCATCCAGTATGCGTGGTACCGTGCGTGATCCTCGTCGATGAATTCGATGTGCGGATTCGTGACGACATGGAACATCCGCGCCGGTTTGGCCCCGCTCTTGCTGCTTTCCTCGCGTTTCTGCCCGGCGCCTGCCATCATTTTTCTCAGCGCCTCGCGTCCCTTGACGGCGTTCGCACCCCTGCCGAACTGCCCATCCGGCGCAAACAGGGCGACATACGCTTCCGTATCGCCCGAATCGAGAGCGCGAATGTAGTCCCACATCAGCTGCTCGATCTCCACCCGGTCCTTCGCCCGCACGATATCTTTCTCCGCCGCGCCCGCGGTGGATGCGACGAATGCCAGAAGCACGAATGCAGCAAATACCGTAAGCCGTTTGGTAACCATGGCCATCTCCTGACGCGCCTTGAGGCGCGATTCTTCCGATAGGATGCAGGGAACTCTCACCCGGCCCGAAAAGACCGACGGCAGCCAGCCTACCCCAGGAACGCCGGCTTTTTAAAGCAAAATTGAGGAAGTCGGTTTTGGAGCCGGTCATGTTTTTGCCGCTCGATGTTGTCCCTGAACAGGATTCGAGCCGCGGGTTCCTCGCATTGCAGTCGCGGCACCGGGGATGATAGGATGACTTCAGTTCTTCGGACGACACCACAGGGGGGATCATGACGGAAGGAAAGTACGACAAATACTTCATCAAATACGGCATCAATACGCCCGTCGTGCCGGATCCGCGGCCGATACTGGCGCGCATGGATGACCAAATGGCAAAGGGGTCCAATTTCTACCTGATCCACTGGGTGGAGCCCGGCTTCGCCGACGTTCTGGGGGATTACCCATATGCGGGACATCCGCCCCACATCCACAAATACGCCGAGCTGCTCATCCATGTCGGCAACAATCCCAAAGATCCCATGGACCTCGGCGCGGAGGTGGAGATGTACATGGGGCCGGAGCTGGAGCGGCACACCTTCACGG
>CAZTHE010000032.1:31573-36077 GCA_964613495.1 uncultured Acidobacteriota bacterium | reverse complement strand
GCTTCAGCGCGCCCTGGCCGACCCCGAGCGGGGCCTGGGCTCCGTCACGGTGACGGTGGCTCCGGAGGCCCTGGACCATCTGGCCGAGGCCAGCAACGGTGATGCGCGGACGGCGCTGAGCGCCCTGGAGATGGCCGTGCTGACGGCCGAGCCGGACGCGGCCGGGGTGCGGCACGTGTCGGTCGCCGCGGCCGAGGAGGCCCTGCAGCGGCCGGTGCTCAAGTACGACCGCGCCGGTGATGAGCACTATGACACCATCTCGGCCTTCATCAAGTCCATGCGCGGGTCGGACCCCGATGCGGCGGTATACTGGCTGGCCAAGATGCTGGAGGCGGGTGAGGACCCGCGGTTCATCGCCCGGCGCATCGTGATCCAGGCGGCGGAGGACGTGGGGCTGGCCGACCCACAGGCCCTGCGTGTTGCTATGGCCGCGGCCGATGCTGTAGAATACGTGGGCCTGCCGGAGGCGCAGATTCCGCTATCCATGGCCGCGATCTACCTGGCGACGGCGCCCAAGAGCAACTCGGCGTACCTGGCCATCGCGGCGGCGCGGGAAGATGTCGCCAAGGAGGGTGCGGCCCGCGTGCCGGACCACCTGGCGGGCACCGCGCGGCTCGACAAGAGTCGCCAACCGTATCTGTACCCCCATGACTATCCTGGTGCCTGGGTGCCCCAGGACTATCTGCCGCCGGGCCTGTCCGGGCGGCGTTACTACCTGCCTAAGGACAACCGCCGCGAGCAACTGGTTGCCGAACGCCTGGAGGCCCTCCGGGCGCAACGCGACGGGCAGGCGGCGGCCGACACCCGCCCTGGCAGCGCTCCTGCGGCGCCGGGCGGCACAAGGGATGAACAGGGTGAACATAGCGAGAAGGGCTCTGCATGACGAGGTGGCGGTGTTCGCACCCGCGGGGGAGCTAGACGCCTACACCGGGCCGCAGCTCCGGGAGGACCTCGCCGCCGCGCTGAGGCTCCCCGTGAAGGCGGGCATCCTGGTCGCCAGCGTGGCCCAGGGCAGTTCGGCGGACGGGGCCGGGATCCGCGGGGCGAGCGAGATCGTCATCCTGTATAACCGGCGCTTCTACGTCGGCGGCGACGTCATCACGGAAATCGACGGGAAGCCGGTCACCACGGGCGGCGAACTCCGCCTGATGCTGGAATCCAAACGTCCGGGCGACACGGTCACGGTCACGCTGTACAGGGAAAATGCCAGGATGCAGAAGACGGTTCCCCTGGTCGCGTACCCGAAGGCCCGCGCCCTCAGCTTCTAGTCCCGGGAGGTCCGCCATTTCCGCCGCCGGAAAAATCCTGCGCCTCGCCTGTCTGGCCCTTGTCCCGTTCTGCACGGCGTGGTTTGGCGCCTTCGCGTCGGACGGGGAAGAGCTGTCCCGGCTGGCCGACGGGGTCTACGCCAGGATCGTGAATCCCGACGGCAACGCCGTGGGCAATTCCGGCGTCATCCTGCTGGAGCACTCCGTCCTGATCTTCGACACCCATTTCACTCCGGAGGCGGGGAACGCGCTGCTGGCCGCGGTACGCGCGCTCACCGACAAGCCGGTCCGGTACGTGGTCAACAGCCACGGACACGCCAGCCACACGCACGGGAACCAGGTCTTTGCCGGCGCGCACATCCTGAGCAGCACGAACGCGCGGCGCGACATGCTCGAGGTCGACAAGCCTTCCCTGGACCGGACCCTCCGAAGCGCAAAATCGCAACTGGAAACGCTGCGCCGCGACGCGGCCCGGGAACCCGATCTGTCGAGACGGCAGGCCCTGCGGGCGCAAGTCAGAGCCCGCGAGGAATATCTGCAGGCCATGACGCGCCTCGTCATCACGCCGGCGACCGCGGTCACGGACGGGAACTGGACCCTCGTGGACGGAAAGCCGGAAATCCGCGTCCTGTCCCCGGGAACCGGGCATACGGACGGGGACATCGTCCTGCATCTTCCGGAGCAGAAGATCGTGTTCGCCGGGTGCCTGTTCTTCAACCAGGCGGTCCCGAACGTGCAGGACGCGCACATGCTGGAGTGGATCCGGACGCTTGACGCCCTTCTCAAACTGGATGCGGACGTTTTCGTGCCCGGGCACGGACCGGCCGGCACGAAACAGGACGTCGGGGCCTTTTTGCGCTATCTGGAGGATCTGAAGTCCGTGGTGCAGGAGGCGGTGGACCGGGGCGACACCGTCGAGCAGGCCGTGCAGGCCGTCGGGCTGCCCGGGCGGTATGCATCCTACCGGTTTCAGAACCTCTTCCCGTCCAACGTGCAGAAGATGTACTCGGAGCTCAAGGCGCTGCGGCTCGCCGCGGACCCGGGCGCCGCGACGAAACCGGAGGCGAAAAAGCCCTGATCGGCCTGGCCGAGCCGGTTGCCGCGGAAACGAGAAAGACCCTTCCCAAAATCCCGTCTTGTGCTAATCTGGTGCCGCCATGAACACGCAGCCGCAATCGGAAATCTGCCCAATCTGCAAGGGTTCCGGGTGGGCGCCCGCGGAAGACGGCAGCGGGGTGCGCCGGTGCCGGTGCCAGGAATCCGCCAGACAGGAACGCCTGCTGGCGGAGGCCCGCATCCCGAAGCGCTACGAACACTGCGACCTCGACTCCTATCTGCCCCACGACGCCTCGCAGAAAAGCGCCAAAATGTTCGTGCAGCATTTCCTCGACAAATACCCCCAGATCGATGTGGGACTGCTGTTTCTGGGAAACTGCGGAGTCGGCAAGACGCACCTCGCCGTGGCGCTCCTCAAACGGGTGATCGTGGAGAAGGGGGACGGCGGGCTCTTCTACGACTTCCGGGACCTTCTGCGGGAGATTCAGGCGAGCTGGAATTCCGTATCGCAGACGTCGGAGCTGGAGGTGCTGCGGCCGGTCCTGGAGGCGCGGGTCCTGGTACTGGACGAACTCGGCGCGAACAAGCCCACCGAGTGGGTGCGGGACACGATCGCGCACATCATCAACTGCCGGTACAACGACAAGAAGCTGACGGTCTTCACCTCGAACTACCTGGACGCCCCGGCCAAACAGGGGGAAGAAAACCTCGCGGACCGCATCGGCATCCGCCTGCGATCGCGCCTGTACGAGATGTGCAGGGAAGTGGAGATTCGCGGCGT
Source organism: uncultured Acidobacteriota bacterium (assembly GCA_964613495.1). Classification (GTDB taxonomy): domain Bacteria; phylum Acidobacteriota; class UBA6911; order UBA6911; family UBA6911; genus UBA6911. The sequence goes on along the minus strand of CAZTHE010000032.1, from coordinate 32,972 downwards.
AGATTTCCGAAAGGACATCAAGCGCGCGACCTTCCGGCACTGAACCGCCCGGAACGATCGCGCGCCTTCCAATTCTAGAAAGGGATATCGCTGTCGGTGATGCCGGCATCGCCGAACGGCGCTTCCGATTCCGGCGCCGGCGGACCGGACGGCTCCATCGGCTGCGCCCCGGACTCCGAATACGGGGCGCGGCTGCCGAGGAGGACGAGGTTCCCGGCGATGATTTCGGTTTTATAGCGTTTGATGCCGTCGCGGTCGGTGTATTCGCGGCTCCGGATCCTGCCTTCGATGAAAACCTGGCGTCCCTTCGTCAGAAACCGCTTTGCGATGTCGGCGGTCTTGTTCCAGGCCACGACGGTGTGCCACTCGGTACGCTCCTGGCGCGTCCCGTTTTTGTCCGTCCAGGTTTCGCCGGTGGCGAGGCTGAAGGTGGCGACCTGGGTCCCGTCCGGCGTATACCGGATTTCGGGGTCGCGTCCCAGGTTGCCGATGAGCATGACTTTGTTCAGTGAACTCATATCCGTTTTCCTTATCTGTATTTTAGTTCAGCGGGGCTTGCGCGGCGCCGGCTTGGCGGACGGGGCGCCCGGTTTTACGCCGAGAGCCTGCAATTCCGTTCTGGCCAGGCTCGCTTCGGAAGACCCGGGGTACCGTTCGACGACCTCCTTGAAATCCGCGATGGCATTTTCGCGCTCCTTCAGGACCACCTCGGCCTTCGCCCTTTTGAAGAGGGCGCTGACGCGGAGTTCCGAATCGGGATAGTCGCTCAGGATGCGCGTGTACGCGGCGGCGGCCTGCTGCATTTTCCCCTGGTAATAATACGCTTCGCCGATGCCGTATTGCGCCGGGGGGGCTTTGGTCCCGCCCGGGTTTCCGGCCAGGTAGGAGGAAAAGCCCTGCACCGCCAGGTCGTAGTTCCCGCGCACGAGATCCGCGGAGGCCTGGTCGTACAGGGTATCGGGCGGCAGGAGCCCGGCGCTTTCCGCGGCGATCGGCTTCGACTGCAGCTTCAGCTCGGCGACCTGCTGCGCCAGGGCCGAGACGCGCATGGAGGCGTCGTCCAGTTTCCCCGAGAGCGCCCTCACCTCCTCGAGGAGGGTCCGGTCCGCGTCCCGGGTGCCGGTGGACTGCGACTCGAGAGCGGCGGCGATCCGGCCCAGCGATATTTCCGATTTTGCGACCTGGTCGTTGAGCTGCACCACCAGGCTCTTGAGACCCTCGAGCTTCTCGCTGTAATTTTTGTCGAATTCCCGGACCTGATTCTGCAGGGCGAGGACATCGTTCTGGAGCCGCACCAGTTCTTCCTTGGTGCCGGCTTGCGCCAGCGGCGCACACGCCCAGGCAAGATTCAGGAGCACTATGACGATCGTTCGCCTCATGGGTTCTCTCCTATTTGGAA
>CAZTHE010000032.1:0-31473 GCA_964613495.1 uncultured Acidobacteriota bacterium | reverse complement strand
GCGGCCCGCTACCGCATCACGAAATGGGCGCGGCGGTTCAGCTGCCAGCACTCCTCGTCGCTCTCTTCGCAGAAGGGCTGCTCTTCGCCGAAGCTGATGGTGTCGATCCGTCCGGATTCCACGCCCAGGCTGATCAGGTACTCCTTCGCCGAGTTCGCGCGGCGGTCCCCCAGCGCCAGGTTGTATTTTTCGGAACCGCGTTCGTCGCAGTGCCCCTCGATGGTGATGCGGATGGAGGGACGATCCTTGAGCGCGCGGGCGTTGGCGCCGAGATTTGCCCGGGCGTCTTCGCGGACGCTGTACTGGTCGTAGTCGAAGAAGATATCCCGGATGTTGGCCGAGAAATACTCCGAGTCGTTGATGGCCGGCAGCGGCGGCGGCATCACGGCGGCGGGCGACGCCACCGTCACGCGGGCCTCCGCCACGGCGGAACCATCGCGGTTGGTGGCCCGCGCCTGGTAGGTCGTGGACACGGAAGGCCGAACTTCGCGGCTCCCGGAGGCTTCCACCGTGCCGACCCCGTTGTCGATCGTCACGCCGGTCGCGTTGGCCGACGTCCAGGTCAGCGTCGCGCTCTGGCCTTTCTCGATCGCGGCCGGGGAAACGCGCAGCGAAACGGTCGGGGCGGGCAGCGGGGCCGCTTCCGTCCTCGCCGCGGCATCGGCGGCGGATCCGGCGGCGGGCGTGGGCGCCGGTGTCTTCTTCGCACAGCCCGCAGCCAGGAAGATCATGGCGGTCAGGGCGAGGGCCGGGGCTACTCGGGTGCAAAAGGATCGTTTCATCGGGGGTATCTCCTTATCCTGTGAACTCGTTCGTGCGGCTCGATTCGCAGGAGAATGGCTTCCGTTGAACATGATGACTCTCAGGCAGTATAGCATCTCGGGCGGACCGAAAAAACCGTCCTCCCGCCCGCTTTCATTTCCCGGCGCCCCTGTAGAAGTATCCGCTCCACGCCGGGCTGGTGTGCGTACCCTGGTGGGTGATCCTGCGCGGTTCGGATTCTCCCAGGAGCAGGATGTAAATCTGCGTGCCGCCCCCCCGCGTCGACTGGTAGACGAGGTGCCGGCTGTCGGGAGCCCAGGAAGGGTTTTCGTTGCTTCCGCCGCCCGACGTCAGCTGCCGAACCCTTCCGGTGGTGGCCTCGGCGATAAAAAGGTCGTAGCGCGTGCTCAGGTGGGGTTTCCAGTGAAACGCGATCCATTTCCCGTCGGGGGACCAGGCGGGCGAATCGGAATCGCCCCCCTCCTTGATGATCTTGCGGACGTTTGCGCCGTCCACGTCGCAGATATACACCTGACTCCCGACGCCTTCGCTCCCCGAAGCGTAGGCGATCTGTTTCCCGGACGGCGACCACGTCGGGGAGGTCTCCACGGAGGGGGCGTTGGAAATATTGCGCCGGTTGGACCCGTCCAGTCCGGAAATGAAGATGTCGGTGTCCCCCCTCGGCGTGCGCAACGCGTAGGCGATCCGGGTGCCGTCCGGCGAGATCGCGGGAGTCGAGGCGAACGAATTGAAAACCGGGAAGGGAACGCGCGAGCCGTCCCTGTAGTCGAAGATGTTGATTTCCCATTTCCGGGTGCGCGAACTGGTGAACGCGAGCCTGGAGTTGTCCGGCGCCCAGTTCGGAAACAGGTTCAGCGCGCCGTTCTGGGTGAATGCGTGCGGATTGTGCCCGTCGTAGTCCATGAGGTGGATCTCTTTCGCCGCCCCCTTGCGCGCGACGCAGGCGATCCTGGTCGTCGCGATGCCGCGGGATGCGCCGGCGGAGAGCTTGTAGACGATTTCGTCGGCCCAGCGGTGCGCGATGCCGCGCACCTGGTCGGGCGGACCTTCGAAGTGCGTGCCGAACATGAGGGACCGCTGCCTCATGTCCAGGATGCGTACCTCGGCCTGCAGGAGTCCTCCCCGCAGTTCGAGCGTCGCGATCGTCAGGAAGCTCACCTTGAAGGGAAGGGTGCTCCAGACATCGTAATTCACGTCCTGCGGGCGGGACAGCGCCGTGGGGGGATAGAAACTCTTCCCGGCCAGCGTGAAGAACCCGGAAAACGACAGGTCGTCCCACAACACCTGGTTGAAGGTTTTCAACGCGTCGGACAATTCCCCGGCCTTTTCCGCCGGGGCCGGCTGCGCGTCGGCGACCGCCAGGATGATTTCTTCGGAGGCCCGCGGGTGAATCATGACCGCGGGAGTATCCTGCGGTTGCACGACGGGAAGGACGCAGCCGAGAACCAGCAGGGCGATGAAAAAGGCTTTTGCGGACATGAGGCTCCTTTGACCGAAAAAATCATGGAATGGGAGGGTGGAGGAACTGCGCGATGAACTGGATCCGTCTCCCGCGGAATTCCTGCGGCGGCGGAGGCAGGGGCTCCACCTGCAGGGCCCGGATGGCCCTCTCCGCGGTCAGGTCCATCGCCGGGTTCCCGGAGGATTTTTCCTGCCTGATCCCGCTCACGGTCCCGTCTCCGGCGATGAAGAAGCTGTAGGTCATTTCGACCCGCACGCCTTCGGGCGGGCGGATCCAGTTTGCGCTGATGCGGGCCTCCACGGCGCGCGCGTACCAGGAATCGCCGAAACCGCCCGATCCGGACCCGATGGAGATGCCGCTGCCGCCCCCGATCCCGCCGCCGCTGCCGCCGCTGCGGCCGCCCGTGCCCCCCGAACCGGGTTCCGGCGCCACCGGGATGACATTGGATTGCGGCGGAGGCGGGGCGGGCTTGGCCGCCGTTTTGGCCGGCTTGCTCTTTTTGGGTTCGGTCTTCTCCGGCAGGGGGATCGATTCCGCCGGCTCGGGACGCTTTTCCTCGATCAGGGCCGGCGGTTGCGGCACGATGGAAGGTTTGACCATTCCCGCTCCCCCGGACAGGTCGTCGACCACGCCGACGGTCGAGATGTCTCCGCCGGTTCCTCCGCCGGCGCCGCTTCCCAGCCGGATCGTGGAGGAGGGAAGCGCCAGCCCCCCGTAGACCAGGACGAGGAACAGCGCGGCGTGTCCGAGCACGGAGACGCCGAAGGACCGGCCGTATTTTTCCTCCACCAGGGGGATGTCCAGGATCGTACCGCGATGCATCGCGCTCCTTGCGGCCGTCAGAGCCGGCTAGCGTTTTACGGGTTGCCGGAAGGGGCGGGTCACCAGCTTGATTTCGCTGAAGCCGGCGCCCCGTATCTCGTCAATCACGGACACGATGGCGTTCCACTTCACGTCCTTGTCGGCCCTCAGGAAGATCGCGTCCCGGGACCCCGAGGAGTCCCGTTTGAGCCGTTCGCCGATCGCGGCGAGGTTGATCTCGTCGGAGCCGTAAAACAGAAACCCCTCCCGGCTGATGGAGATGATGATGCGCTCCTCCGGGTTCACTTCTTTTACGTATCGGGTCTCGGGAAGTTCCACATCCACGCCGGTCTGAAGCATCGGGGCCGTCACCATGAAGATGATGAGCAGGACGAGCATCACGTCCACCAGCGGCGTGACGTTGATCTCGGAAAGGGATGTGGCGGTGCGCCCCTGGGGCGTGGTGAAGGCCATCAGCTGAAGCTCCGTTCAACGAGATTCATGAATTCGGACGAGAAATCGTCCATCTCCGCGCCGATGTTCTTGATTCTGGAGACAAAGTGGTTGTAGGCGATCACGGCGGGGATGGCGGCGAACAGCCCGGCGGCGGTCGCGATCAGCGCCTCGGCGATGCCCGGGGCGACCGCCTGGATGGAGGCCGTCTTTTCGAACCCGAGGCCTTCAAAGGCGTTGATGATTCCGACGACGGTTCCCAGCAGGCCGATGAACGGCGTGACGGATCCCGTCGTCGCCAGCCAGCTCATGCTCTTCTCGATCACGGTCAGTTCCGCCGTCGCCGCGCGCTGCAGCGCGCGCTGGATGCCGGCCATCTGCCGGTCGGTCAGTACGGGATGGTCCGGGTTGCCCGGATGCAGCGTCTGAATCTGCGCGTTCAGCTCCTGATACCCGGCCGTGAAGATGCCGGCCAGGGGCGTTCCGCGGTACAGCGCGCAGGCCGAGGAGACTTCGCTGAGGCGGGAACTCCTGCGGAACAGATCCACGAACTCCCGGCTCTTCCGGTCGATCTGTTTGAATGTCGCCCATTTTTTGATGATGATGGCCCAGGAGAAGAGCGAGAAGGCCAGCAGCAGCAGCAGGATGACCCACGCGAAGACTCCGGTGTGGGCAAGCAGGCTGAAGATGGAGCGCCCGAAGGGGGCGGCCGGGTTCGTCTGAAGCAGGATGCAGTCTAGAGGGAAAATGTCCGTTCCTCCCGTTAAAAATTTGGTCGAACCGCACAAGTATCACAGCCCACATTTCAAGTCAATTCCATTCAGGAATTTGCAGGCCTTGATTCCGGTTTCCGGATCTCGCATCCCGGATTGCGCCCGGGCGCCGCGCGCGGTTTTTCTTGCCCCTGTTTTTGCCGAGTCTTCCTATGTTAGACTCCAGACGGCAGTTGCATCCCCGCGCGAAGGATCGATGGCATGCTTCGGGTATTGAGAATCCGCAACCTGGCCCTCATTCGGGAGCTCGAAATCGAGTTTGACCGGGGCCTGAATCTCCTGACGGGAGAGACCGGCTCCGGCAAATCCATCCTGGTGGACGCGCTGGGCCTCCTCGTCGGCGCCCGGTCCTCGCCGGACCTGATCCGGACCGGCTGCACGGCCGCCTGCGTGGAAGGGATGTTCGAAATCGCGCCGAACGGGAGCGCCGCGGCGATGCTGGCCGACGCCGGATTCGAGGAGGAGGACGGTTCGCTTCTGCTGCGAAGGGAGATCGCGGTGTCCGGGCGAAACCGGATCTTCGTCAACAACCGGCTCGCGACGGCCTCGCTGCTGAGGTCTGTCGGGGAAAAATTGACGGCCATCCACGGGCAGCAGGATCAGCGGTCGCTCCTCGACCTGGAAACCCACCTCGGGTGGCTGGACTTTTTCGGCAACAATACGGCGCTGCGCCTGCAAGTGCGCGACGCCTACCGGAAGCTGCGGGAAACGGCACGGCAGATCGAGGCCACCGAATCGAACGAGCAGGAGCGGCTGCGCCGCATCGACATCCTGCAATACCAGATCGGCGAAATCCGCTCCGTCCAGCCGCTGCCCGGAGAGATCGGGGAGCTGGAGAAGGAAAGACATCTCCTGACCAACCGCGAAAGGATCCTGGCGGCCGCTTCCGAGACCTACGCGGCTCTATACGAAAGCGAGGAATCCGTGCTGCGGCAGACCGGCCGCGTGGAAAAAATACTGGAGGACCTGGAGGGGTTCGATCCGGCCTGGAAGGAGCACCGTGAAACGGTGCGGGAGTGCAGGTACCGGCTCGAGGACGTCGCCTATGCGGCCCGCGACTACGCCGCGCAGAGCGATTTCAGCCCCGACCGGCTGGAGCAGGTGCACCAGCGGCTGTACGCGCTGGAAAAGCTCGCGAAAAAATACGCGGCGTCCTGCGACGATATCCTGGAGTACCTCGCGGCCTGCGAGGGCGAACTCGATCGGATCCTGGCCTACGCGGAGCGCTCCGGACACCTGGCGGCGCAGCTCGATGCCGAGATGCAGGTTTACCGCGAGCGCGCGCTGCGCCTTTCGCGGAAACGCCGCGAGGATGCGGAGCGGTTCCAGTCGGAAATCGAAAAGGAATTCAGGGCGCTCGCCATGGAGCGCATGCGCCTCGACGTACGATTCGGCGAAGAGGCCGGCGAAACGCAGGCCGGGAAAATTCCCGCGGCCTATGGACGCGACGGGATCGACCGGGTAGAGTTCCTCATCGCCCCGAACACGGGCGAGGAGAGCCGGAGCCTGGCGAAGATCGCGTCCGGGGGGGAATTGTCCCGGATCATGCTGGCCATCCAGTCGCTGTGCCGGAACGAGGAGGCGGACAAGACGTTTGTTTTTGACGAGGTGGACAGCGGCATCGGGGGCCGCGTCGCCGACGCCGTCGGGCGGCGGCTGCGGAGCATTTCGCGGGACAGCCAGGTCCTGTGCGTGACCCACCTGCCGCAGATCGCGGCGTATGCCCGAAGCCATTTCAGCGTGCGCAAGCGGACGGCCGAAGGCCGGACGGAAACCCTCGTGAAGCCGCTGAACGAGGCGGAGCGCGTCCGGGAGCTCTCCAGGATGCTGGGGGGAGAGACCATCACGCAGACGGCGCGGGATCACGCCCAGGAAATGCTGGAGACCGCCGCGGAAGCGGGAAAGAGGAAATAGCAGGGTCCAATGGCGAAGCGTTACTTCATCGAGACGTTCGGCTGCCAGATGAACGACCTGGACTCCGAAAAGATGGCCGGGAGCCTCGTCGCCGCCGGAATGGAACCGGCCGGCGACCCGGCACAGGCCGACGTCATCCTTCTCAATACCTGCAGCGTGCGGGACAAGGCCGTGCAGAAGGTCTACGCCCGGCTCGGGGAAATCCGGCGCTACGCGAAGCGCAAGGACGTCGTCGTCGGCGTGGTTGGGTGCATGCCGCAGCTCGAGGGGGCGCGCGTGCTCGAACGCGCCCCGTTCGTCAAGCTGCTGGCCGGTCCGCAGAAGGGCCACGCGATGGGGCGCCTGGTGCAGCTGTGCGCCCGGGAGGAGAAGCCGGTGATCGACCTGCGCAGCGACGCGGACCCGGGCCCGCTGGAGACATTCTCTATCGTCCGCGGCAGCCGCTGGCGCGCAAGCATCACCATCAGCGAAGGATGCAGCCGGAGGTGCGCCTACTGCGTCGTGCCGCTCACCCGGGGAAAGGAGCGGGTGAGGCCGTGCGCCGACATCCTTCGAGAGGCCGGGGACCTTGCCTCCCGCGGAACCGTGGAACTCCTGCTGCTCGGCCAGACGGTCAATTCCTATTCGGACCGCGCGGCCGGGATCGGCTTCGCGGGGCTGCTTCGGCGCCTGGCCGGAATCGCCGGCATCCGCCGCATCCGGTTCACGTCGCCGCACCCGGGCAATTTCACCGACGACCTGCTGGAGGTCCTGTCGTCGTGTCCGCAGGTGTGCAACCACATCCACCTGCCGGTTCAGAGCGGATCCACGCGCATCCTCAGGCTCATGCGGCGGGGATACACACGGGAAGATTACCTGGACATCGTCCGGAAAATCCGCGCGGCCCCGCGGGAAATCGCCATATCAACGGACCTCATCGTGGGATTTCCCGGGGAAACCGAATCGGATTTTGAGGATACTCTCAGCCTGCTCGATGCGGTACAATATGACGGCGCCTACTCCTTCAAGTATTCGCAAAGGCCGCACACGGAAGCGCTGAATTTTCCGGATGAGATTCCGGAAGACGAGAAGGGAAGGCGGCTGGATCTGCTGCAGAGGAAGCAGGCGCTGATTCAATATTCGCGAAATGCGCCATTCGAACAGAGGCGCATGGAAGTGCTCGTGGAAGGCAGGGCCCGCAGCCGCGTCCGCCTCACGGGACGGACGACGAACAACAAAATTGTCAATTTTGACGGGCCGGACAGCCTGATCGGGCAGTTTGTGGAGGTCGACATCACGGGGTTCAGCTCGAACAGCCTCAAGGGAACTCTCGCGAGGATGCCGTCCCCGTGACGCGCGATCCGGGAACTTACGCATTCTCGGTCCCGGCCGGGACCTGTCCTTACGGCCTATTTCCCGGCCAGAACGGCATCTCGGAGCCGGCCCCGGGGGAGGCGCAATGAAGGAAATTGAATTCAAGATCAAGGGTCTCATGATGGACCCCCTGACCAACTCTCCAATCGTCGTCCTGCAGCAGGCTTCCAGCGAAACCCTGCTCCCGATCTGGGTCGGCATTTTTGAGGCGAACGCGATCGCCCTTCAAATCGAGAAGGTCGATACGCCCCGGCCGATGACCCATGACCTGATCAAGGGCCTGCTGACGCACCTGGACGTGCACGTCACCAAAGTCGTGGTCACCGAACTCAAGGACAACACCTTTTATGCCCTGATCTTCCTGGATGCGGGGGGGAAGGTCATCACGGTGGATTCGCGCCCCTCCGACGCGATCGCCCTGGCGCTGCGCACCGACTCCCCGATCTACGTAACCGAGGATGTCATCTCCAAGTCCTCCAGCAACGCCACGAACAACCTGTCGGCGCAGCGAAGTTCTCCGGAAGACGTGAAGAAATGGCTCGAGAACCTCAATCCGGAGGACCTGGGCAAATACAAAATGTAGCCTGATTCCTCCGGAGCAGAGAATACCATTCATTTATTACAAAAGGGAAAATGTGCAAGCTGCCGTGAAATAAGGATATTTACCGTTTTTGCCGCAGATCTGCTAGTTTACATAAGATATATTATCAGAAGTTATGGATGGGGTATTTCATGCCCTGCAGGCGTGCGTGCCTGCCGCAAAATCAGGCGGGACCCCACCATGAAAGCGCCCGTTTTCCCCATACTCGTTCCGGACTGCCCGCTGCCATGATACGCACCGTTCACCGTCTCCTGTACCGGTCCATCGTTCCGCCGTTTTTCATCGCGCTGCTGATTCTTACCTTCGTCCTTTTCTTCCAAATCATCGGAAACCGCACCGAGCTGATCTTCGGCCAGAACACGTCAGCCGACATCATCCTGAGCGTGGTCGCGGCCATCCTCCCCGGAATTCTGATTTATTCGCTCCCGCTGTCCTACCTGATCGGAATCCTCATCGGAATCAGCGGCCTGTCCGGCGAAAGCCAGATCACGGCTCTGCGGGCCTGCGGCATTCCCATCCGGTCCCTGCTGGGCTTCATTCTCCTGTTCGGTCTGCTGGTAGGAGGCGTTACCGCCGTTTTATCCCTGCTGGTCATGCCGCGGGCGAACCAGTTCGTCAGCGGTATGACACAGAAAATTACCGCTCGATTGGCAACATCCGCCATAAAACCTCGTGTATTTAATGAAGAATTCCCGAACATTGTGTTTTACGTGGATGACGTTTCGTCGGACAGGCAGCAGTGGCACCGTGTCTTTCTTGCGGACCGTTCCGATCCGCAATCGCCCCGAACCATCATTGCCCGCTATGGGGCCTGGATCGGGGACGCATCCGAGGAAATACTTCAACTGCATCTGGACCACGGGGCCATCTACGGAGGGAGTGCGAAGGACCCGGGCCGTGACAGCATCAGCCGGTTCGAGTCCATGGATCTCCCGGTCAGGATCAGGCGCGGGGACCCTTCCAGCAGGCCGCCGGTGAAGGTTGCGGAGCTGGACAGCGCCTACCTGTGGAAAAACTACGGCGCCGGGTCTGCGGAAGAGCGCGTGGAACGTCTGGTGGAACTGCACAAGCGGTGCGCCCTCCCGTTCGCCGTTGTTCCCTTCGCGCTTCTTGGCCTGGCGTTGGCCGCGGGACCGAACAAGGGGAGCAGGACCTCCGGGTTTGCCCTCAGCCTGATGACCGTCATCCTTTTCTATGTCATGTTCTTCAACGGCCTGCGACTGGCCTCGGTGGGAAAAATCCATCCGTTCTGGGGCGCCTGGGGCGCCGATCTCCTGCTTCTGTGCGCGGGCATCGCGCTGCTGGCGAGGGTGGAGCACGGATTCGGAATCCTCGAACGCGCCTCCGGCCTTCTCTGGCGCATCCGGAACCTGCCGGTCCTGCGGAAGCCGGGCCGGAAGCCGCCCGAAACGGGTGCAGGGGCGCGCATCCCTTCCGCGCCGGCGGCCGAAAGCGGCGGCATCCGCTTCCGGTTCCCCAGGGTTTTCGATTTCTACGTTTCCCGCGGCTTCATCGCGTATTTCGCCTGGGCCCTGATCTCCTGCGGCACGCTGTTTGTCCTGCTCACGCTGTTCGACCTGCTCGACGACATCATCCGCAACGGCATCTCCGCCGCGAGCGTGATGGCCTACTTCACGTTCCTGACGCCGCAGATCCTGATGATCGTCGTCCCGGTGTCGGTGCTGCTGGGCATCCTGATCAATTTCGGGATCATGGAAAAAAACTCGGAAATCACGGCCATCAAAGCCGGCGGCTGGAGCCTGTACCGCATCGCGTTCCCCCTGTTTCTCGTGGCCGCGTTTTTCTGCTGCGGTCTCTTCCTGCTTCAGGACTACGTGCTGCCGTATGCGAACGTACGCCAGGAGAACATCCGCAACGCCATCAAGGGCCGCCCGCCGCAGACCTCGAGCCGCATGCAGCGGAAGTGGATTTTCGGGGAAGCCGGCCGCATCTACAACTACGACTACTTCGACGGCGCCCAGGACTCGTTCGTCAACCTTTCCGTGTACGAGACGGATCTGGCCGGCGTACGCATCCTCAAACGCTATTTTGCCGCGAGGGCCGGGATCGACAAGAACGGGCTCTGGATCCTGGAGGACGGATACGTCCGCGATTTCCAGTCCGCCGAATTGGGATTCCGCCGCATCCGGTCCGAGCCCGTGCGCTTTCCGGAACGCGCCGGGTACTTCGAAAGGGAGATCTTTCAACCGAAGGAATCGTCCAAACTGAGGTATCTCGAGCTCAAAAACTACATCGAATACCTGAAGAAGTCCGGCTATAACGCCACCGAACTGCAGGTGGAACTGCACAAAAAAATCTCCTTCCCGCTCAGCTGCATGATCATGGCCCTCCTCGCGATTCCCTTCTCTTTCTCCATGGGCAAAAAGGGCGCCTTTTACGGGATCGGCATCAGCATCGCGATCGCCATTTCCTTTTGGGGAATTTCCGGCGTCTTCGAGGCGATGGGCGCGTACGGCCTCCTGGTTCCCCTGCTGGCCGCCTGGGCCCCCAATATCCTGTTCGGGGCTTCGGGCTTCGCGCTGCTGTTTACGATCCGCACCTGATTGAATTCCAGATTCCAGATTCCAGATTGTGACCTCCCGACAGAAGCGCATGAGCCGGGTCTGATTCTGGAATCCGGAACCTGGAATCTGGAATCTGGAATCTGGAATTCAGTCATGCTCTCGGGTGGAATTTCGTGTAGACCTGCCGGAGGCGCTCGCGGGTGATGTGGGTGTAGATCTGCGTGGTGGAAATGTCCGCGTGGCCGAGCATGAGTTGGACGGAACGGAGGTCGGCCCCGTTTTCCAGGAGGTGCGTGGCGAAACTGTGCCGGAGCATATGGGGCGTCAGCGCCTTCCGGATGCCGGCCTTCCGCCCGTAGCTCCGCAGCGTTTTCCAGAACGCCTGACGGCTCATGGCGCCGCCGCGCCGGGTCACGAACAGGGCATTGCTCTTTTTCCGGTTCAGCAGCGCGCCGCGGTACCGCCGCACATAGTCCTCGACGCGCGTCTGGGCGGCGGCCCCTATGGGCACGACCCGTTCCTTGCTTCCCTTCCCCATGCAGGTGACGATGCCGAGGCCGAGGTTCACCTGCGCCACGCTGAGCCGGATCAGCTCGCTCACCCTCAGGCCCGAGGCGTAGAGTATTTCCAGCATGGCGCGGTCCCGGCTTCCCAGCGGCGTTTCCGTGTCGGGTGCGTCCAGGAGCCTCTCCACCTCTTCCTTGTTCAGGAACCGGGGCAGCGGTTTCAGCGCGCGGGGCGCCTCGATCTGTTCCGTCGGGTCCTCGTGCAGGATGCGGTCCCCCAGGAGGAACCGGAAAAAGCCGCGCGCGGCATGCAGCGCCCTCGCGGTCGACCGGGCCGAGAGCCCGTCCCGGATCAGGTTCCGCATCCAGGCGGCGACATCGTCCCTGCCGGCGTTTTCGATGTCGATCCGCCGCTCCCGGCAGTAGTCGAGAAGCTTCCCGATGTCCCTCGAATAGGCCGCGACGGTATTGGAAGCGAGTCCTTTTTCGATCCGCAGGAAGTTCTCGAACTCGGCCAGATAATCCCGCTTCATCGCTTCAGTCGAATCCATGCCGCCGCCGTGGAGACCAGCACGTTCGCCTCCGGGACCCGCAGGACGCCAAGCAGCGGGAAATAGGAAAACAGGCCCGCGAGGATCGCCAGGCCCAGTCTCATGTCGCGGCCGCGGGGTGCGGCGTCAAGCCATAGGCCTGCGGCATGAAACACCGCGAGCGCGCAGGCCCCCATGCCCAGGGAGGCAACCAGGATCCGCGCGTAACCCCCGGACCCGCGCCGGCCGGGACTCACGCCCTCCCTTCGGGGAAGCCGGCGCACAAGCAACCCGAATTGCAGCCACGAGGCGAGAGAAGTCGCAAGCGGCAGCCCGAGAAACCCGAGCGGGATCATGCAGGCGAAGTTCAAGGCGATTTTGGCCGCGACGCCGATCCCGCCGATCCGGACCGGCGTGCGCGCGTCGTCCAGCGCGTAGAAAACGGGCACGGCGATCTTCACCGCGGAAAAGGAAAAAAGCCCCAGCGCGTACAGCGCTACGACCTGCCCGGTGACCAGGGTGTGCTCGGGAAGAAAGCGACCGCCCTCGTACAGCAGTCCGACGATTTCCCGGCGGAAAAGGATCAGCCCCACCATCGCGGGAAAGGTCAGGCAGGCGGCCAGTCTCAGGGCCTCGTCCACCGAACGGCGGACCTCGTCTCCCGCACGAAGCGCCGCGTAGCGCGAGGCCGTCGCCAGGGTCCCGGCGGCGATCGCGATCCCGAAAACGCCCAGCGGAAACTGGATCAGGCGGAACCCGTAGTTCAACCAGGACACGGGACCGTCGCCGTACATCGACGCGATCTGCGAATCGACCACGACGTGCACCTGCGTCGCGGAAAGCCCCGCGATGGCGGGCACCATCCGTTTGCAGATATGCCGAACGCCCGGGTCCGAAAAATCGACGAGAAGGCGGAAGCGGAATCCCAGGGCGTGCGCCGAGGGAATCATGACCACGAACTGGCTCGCGCCCCCGGCCAATGCGCCTACGGCCATGGACACGACCGGATCGAGGCCGAAGCGCGGCATGAACGGCGACAGGAAGATGCCGGCGAGGATGCAGCAGAGGTTGAACGCCGACGAGGCCATCGCCGGAACGAAAAACCGCCCGCAGGCGTTGAGCAGGCCCATTCCCACCGACGCAAAAGAGACGCACAGCAGAAAGGGCGCCATGATCCTCGTCATCTGAACCGTCAGATCGAATTTATCGGGCGTGGCGGCATACCCGAACGCGAGCAGGTAAACGAAGCCCCGGGCCCCGAAAAAAACGAGCAGCACCACGGCGCCCACGATCACGGCCAGCGCGCCCAGGACCCGGTTGGCCAGCAGCCAGGCCTGCGCTTTTCCCTCCCGCGTCATGGTCCGGATGAAGGCGGGAACCAGCGCGGAACTCAGTGCGCCCTCGGCAAACAGGTCGCGCAGCAGGTTGGGAACCCGGTACGCGATGTTGAAGGCGTCGGTCTGCAGTCCGGCGCCGAACCAGCGCGCCAGCACCATCTCCCGCACGAGGCCGAGAATGCGGCTGATGAAGACGGCGAGGCCGACGGAAAGGGCCGCTCCGGGAATGGAGTCGCGCGGGCTTGAGGTTTCCGGCCTTTCCGGCCCTGGCATGGAATCCAAAACAGCCTCTCCTTGACGACTAAGGGTGCATAATACTACCATAGGGTTCGACGCGGCAACATATTGAAATGCTGTGTGTTGCAGCCAGCGTCGGGCGCACGGCCGACGGTTTTCCCGCGGCCCGCGCGCGACCGTGCACGCGATCTTGATCCTCGGGGGTGCCCGCAGCTGCCATGAAACTCAACAGGATTGCAGAGAAACTCGGATGCCGGCTCGTGGGGGACGGCGATGTGGACATCGTTCGTGTCGCGGGAATCGACGAGGCCGGACCCGGCGATCTCACCTTCGTATCGAACCGGAAATACATCAGCCACATTCCGAATACGCGGGCTTCGGCCATCATCCTCGGCGAGGATATCCCGGAGGTCGCCATCCCAAGCCTGAGAACGGACGATCCCTATCTGGCGTTCGCCCGGGCGCTGGAGCTGTTTTTCGTGCCGGCGCCGCCCGAACCCGGGATCCATCCCACGGCCGTGGTGAGCGGCGACGCGCGGCTGGAGCCCGGCGCCTGCGTGGGGGCGTATTCGGTCGTCGGGCGCGGCTGCCGGATCGGGCCCGGGACGGTGATCCACCCGCACGTCGTCCTGTATCCGCGAGTGACCGTGGGCGAGGACGCCGTGATTCACTCCTTCGTGACCGTCCGCGAGGACTGCCGGATCGGGGACCGGGTGGTCCTGCAGAACGGCTGCGTCATCGGCAGCGACGGTTTCGGGTTTGCGCCCACGCGGGAGGGCTCCTTCTACAAGATCTGCCAGACGGGGCGCGTGGTGATCGAGGCGGACGTCGAAATCGGCGCCAACACGGCGATCGACCGTGCGGCCGTGGGCGAAACCGTCGTGCGGCGCGGCGCCAAGCTCGACAACCTGGTCCAGGTCGGCCACGGCGCCACGATCGGCGAGCACTCGGTCCTGGCGGCGCAGGTCGGCGTCGCCGGGTCGACGCGCCTCGGAAAGGGAGTCTGGGTCGGCGGACAGGTAGGATTTGCCGGCCACCTCGAAGTCGGAGACGGCGCCGTCCTGACCGCGCAGAGCGGGACCTCCCACGACGTCGCCCCGGGAGCGATGGTGTCGGGTTCCCCGGCGTTCGACAATGCGGCCTGGCTTCGGTCGGTAGCCTCGTTCCCGAAACTGCCGCACCTCGTCCGCAAGGTGCGCCAACTCGAGCAGGAGATCCGCAGGCTGCAGCAGGAGCGGGATCCCGAACGCCCCAAAAAATCGTGATCCGGAAAGCGGAACCTGCCGATATGCACGTCAGGCTATTCGAGAAGCTAAACTCAGCCTGCGGTTCTCTCCGGTCCGGCTTGCCGGGACGGAGGGGGCGCAGGCTGGGGAAAATCCTTTCCCACCGCCCTCACCGCAATCGAAAAATTTCGCGCCAAAGCCCCCTGGACCGCCATTTCGGCTGATGATTGGCCGGACCTTTTGATGTAATATGTAAGTTTTGTATCTATACCTTGGCAGCGAATGTTTAATGCGGGAGATGATCAATGTCCACGAAATATGTCTATTTGTTTGCGAACGCGAAAGCCGACGGGAACGGGGAAATGAAGGATCTGCTTGGGGGCAAAGGCGCCGGGTTGGCCGAGATGACCAATGCCGCCCTGCCCGTGCCTCCGGGGTTCACGATCACCACGCAGGCGTGCAACGCCTATTACTCCGGCGGGGCGAAGTTCCCCGAGGGGATGTGGAACCAGGTGCTTTCGGCCATGAAGAAGGTCGAGAACGCCACCGGGAAGGAATTCGGGAGCCTATCCAACCCGCTGCTCGTTTCGGTCCGGTCCGGCGCCAAGTTTTCGATGCCGGGCATGATGGATACGGTCCTCAACCTCGGCCTGAACGAGGAGACCGTGCGCGGCCTCGCGAACCTGACCTCGAACGAGCGGTTTGCCCTGGACGCGTACCGGCGGTTCATCCAGATGTTCGGCAAGATCGTGCTCGGGGTCGACGGAGACCTGTTCGAGCATGCCCTGGACAGGATCAAGAAGGCCTGCGGCGCCAAGGCGGATACGGACCTGAACGCCGAGAAGCTCGCGGCGGTGTGCGCGGAATTCAAGAAGATCGTCCGCGCCGAAACCGGGGCGGATTTCCCGTCCGATCCCTACCTCCAGCTGGAGGAGTCGATCAAGGCGGTGTTCCGCTCGTGGAACGGCGACCGCGCGATCGCGTACCGGCGGCGAGAGAAAATTCCCGATGACCTCGGAACGGCGGTCAACGTCGTCACCATGGTGTTCGGCAACATGGGCGAAGACTCCGGCACCGGCGTCGCCTTTACGCGGAACCCGGCCACGGGAGAAAAGAAGCTGTTCGGCGATTACCTCTCCAACGCGCAGGGCGAAGATGTCGTCGCCGGCATCCGCACGCCGAAGCACATCGACGAACTCAAGGGAGACATGCCGGAGATTTACGCGCAATTCGTTCAGGTGGCCGAGCGGCTCGAGCGGCACTACCGCGACATGCAGGACCTGGAATTCACCGTCGAGCGCGGGAAGCTCTGGATGCTGCAGACCCGGAACGGGAAACGGACGGGCCCGGCCGGGGTGCGGATCGCCGTCGAAATGGTTCGCGAGGGATTGATCGACGAGCCGACGGCGCTGATGCGCATCCCGGCGGGCGATCTCGACCAGCTGCTGCACAAGATGGTCGATCCCAAGGCCAGAGTGAAGGTCCTGACGCAGGGCATCAACGCAAGCCCCGGAGCGGCCTCGGGCCGCGTCGTCTTCTCGCCCAGGGACGCCGAGGCGCTGAAGGAAAAGGGCGAAAAAGTCGTCCTCGTGCGGCGGGAAACGTCGCCGGAGGACGTCCGCGGCATGGATGCGGCGCAGGCGATTCTCACCTCCACCGGCGGCCCGACGAGCCACGCGGCCGTCGTGGCCCGCGGCTGGGGCAAGCCCTGCATCGTGGGCGCGGGAGAGATGGTCATCAACTATGCGAAAGACGAGTTTTCCGTCAACGGGACGCGCGTGAAGCGCGGCGACTGGATCACGGTCGACGGCACCAGCGGCCGCGTGATCCTCGGGCAGGCGCCCCTCATCGATCCGGAACTGGGCGAGGACTTCCGGCAGCTGATGCGCTGGGCCGACAAGGTGCGGCGTTTGAAGGTCCGCACCAACGCGGACACGCCGGGCGATGCCGCGGTGGCCCGGTCTTTCGGCGCCGAGGGCATCGGCCTGTGCCGGACCGAACACATGTTTTTCGCGGGCGAGCG
Source organism: uncultured Acidobacteriota bacterium (assembly GCA_964613495.1). GTDB lineage: Bacteria > Acidobacteriota > UBA6911 > UBA6911 > UBA6911 > UBA6911. The sequence continues at coordinate 14,949 of CAZTHE010000032.1, read as the reverse complement.
CATCGACTACGTGCGCCAGATGATTCTCGGTTCGCTCGATTTCAAGCGGCTCGAGCGCGAAGTCCACGCGCTCGAGGCGGAACTCTCCAGGACCGGTTCGCCCAAGAAGCGCAGGGAACTGCAGGAGGCGCGCAACAGGCTCCGCAAGCAGATCGAGGAGCCGAAGCGGCTGTACCGGGGCGGGCTGGCCGAGCTGCTCAAGCTGCAGCGGAAGGACTTCGAGGGAATTTTCAAGGCCATGAACGGGCTGCCGGTGACCATCCGGACGCTGGACCCGCCGCTGCACGAATTCCTGCCGCACAGCGAGGAAGAGACGCGGAAGCTGGCGCGCAAGCTGAAGGTCAACGCCAAAAACCTCTGGGACAAGGTGCAATCGCTGCACGAGGCCAACCCCATGCTCGGCCACCGAGGCTGCCGCCTGGGCGTGGTGTTCCCCGAGATCACCGAAATGCAGGCACAGGCGATTTTCCAAGCCGCGGTGAATGTCCAGAAGAAGGGGATCCAGGTGCTGCCGGAAGTCATGATCCCGCTCGTCGCGGACGTGAGGGAACTGCGGCTGCAGGGCGAGACCGTCCGCAGGGTCGCGGAAGAGGTGTGCTCCAGGGCCGGCCGGAAGATCGACTACCTTGTCGGGACCATGATCGAGCTGCCGCGCGCCGCCCTGACCGCAGACCGCATCGCGGAGACGGCCGAGTTCTTCTCGTTCGGCACGAACGACCTGACGCAGACCACGTACGGCATCTCCCGCGACGACTCGGGCAAGTTCCTTCCCTACTATATCGAGAACCGGATCTTCAAGGATGACCCGTTCCAGGTGCTGGATCAGGAAGGGGTCGGGCAGCTGGTCCGGATGGGCACGGAGCGCGGCCGCAAGACGCGGCCGGATCTGAAGGTCGGGATCTGCGGCGAGCACGGCGGAGAGCCGTCCTCGGTCATCTTCTGCCACTCGGCCGGGCTGAACTACGTCTCCTGTTCCCCCTACCGGGTGCCGATCGCCCGCCTCGCGGCGGCACAGGCGGCGCTGGGATCGGATCAGACCATTTCGCACACCGCATAAAAAAAGCGGGGGGCGCCGGGAGGCACTGTGTGCCCGCCCGGCGCCCCCCCCCGCCGGTTCCGCCGGTTACCGCCTAATCGTAATATTCCAGCCCGAGATGGGTGATCTGTTCTTCGCCCTTCAGGTAGCGCAGCGTGTTCTTGAGCTTCATCTGCTGGATGAACAGGTCGTGCTCCGGGTAGAGTTCCGGGGCGCACATGGGGCTCTTGAAGTAGAACGAGAGCCATTCCTGGATGCCGCTCATGCCGCACCGGTGCGCCAGGTCCAGGAACAGGACCAGATCCAGCACGATCGGCGCCGCAAGGATGGAGTCGCGGCACAGGAAGTCGACCTTGATCTGCATGGGATAGCCGAGCCACCCGAAGATGTCGATGTTGTCCCATCCTTCCTTGTTGTCCCCCCGCGGCGGGTAGTAGTTGATGCGCACCTTGTGCGTGTAGTTGGAGTACAACTCCGGGTACAGCTGCGGCTGAAGGATGTGCTCGAGGACCGACAGCTTGCTCTCTTCCTTGGTCTTGAAAGAGGCCGGGTCGTCCAGCACCTCGCCGTCGCGGTTCCCCAGGATGTTGGTGGAGAACCACCCGTTCAGTCCGAGCAGCCTGGACTTCAGGCCCGGCGCCAGGATGGTCTTCATCAACGTCTGACCCGTCTTGAAGTCCTTGCCGCAGATGGGGACCGACATGTCGCGCGCCAGCTGCGTCAGGGCCGGGATGTCGCCGGACAGGTTCGGGGCGCCGTTGGCGTACGGGATACCGGATTTGATGGCGGCATACGCATAGATCATGCTGGGGGCGATGTCCGGGTCGTTCTTCCTCAAACCTTCCTCGAAGCTCGCCACGGTCTGGTGAACCGCCGAGGGCTTCAGGAAGATCTCCGTGCTGCCGCACCAGATCATCACGGTGCGGGCCAGATCGTGCTTTTTCTGGAAGTTCCGGATGTCGTCCATGACCTGCGCGGCTAGGTCCATCTTGTTGGCGGCCTTCTTGACGTGGGTGCCGTCCAATCGTCTCACGTAGGATTTGTCGAATGCCGCGGGCCACGGGCTGATGGATTCCAGGGCGGGGCGGATGCGATCGATCAGGCTGCGATCCAGGACTCCGGCGTGTGCGGCGGCCTCGTAGATGTTGTCGCTGAAAATGTCCCAGCCCCCGAACACCAGATCGTCTATCGGCACGAGCGGTATGAAGTCCTTGACCTTCGGGGTGCGGTTGTCCGTCCGCTTCCCCAGGCGGATCGTTCCCATCTGCGTGAGCGACCCGATCGGTTTGGCGAAGCCCTGCTTCACGGCTTCCACGCCCGCGATAAACGTCGAAGTGACAGCGCCCATTCCGGGAATCACCACTCCCAGCTTCCCCTGCGCAGGCTCTATTTTCTGTCCTTTGGAAATCATCTTTCTTTCCTCAAATGGAATGGCGCCCGTCGGCGCCACCCGATGGTTATGAATCTTCGAACCGGAGGGCCTCCCGGAAGGAGCCCCTCCCCCTTTGCAACTCCCCGGTTTGAGATTGCTGCAGCCTTCCGCTTCCGGGGCGGAACCGCTCGAGCAATCTCAAATGAAACAGACGGCACTACTTTATACCCCTCAGGCCCCCCGCTCGATAACAATTTTGGAAATATCGGCGACGCCCGTGAAAAGCCGCGAGATCGAGGACAGGAGCGCGATCCTGTTTTTCCGGACGGCCGGGTCCTCGGCCATGACCATGACTTCCCGGAAGAAGCCGTCGACCACGCCGCGGACCGACGCCAGCGCGCGCAATGCGGCGGCGTAATCCCTGTTGTCGCGCGCGGCCCTCACTTCGGGCCGGATCCGCCCGTATTCCCGCCACAGGTCCATTTCGGCCGGTTCCCGGAACAGCGCCTCGTCGGGTTCCGTGCTTTCCCCTCCCGCCTGCGACACGATATTCACGATGCGCTTGAAATTGGAGGCCAGCGACAAAAAGTCCGGCGCGTCGCGCATCGCCTGGAGCGCCCGCAGACGTTCGAGCGCATCCAGCGGGTCGTCGCATCCGGCGGCGAGGACCGCGTGGACGCAGTCGTAGGCGAAGCCCATTTCCTCGAACAGAAATCGCATCCGCCCCTCGAAAAATTCGCGCAGTTCCCCGGCCGTAGGCCCGCCGTCGCGGCCGTAGGTCTCGAGGCTCCATCCGATCAGCGCGTCCAGCGAAACGCCGAGCCGGTGATCGAAGATGATCTTGAGGATGCCGTTTCCCTGGCGCCGGACGGCGAACGGATCGCCCGAACCCGACGGGACCAGGCCGATCGAGAAGCAGCCGCACACGGTGTCCACCCGGTCGAGCAGCGCCAGGAGCGCCCCCGTCGCCGACGCGGGCGAGGGTGCGGTGGAGGATTTCGGTTGGTACTGCTCGTAGATCGCGCGCCAGACCGTCTCCGGGTACCCCTCCGCCCTCGCGTACAGCCCGCCGACGATGCCCTGCAGGTCGGTGAACTCCTTGACCATCTCGGTGACCAGATCGCATTTGCAGAGGCGCGCCGCCTGGAGCACGTCGCCGAGCAGTTCGGGCCTTCCGAGCGCCGGAAGCGCCTTCGGGGCGAGTTCGCCGAGCCGCCGCGTCTTGTCGTGATAGGAACCTAGTTTTTCCTGGAACAGGACGCCGCGCAGGGCGTCCTCCCTGTCCGCCAGCGGGGTCCTGCGGTCGGTGTCCCAGAAGAAGGCGGCGTCCGCCAGGCGTGCCCGCAGGACGCGCTCGTGCCCCGCGCGGATGGAGCCCCGGGGGTCCGAGGGAAGATTCACGACCGCGAGGAAAACGGGCAGCAATTCCCCCGCGTCGTTCGTCACGCAAAAATACTTCTGGTGCTCCCGCATGACGGTGACCAGGATTTCCGACGGCAGGGCCAGGAAACGCTCCTCGAAGCACCCGCGGATGACCGAGGGCATCTCGTTCAGGTTCACTACGGTGTCGAGCAGCGCGGGGTCCTCCAGAAGGCGGCCGCCGGCGGCGGCCGATTCCCGGTGGAGTTCGGCCCGGATGCGTTCCCGGCGCTCCTCCGGGTCCACGAGTACGAAATTTTCCCGCAGCGCGTCCCGCAGCGACTCGAAGGATGCGACCGGGATCCTGGACTTGCCCAGGAAGCGGTGTCCCGACGTGGTTTTCGAGGATGCGACGTCGGCGAGGCGAAAACGGACGCACCGTCCGCCGAACAGCGCGACGATCCACCTGAGCGGCCGCACGAAGCGGAAATTGTCGGGGCTCCAGTGCATGGTTTTGGGGAACTGGATTCCGGCGATGGCGGCCGGGAGCAGCGATTCCAGGATCGCGTGCGTTTTTGCGCCGCGGCGCGTGCGCTCGACCGACAGGTATTCGCCCTTCGCCGTCTTAACGACGCGCAGTTCGGACGGGGCCGCGGCGTTCTTCTCCGCAAAAGCCAGCGCCGCGCGCGTCGGGTTTCCCGACGCGTCGTAGGCGATGGCCCGGGGGGGGCCCTGGACGGTCTCGACCAGGTCCTCCTGGCGGACCGGGATCTCCCGGAGCCGGACGATAATGCGCCGCGGCGTGTAGAAGCACTCCGCGGCGGCGCACGACAGCCGCTCGGCCCGGAGCGACTGCTCCAGGAGGGAGGCGAACTGGCGCGCCGCGTCTTCGATCATCGAAGCGGGGATCTCCTCGACCCCCAGCTCCACCACGAGTTCCGATTTTTCCATATGCGGTTACGAGGCCGTCTCGGGCTGCAAAAGCTTGTGCGGTTCGAGCAGCGGAAATCCCTGCCGTTCGCGGCTGGCGAGGGTGCGCCGCGCCACCTCGCACGCGAGCTGGCGCACGCGCGCGATGATTCCGACGCGCTCCGTGACGCTGATCGCCCCCCGGGAATCGAGCAGATTGAACGTATGCGAGCATTTGAGACAATAGTCGTAGGCCGGAAGCACCAGGTCCATCCCGAGCAGACGCCTGCTTTCCTCCTCGTACGACGAGAAAAGCTTGAACAGCATGTCCACGTTCGCCGCCTCGAAATTGTAGCGGGAGAACTCGACTTCCTCGCGGTGGCGGATGTCCCGGTACGTCACCGCGCCGGACCACTCGAGGTCGTAGATGCTGTCCACCTGCGCGATGAAGGTGCCGATGCGTTCCAGGCCGTAGGTGATCTCGGCGCTGATGGGCTCCAGGTCGATCCCGCCCGCCTGCTGAAAATACGTGAACTGGGTGATCTCGAGGCCGTCGAGCAGGACCTGCCACCCGATGCCCCACGCCCCCAGCGTCGGGGATTCCCAGTTGTCCTCCTCGAAACGGAGGTCGTGCTCTTTCAGGCCGATGCCCAGCGCGGCGAGACTCTTGAGGTAGAGATCCTGGACGTTGTTCGGCGAGGGCTTCAGGATGACCTGGTACTGGTGGTGTTTCTGCACCCGGTTCGGGTTGTCGCCGTAGCGCCCGTCGGTCGGCCGGCGCGAGGGCATGACGTAGGCGACGCGGTACGGTTCCGGCCCCAGAACCCTCAGGAACGTCTCCGGCGCCATCGTTCCGGCGCCGACCTCCACGTCGTACGGCTGCTGCAGGACACATCCCTGGCGGTCCCAGAACCGCTCCAGGGTCATGATGATTTGCTGCACGTTTTTCGGTCGCATAGCCTCTAAGCGCTCTCGAGCGCGTCTTTCAAAATCCGATACGATTTCAGCTGCTTCTCAATGTGCAGGTCCAGGAACCGATGCGACAGCCGCTCGATCTCCCGTGCCGCGTCCCCCGGAAGGGGCACCACGGCGAACCGCTCCGGCGGGAGCTTCGCCATCAGCGTCAAAGCCGCCGCTGCGTGCGCCCCGATCCTCATTCCCCGCCCCCGGGCGCAGTCTTCGCACCGGACCTGCCCGGCATCGACCCGGACAAAAAACCCATCATCTTTAACACATTTGCCACAATCGGAGCAATAGGCATAATTGGGCAACAACCCACTTAGTTTGAGACACCACACCTCGAAGTAACGTACCAGCGCCTCGGTGACGGCATGGGTGTCCCCGGCATTCATGGCCCCCAATAAAAGCCTGAATAATGGGTAATTAGCCTGGTTATCCTGAACTATTTCATTAACAAGTTCCGCAAAATAGCTATAGGCATAGACCTGCGCCAGATCCGGATTTTTCCCGAGGTAGGACCGGACGAGTTCGGCCTGGCGCAGGCGGTGAAGATCGGATCCTTCACGCGAGAAATATTCTATCCGGAGGTGGTTCAGCGGTTCCAGGGCGGCGCCCAGGCGGCTCTGAGGCCTCTGAACTCCTTTGGCAACCGCGCGGGTTTTTCCGTATTCCCTTGTCAGGAATACGATGATGCGGTCGGAATCGGACAGGGGGTACTGCCGGAGTACGATGGCCTCAGCCTCGACAAGGGACATAGCACGCTTCTGCGGGGATGCGGGGGGAGCCCCTCCCTGCCCCGCTTCGGGATTCCGCGCGACGGGCAGGCCGGGAGGTTGCGCCGCATCCGGAAGTATCAGTGATGCTGCCTCGAATCGGCGAGAGCCAAGTCTTCACCGGTCTTCTTCCGGCGCAACATGCCGTACAGCCGCGCGGCAGGGCCCGAAACCGCATAGGCGGTCGCGAGAACGAGAAGCGTCGGCCGCGACAGGTACACGACCGCGGCGAGCAGAAGGGCCATCACCAGGATGGTCAGGTGCGATTTCCTTCCCAGCGTGAGGTGTTTCAGGCTGCTGTAGCGGATCGTGCTCACCATGAGGAACGCCAGCAGGAAAACGGCGGCCAGCATCAGGTTGGACCCGATCGGGTTTTGGATCGGCTGCGGGAAGAAATGCACGATGGCGGCGATGGCGCCCCCTCCGGCGGGAATCGGCAGTCCCACGAAATGCCTCAGATTGCCCGCCTGCACATTGAACCGGGCCAGGCGCATGGCCCCGCAGATGGTGAAAGTGAAGGCGGCGATCCATGCGAGCCGCGGATTCGCGTGAGACAGTCCCCACACCAGCGCGAGGATGGAGGGGGCGATCCCGAAGGAGATGACGTCTGCCAGGGAATCCAGCTGCAGGCCGAAATCGGTGCTCGAATTCGTGAGCCGCGCGATGCGTCCGTCCAGCATGTCGAGGATGATGGCGATGCCGATGGAGAGCGCCGCCTGCTCGTAGCGGCCGTTCATCGTGGCGAGGATGGAGTAGTAGCCGCAGAAAATGTTCCCCACCGTGAAGAGGCTCGGCAGCACGAAGATGCTGCGCACCAGCCGTCTGCGCTTTGGCGCGGTTCCGCCCGACTCCTCTGCCTCCGGCGGTAGTTTCATACGTACTCCCCGAGAATGGAGCTGCCCCCGCGCACGCGGTCGCCCACCTTTACGAGCAGGCGGACCCTTTCCGGCAGCGTGATGTCGACCCGGGACCCGAAACGGATCAGGCCGATCCGCTCGCCGCGCTGAACGCCGTCCCCCGGCTTCTTCCAGCATACCACGCGGCGCGCGATCAGCCCAGCGATCTGCCGCACCACGACGCGCATCTCCGGACCCGACAGCGTCAGGATATTCTGCTCGTTGAGGCGGGAGGCTTCGTCATCGAAGGCCGGCTTGAATTTGCCGCGCACATATTCCAGACGCTCCAGGCGAGCGGATACGGGCGCGCGGTTTACGTGGACGTCGAAGATGCTCAGGAAGATGCTGACGGTCCGCGTCCCGTCCGGCAACGGCTGGATCCGGACCACCTTCCCGTCCGCGGGAGACACGACCCGGTATTCCCCCGGGGGGATGTCGCGCCGCGGGTCGCGGAAAAAATAGGCGACATAGCCCGCCAGCACCAGGCAGGCCAGGGCGAGGAACGGATGCCCGAAAAAGGCGGCCAGAAGCGCGGCCGCAACCAGCGGGACCAAAAACCTGACTGCATCACGTACCATGGACTCCCCTCGAGCGCGTCCCGTCCCGCCGCCGGGGGAACGCCCCCGGCCCGCGTGGATCGCCGGCCCCGGCGGGCGGCGCGCAGTCCCGTTCCGTCAAAAACGGATATCGGGTATGATCGCGTTATTCCGACTCCAGCTCCCTGCGCTTCTTCTGGACCATCGCGTACATCTGGTCCTTCAGCATCAGCTTCTTCTTCTTCATCGTTTTTTCCTGGAGCTGCTCTTCCTCGCTCAAATAGTGCTTGTTCGCAAAATCTTCCAGCACGTGATCGAAGTGTTGGTGTTCGGCCGCAAGCCTCCGGTATTCCTCGCTGTCCTGCAGCAACCGCTCCCGGATTTCCGCATCACTCATTTGCACGCTCATAGGCCAATCCTCCTGCAAAAATCACTCGCTAGGGTTTGTCCCGCCGCGCACTCCCGGCGGAAGTCATATAAAATCGAAAATCCTTTCCCGGACGGGCCCCCGGCCCGCACGATTCATGCACGTTCCGTCCCGGGGCCGTCGTCGGGGACCGTCTGCGCGAACCTTTCCCGGAACCGTTCCTCCCCGAGTTCGACGAGGCGCCGCACCAGGGCGTCGAACGGCACGCCGGAGGCGGCCCACAGCTTGGTATACATGCTGATCGGCGTAAACCCGGGCATGGTATTGATTTCGTTGATCCAGATCTTCCCGGAGCCGCGTTCCAGGAAGAAATCGACGCGGGACAGGCCCGAACCGTCGATCGCGTGGAAGGCGCGCAGCGCGAGCGCCCGGACTTCTTCCGCCTGCGGCGCGTCGAGGCGCGCCGGTATCTCCAGCCGGCTTTCGGGATTCCGGTATTTGGCCTCGTAGTCGTAAAATTCGTGCGCCGGGAAAATCTCTCCGACCACGGAAGCGGAGGCGTCCTCGTTCCCCAGGATGGCGCACTCCAGTTCGCGCGCGTCGATGCCCTTTTCGATCAAGATTTTGCGGTCGAACCGGGCGGCGTGCCGCACGGCGGGCGCGAATTCCTTCGCGCCGTGAATCTTGCGGATTCCGACCGACGACCCCAGGTTGGCCGGCTTGGAGAACATGGGGTAGCCGAATTCGCCTTCCGCGCGCGCCTGCAGCATCCCGATTTTTTCCGGCACGTCGCCTGCGAGCGCGGTCACGAACGGGGCCACGGGGAGCCCGGCCTGAAGGAAGAGGCGCTTCATGACGTCCTTGTCCATCCCGACGGCCGAAGCCAGCACGCCGCAGCCGATATAGGGCACCCCCGCGATCTCCAGAAGTCCCTGGACGGTGCCGTCTTCACCGTAGGGGCCGTGCAGAAGCGGGAACACGATCTGCGGCGGCCGGCGCGCGCCGCGCCGGGCCTCCGGCCCGCCGCTCGAAAGGCGCATGCAGGCCTGAGCCGGTTCCAGCCCGTCGCCCGCCAGCACCCGGCCGCGGATCGGGGCCGGCAGCATGGCGCGCACTCCGTCGGCGTCCGCCAGGCTGCCCGACCTCGTGATGCCGTAGGCCGTGATCTCAAACTCCTCCGGATTTAGGGCATCGATGACGGAAGCCGCCGAACGGATGGAGATGGCGTGTTCGCCCGACCGGCCGCCGAAAATGATCCCGAGCCTAATTTTTCGATCTCTTGCCATTGAGCCTGCCGTTTCCTTCGGGTGCCGCTTCGCTTTCCGTGTGCTGCTGGTATGCCTTGATGATGAGGCGGACGAGGTGGTGCCGAACGACGTCGTTTTCGTTGAAGGCGCAGAACGCGAGCCCCGCGATATCCCCCAGGATGTTTCTCGCCTCGATCAGGCCGGAACCGCGCCCGAACGGAAGATCGATCTGCGTCACGTCGCCCGTGATCACCGCCTTCGACCGCATGCCGATGCGCGTCAGGAACATCTTCATCTGTTCCGAGGTGGTGTTCTGGGCCTCGTCCAGGATGATGAACGCGTCGTTCAGCGTCCGCCCGCGCATGAAGGCCAGCGGGGCGATTTCGATGGTCCCTTCCTCCATGTAGCGGTGTATTTTCTCGCTGTCCAGCAGGAAATACAGCGCGTCGTACAGGGGCCGCAGATAGGGATTGATTTTCTCCTCGATGTCGCCGGGAAGAAAACCGAGTCTCTCGCCGGCTTCGACGGCCGGCCGCGTGAGCACGATGCGGGACACGCTCTTTTCCAGCAGGTGCGTGAGCGCCATGGCCACGGCCAGAAAAGTCTTTCCCGTCCCCCCGGGCCCGATCCCGAACACGATGTCGTTGGCGCGGATGGCCTCGATGTAGCGCCGCTGGTTCAGGCTCTTGGGCAGGACCTGGCGCTTCCCGGTCGTCAGAAGCTGCATCTTCGGGAAAAAGTCGCGCAGGGACAGGGCGGCGTCCGCCGCGATCTGCTTGAACGCGGACTTGAGATCCCCGTTGGTCATCGAGTGCCCCTTGTCCACCAGCGCGGCGAAGTCGATCAATATGGCTTCCAGCGAAGCGACGTCGTCCTCCTCCCCGTCGATGATCAACGAGGAATCCCTGGCCTGGATCGTCACGCCGAAAAGCTCTTCAAGAAACCTTACGTTCTCGTCCAGGGGCCCAAACAGAAGCTGTAGACTGCGGTCAGATAGCAGGACTTTTCTCATCTATCGATTTTGTCTGACCTCACAAATGGAAAATACTGCAGCGGAAGAAGGTACAGTGCGGCAGGAACGGCGATAAGCATCGGGCTGAACGTCCATCGAGCACGCATGTCAGAAATAAAATTCTAGGTCGGGCACAGGGCCAAGTCAATCACAAAATAAAATTTGACATGGATCTTAACTGATTGTAAAGTAAGGAGTTTTTAAGGGCTCCGGATTTCCGGAACCTACCATGGATGATTTAACTGAAGGAGTCATTTAGGATGGCCAATCATGCATCGGCCCTCAAGGCGCATCGGCAGAGTGTGAAGCATCGCGACAGGAACCGCAGCAGCCGGAGCGGTTTGCGGACCCACCTGAAACAGTTCTCGGACCAGTTGGAGACAGTGAAAGGCGACGAAGCGAAAAAGGCCCTGTCGGAGCTGTATTCGGTCGTGGACAAATCGCGGAAGAAGAAGGCCGTCAGCCGCAACGCCGCGAACCGGAAGAAATCCCGCCTGGCGAAGCGCCTCAACGCATCTCTGGCGGCATCCACTCAGGCTTCCTAAGCCCCGGACGCAGGGCCGGATCGAGCGCGACACGCGCCGCAATCCGGCCCGCACCCCCAGGGGACGCGTCTTCCCTCCTACACGAGTGTGCAGATCAGGTTTTCCAGAAGCAGGCGTCCGTCCGCCCGAGAGGTTTTCAGCTTCCGGTCGATGCCGGCCAGCCGGATGTGCATTTCACGCATGCGCCCGGTGTCGGCGTCCCGGGCCTGGCGCATGAATGCGTCCGCCAGAAACGGGGGAACCTGCGCGGCCGCCGCGGCCTCCCGCACCCCCGCCCCGCGCGCGAGAAGATCCTTCGCCGTGAGCACCTGCCGGCAATGCCGGGCCAGCATGGCGACGATCATCAGGGGGGGCTCTCCCATGCCGAGCAGGTTGGACAGGGACCGCAGGGATGCGTTGCGGTCCCGTCTGGCAACGGCGTCGATCAGTTCGAAGATGCTTTGCTGCCGGCTCTCGCCCACCATCCGGTCTACGGCCTCATCGGGGATGGTCTTGGCGCTTCCCGCGTAAAGCATCAATTTCTCGAGTTCGCCCGCCACGCTCTGCATATCGGACCCGGCCAGGGCAACGAGCCTGGCGATCGCCGCCGGGGAGCAGCGGTATCCCTGCCGCTGGAGGAAGGAAACCGCCCACCTTTCGAGCGCGGGCCCCTTGAGTTTGGGGAACTCGGCCACCCAATGCTTGTCCTGCATCTCCCGGTAGAACCTCGTCCTGCGGTCGAATTCCACGCCGTAAAACACCAGCAGGCTCCGTGGCGAGATCGTGTCCGCGGCTTCGAGCAGGGATTCCTGCTCCGAGTCGCCGAGCGCATGGGCGTCGGTCACCAGCACCAGTCTTTTCCTGGACAGCATCGGGAAGGTATTGGCTGCCTCGACGATCTGATCCGCGCCGACCTCCCCAGCGCGGAATTCCGTAAAATCGAAGGACTCGGCGCCGGGCGCCAGCACCGCACTCTTGATCAGTTCCAGCGCATTCCGGCATTGATAGACTTCCGGCCCCATCACCAGGCAGACGGACACGCGCGTTTCCTTGCCGAGGATTTTTTCGAGCTCTTCCAGGCTATGGATTTTCAAGGTTTTGACCCGCCCAGCACCGTGCTCGCGAGACTCGACGCAAACTGCCGCGCCATGCGCTCCAGTGCGGGATTCTCCTCCGAAAAGAAATCCCTGATGTTTGCGTTCAGCACATAAGGCTCCCGGAAGAGGAAATGTTCGTTCTCCCAGAGTACCGCGGCGTCGCTCTGCCGGACCAGTCTGGCGCTGATCCGAACGGTGATCAGAAAGGTGGCCCCGTAGGTCTGCGACCCCACCTTCTGCGTCCCGAACGTCACCGGCGTGGAGCTCAGGCTCACGACGTCGCCCGTGAGCACGGCATCCACGCCGGCGCTCCGCGAATCGACAGGGATGCCCGTGCGGAGCGCAAACTCCTTCAACACTTCGCGCGACAGGATCTGTTCGGCCTTAAACTGCCCGGTCAGGTTCCGGAACGTCGGGATCCCGAGGGACCGGATGCCGTCGGGCAATCGCCCGACCGAACTGCGCACGCGATAGCCGCATGCGCCCGAGATCAGCGAAACGCCGAACAGCAGGATCAGTCCGGCATTGCGGACACGCCGGCCGGAACTGCTTCCGCGATTCTCCATTCGATGGCCTCCCGAATCGCCCGCGGCCGCGTGAAAGATTTCCCGGGCCCGGGATCCTTGCCGTTCATACTTTCGATAGATGGATGTGCTTCTGCGCCTGGTATTTCCCCTTACGGTCCGCGTAGGAAGTACGGCACTCCGACTCGGCCCGCAGGAAAACCAGCTGGCCGATTCCTTCCCCGGAATACACCCTTGCCGGCACCGGGGATGCGTTGACCAGTGAAAGCGTGATGTAGCCTTCCCATTCGGGTTCGAGCGGCGTGACATTGACGATGACGCCGCATCGTGCATAAGTCGATTTGCCCTGACAGGTTACGATAACGTCCCTGGGGATCCGGAAATATTCCAGCGAGCGGCCCAGTACAAAGGAGTTCGCCGGGATCAGGCACGAGCGCCCGCGATAGTCTTCGAACCCGATGGCGTCCATTTTCTTTGGATCCATCGTTTCTCCCCCGTGCACCACGGGAATCTTGAATTCGTCGAAGAGACGGAAATCGTAACCGTAAGAGGAGGCGCCGTAGGAGATTTTGCCTTTGCGTGTCTTCTGTTCCGCAAACGGTTCGATCATCCCGCAGCCCTTCGCCATTTTTTTGATCCAAACATCCGGCAATACGGCCATAAACCACTCCTGAAGCGTGCCCGTCCGAATTGTACCACCACCCGCCGATCGCGAATTTTCGGAAATGGTCCGCGAACGCGCGAGTCTACCATCGGGACATGATCCTGTAAATAGAAATGGCTTGACAGGGTTTATGCCCACAAGTAAAATGCCATCACTAACTTATGGGAGGCTCGGCGTGATAAAGCAGGACATCGTAAACCGTGTTTCAGAGCAGTTGAACATTACGAAGGTAAAAGCGGAAATTGCGGTGGAATCTGTATTCAATTCGCTCAAGAATGCGTTGAAGCGCGGCGAAAGAATTGAACTGCGGGGGTTTGGCGTTTTTATCGTGAAACCGAGGAAGAGCGGCGTGGGTAGAAATCCCCGCACGGGAGAGGAAGTCGCGATTCCGCCGGGCAAGACCATCCGTTTCAAGCCCGGCAAGGAAATTCGCGCCGACAAAATCGCCCGCAACGTTCTAGGATAAACAGCATTCCCTTCACCGGCAGAAGACCTCGTATTGTTGTGAGCAGTAGTTTTGCACAGCCTCCGGGCACCCTGCTCCGTCCGCCCATTCCGGACGCCAGGCTTCATTCCGAATCCGGCGGCTGCGCGAAAGAGTGGTTTATCGCCGCCGCCCTGTTTTGCGCCACGTTTGTCTGCTCCTCCTTTGCAGGATTGTTCTACAGCGTCGGCGACATCGGCTTTTTGGCCTATCTCCGCGTATTCTTTCACAAGCCCTCCATGATCCTGCACGGATTGACTTTTTCCATCCCCCTGATGTCCATCCTGCTGGCGCATGAACTCGGGCATTACTTCGCCTGCCGCTACTACGGCATGCAGTGCACGCCGCCCTTTTTCATCCCGGTGCCCATCTCGATCACGGGCACGCTGGGGGCTTTCATCCGGATCAAATCCCCGTTTCGGCACAAGCGAGCGCTGTTCGACATAGGCGTGGCGGGCCCGCTCGCCGGCTTTGCCCTTGTTTTCCCGTTCCTGTGCATCGGCATCGGCCTGTCGCAGTTGATTCCCAGGGGCGCGTATCCGCCCGGCGGCTGGAGCTTTGGCGAGCCCCTCATTTTCCGTTTCGTCGGCACGCTCGTTCTCGGTTACGACCCGGGGCGGCAGGACATGATCGCGCACCCGATCGCGATGGCCGCCTGGATCGGCCTGCTGGTCACCAGCCTGAACCTGCTCCCGGTCTGGCAGCTGGATGGGGGGCACATCGCCTACGCGCTGTTCGGCAGGACGCGGCAGCGGCAGCTATCGATCGCGGGGATTGTGTTCCTGCTGCTGTTGAGCCTCCGGGACTGGCGCACCCCGTCCTACCTGCTGTTCGCGCTGCTGCTCTTGATCATGGGCTGGCGCGTGCGCTTCTACCACCCGCGCACGCTTTTCGACGAGGAAAAGGTCGACTCCGGCCGGATCCTGGTCGGCATCCTGGCTCTCGTGATCTTCCTCGTCTCGTTCATTCCCGTGCCGATTTCATTCGGCTAGAAGCCACAAGCCGGGTTTGTTGCCCGGGCGAAGGAATGGGAGCGACTGCTTCCGGGAAACCGGCGCGATCCCGTCTCGATTTTGCGGCGGCAGGGTCGGATTGTTCGAAGGGATAAAGCAAGGATGGTGCCGAAGGGGGGACTCGAACCCCCACGAGCTTAAGCCCACTAGACCCTGAACCTAGCGCGTCTGCCAAT
>CAZTHE010000031.1:0-36094 GCA_964613495.1 uncultured Acidobacteriota bacterium | reverse complement strand
ATCTTTCCACGACGGGAGCCTGCTCCGGGAAGAAGAAAGTGAGGATCCGCAGGCCGGTGGCCGCCTGTATCGCTCCTGTCTGATATTTTCGGTTCGGCACCGCCGCGGTGAACTTGAGCTGCGTCGTGCCGATCTGGAACCTGGCGACGCTGGTATTGCCGCCGAGGTCGTACGTCGTCAGCTGCTTGAGGCCCAATACTTTGCCGTAAAAGTCATAAATCGGCCTGGAGTCGCCGGAGAAGCGGCGGAACACGTTCATCGGCTGGGTCATGATCTCCGCGGTGGATCCGATCTGCGGCGCTTGCGCCGGCTCCTGGGAATAAAGGGCTGAGGGTGGAATCGACCATAGCAATACAAGAAAGCCCAAAGTGATGCTCTTCATCGTCGCCTCGAGATAGGATTTTGGAAAAAAGATCGGATCGCAGTTCTTGCGCCGATGCCATGGCGCCGGCCCCGCGGGATCACCGCACGCTTTCATAGAAAGTCAACTTCACCCCGCCGGCCCCCATGCCCGGATTGGAGCTCAGGTACAGTCCCTTGTTCAAGTATGCATATTTGCTGTCCACCCGAACCTCGAAAGTCGGGACCAGGGATCCAAACGAGCCGCCGTTTCGCACGAGGATCACGTCTCCGTCGCTCGTCTGCCACAGATATCGCGCATCGATGGTCGCCGGGTTCGCCAGGTTCTGGTAATCGGCGCCTCCCGGGAGAACCTTTCCCGTGATCCTGCCTTCCAGCGTCCCCCCGGTAATGGGGATGATGTTCCGGTTGCCCGCCTTGGTCGCTCCGACCGATTGGCTCGGCGACAGGGTGACGTTTTCGGTGATCAAAAGCTCGCCCCGCTTTTCCTCCGGCGACGCCTTCCGGTAGTCCCACGGCTGGCCCGGGACATCCGCCGGTTTGGTCACCGCGAGCGAGGTCGCGGCGTCGGGCGCGAGGGCGACGGCGGACACGTCATACACGCTTATCTTCATCGTGCGGGCTGCCGGGTCCACGATTCGCCGGCCCGCATACTTGCCGGTGTTGAGCCAGCCGTAGCTGCCCGCGTTCGGCGCCTCGAAGTCCGGCACCATTCGCACATCGCCCGGGTCCGCGGCCGTCCCGGCGCTCCGCAGATAGACGTACTTGCCGTCCTCCGTCCGCAGCACGAATATCTCCTCGATTTCCATCCCCCCGTTCGAAAAAGTCAACTGCAGATCCAGCGCTCCGGGCATGACGGTGCCGCGTATTTTTTCGCCCGTTATCGTCCCGCCCCGGATCACCAGGACCTCTCTCTGGCCATACGGCGTTCGCCCGAGGGAATAGACCCGATCCAGTTCCAGCGCCGCCTCGAAAACGAGCACGCCGCGTTCCGGCACCGGGATGCCCGCGGGCATCCCGCACGTCCAGGATTTGTGCGGGACCAGTATCTTTCCCGCGCCCCCGTAAGCGGCTTTCGCCCTCCCCGCGCCCTGCTGCGCCCATCCATTCAAGGACTGCGATTGGCCGCAAAGCAAAATGCCCGCGCATGCCAGCATCACCAGTCCGGATGCCCTGCGATCGTTGAGTCTCATGTCGTCACCTCGGCGCCGTTCCAGATTCATCCATCGTGTCGCGGGATGGGGAACGCATTCATTCGTCCCGACGTCCCGGCCGTAAAGCCTTCCGGGAATGCTTCGTTCGCCTTATCCCGTGGGTCGTCACCGTTCGTCGGCGTCGATCTCCCGGTCAAAGCTTGGGGACGCCTCTGTGCCTTGTCAAGGAAAATGTCACGGAAGTGTGACAACCGGATTGCCGGGCCGCGATTGGCGGCGACGGTTCCCGGCACGGCGCGATTCGAAGGGTTCGACCGGCGGTATTTTCCGGTTCGATGGCGATTCTTGTTTTCCCGGGAATGCCGGAAGATATATATATATTTGAATACCGGCAGGCAATATGAAGCCCACCGACCGAATAAGCCGAAAAGACCTCGTTGTTGGCCTGGATTGCAGCACCACGGGCACGAAAGCGATCGCTTTCGACAGAGAGGGGCGGATGGCCGCCGACGCAGTCTCGTCAATCCCGCTTTTCTCTCCCCGGCCCGGCTATTACGAACAGAACGCGCAGGATTGGTGGAATTCCGCCCGGAAGGCGCTGAAAGCCCTGGCGGGCGAAATCGATCCGGAAAGGATAGCGGCGCTCGCCATATCCAACCAGAGGGAAACGTTCGTACCGCTCGACGAAGGCGGGGATCCCGTCAGGCCCGCCATCGTGTGGCTGGATGAGCGATGCAGGCCGGAAGTGGAATCCTTCGCGGAGAAGATCGGGAAGGATAAAATACACCGGATCACCGGAAAGCCCGTGGACTACGCCCCGGTCGTCTATCGTATCGCCTGGATGAAAAGGCATGAGCCGGGCATATATCAAAGAACACATACGATCTGCGACGTCCATGCCTACCTCGCGTGGCGATTGACCGGTCGTTTCGGCACGAGCTGGGCGAGCGCGGATCCCCTGGGGCTATTCGACATGAGACGCCGGATCTGGTCGCCCCCGATCCTGGACGAGCTGGGACTGGAGGAAAGCCGGCTGCCCGAAATCCATCGCCCCGGCTCGCCGATAGGGGCGGTGACCGATCGCGCATCGAAAGCCACGGGATTACCCCCGCAAACCATGGTCGTTGCCGGCGGCGGCGACGGGCAGGCCGCCGGCCTGGGCGTCAACGCGCTTGCGTCCGGCAGCGCCTATCTTAACCTGGGCACGGCGGTCGTAGCGGGCATATACGGGGCGCGCTATAAAACAGGCAAAGCCTTCCGCACGATGAGCAGTTGTTCGGACAGCGGATATTATTACGAATGCAGCCTGAGAGCGGGTACGTTCGCCGTCGACTGGTTTATCGGGAAGATCCTGAAAATCGATCCGGCAAGGCAGCCCGACATATATGAACGGCTGGAAGAGGAGGCGCGGCGGGTCCCGGCGGGGAGCGACGGCCTGTTGCACCTGCCCTATTTGTGCGGTTCCATGAATCCCTTTTGGGATATGAATGCCCGGGGAGCGTTCGTGGGCTTGTCCGCGTCGCATCATCGCGGACACGTGTACCGCTCCATTCTCGAAGGAATCGCGTTCGAACAGCTGTTCGCGATCCGGTCGGTTGAGAGAGCGATCGACCGGAAGGTTAGGCGCCTGATCGCGATTGGGGGGGGAGCGGCCAGCGATTTATGGTGCCGCATTATCACGGATATAACCGGAAGGGAGATCTGGCTGCCTAAGAATACGGAAGCGTCCGCCCTGGGCGCGGCCATTGCGGCCGCCGTGGCCGCGGGTTGGCATCCTTCGTTCCGGGATGCGGCGAATGCGATGGCAGCGATCCGCAAGAAGATCAGGCCCGATCCCGGGAATCACGCGAAATACCGGAAGATTTTCGCGCTATATCAAAAGTTGTACCCGCTCCTGAAGAGCGTCACGGATCTTGAAGGCGCCGGATGACCGATCCGATCCGCGGTGCGGTTGCGGCAGATGAGGGGGCGGTTTTCCACCGTCCCCCTTTCACCTATTGCCGGGACCTCATGAACGCAGCGCTTCGGTTTTTTCGCTACTTCATCCGGGCCAGGATCTCTCTGCCGAAGGCCAGGCAATCCGCGCGTTTGAGGAGGTCGTAATCCTCCAGCGGCTTGCCCGCGAAGCTGGGGTACATGTCGATCATTCTCTTGCGATTCTCGGGATCGATCAGGGCTTTCGTGATTCTTCCGTTAAATACCTTCGACGGAAGATCGGCCAGGCCCAGCAACTTCGCCAGATGATTGTCGATGTACGAGGTCTTCTGGGCCGGCCCGACCGGTTTTTCGCCGTTGCCGCATACCGCAAAGAGCGCCCCAACCTTGTTTTTCAGGGCTTCCTTGTTCTTTGCGATGTAATCCTGCAGCTCCTTGCGCGTGACGCCCGACCGGATGGAACCGCCGACGACGACATGATCGTATCCCTTGAGGTCCGGATTTTCGCGCACGTCGAAGACGTCGGCGATCCCGCCCATTCCTTCCGAGATCCATACCGCTGCGTCGCGGGAGCTGCCGCACCAGGTCCCGAAGAGCACCGCGCACTTCTTGTCCGAAGGCATAGCATAATAATCCAGCGCCGATGCTTCATGAGCCAATGCCACGGTGCCGACTCCGGCCGCCAACCCCAACTTAAAAAAATCCCTTCTTTCCATATGTCGCCTCCTCGATTCATGACCCCCTGACCGGGGGAATTCGCCAATTCCGCTGGCAACGCCCTTGCCCAACGATTCCCATATTTCATACGTTTGTCGCCCGGAAATCTTACACCGAAACGGCATCATGGAAAGCCCGGCCTTGTCCCGAGACCGTCCTGAAACTGACCGGCTTTCAGCCGGCAGCCTGCCGTCGCATTTCGAAAGAGCGCCTGTCATCGCAAAATTTTTCGGGCGTCAATATTCTTTGCCGCACCATGGCCGAGTCTCGGGACCGTCCGGAGTTGCGCGTGGTTCCCGCAGCCGGGGGCATCTATTGGGCCGCTTCTTCCGCCATCGCGGGCCGCGGAGCCTTGTTGTCCTCGACCACCGCGTCCATCGAAACTTCCGGGATAGTGGTGATGAGCAGGAAGGAAATCAGCATGGTTATCGCGCCCAGCAAAAATACGGCCCGCAATCCGGCCTCCGTGGAGCGGCGAATCGCTTCGACGGTCAGCCGGAACAGTTCGCTTCCCTGGCTCCCTTCCTCCGCGAAAGTCGTCTCGAGCGCCTTCATCGCCGCCGGAGACAGGATTGCCTTCGGATCGCTCAGGGCCGCGATGGTTTCCCTGTCCGCGAACTGATCCAATCCGGCAGGGAGCGTCGTCTCGAGCTTTTTCGCATATGCCATATTCATCACCGGACCGAGTACGGCCGGCGCGATGGCGGTGCCGAGCGTGATGCTGAAAAATATGGCGCCCATGGAAGCCCCGAGCAGCCTCTTGGGAACGGCCCATTGAACCACGAGCGTGTTGATGGTCGGGATGGCGCCCAGGGCAAAACCCGCCAGGGCGGTCGCCAGAACGGAGACGAAAACCGGCGTTCGGGAATCGAAAAACACGATCCCGAATATCACGGCGGTCAGGAGCCCATAGCTGGTGACGTACATCCATTTGTACCGTTTTGTCTTTGCCAGGATGAATCCGGCGGGCAGCCCCATGAAGGCCATGAGGACATTGAAAGGGGTCAGGATCTGGCCGCTGTGCATGACGCTGATTCCCTTCACGCCCTGCAGGAAGATTGGGTAATACATCATGATCCCCATCAGGCCGACGAATGAGAGAATTCCGGAGACCGCGACGGTGAGAAAGGTGCGATTGCGGAAGACCTGGGGATCCATGACGGGTTCTTCCGCGTGCTCTTCGGCCCTGAAGAAAAGCACCCAGAACACGAGCCCGCCGGCCAGAAGGCCGATGACCTGGGGCGACGCCCAGGGATAGGTCGTCCCGGCGAAGGAAAGGCCGAGGATCGTCGCCGTCGACGCCGCCGCGACCAGCAGGGCCCCCCGCACGTCGATTTTGCGGCGCATTCTCATCGTGATTGAAGGAATGCCCACGGGCACCATGAACAGGCCGATGAGCAGCAGCGGGACTCCCAGCCAGTACAGGTGGCGCCAGCTCAGATTGTCGACAAACCACCCTCCCAACGTCGGGCCGAATAACGCCAGGAGCCCCTGCGGTATGCGGAGAAGTCCCACCCATTTGCTGCGTTCCACGGGGGGCAGCATGTCTCCCAGGACCGAGTAAATGAGGGGGAGAAGGGCGCCGTTGCCCATTCGGGACAGTGTCTCCCCGGCAATCAGGATCACGAACGTCGGGGCGAGAGCGCTCCAGACGGTCCCGCTCAGGAACAGGGTCACGCATATCAGCAGCATGATGCGCCGGCCATACATGTCGGAAAACTTGCTGAACAGCAGCGTTACAAAGGCGGCGGCCAGGCTGGGGATAGAGAGGGACCAGGCATAGAGCGGCATGCCGTTAAGGTCCGCGGCGATTCTGGGCCTCGCGATTCCGAGCGTCTGAACGGCAGAGGTCACGGCGATCTGGAGGGCAAAGACCGTGACCAGTCCCAGGACAATCTGCTTTCTGGTAAAGCCGGTTTCGGTAAACGGCCGGGGCGCTTGCGTCATACACTTCTCCTGAATCACATCTGGCGAACCCTGCGGATTTTGCCCGTTGCGGGAGTCTTGTCCGCAAGCATCGGACGCGGGTGCGCGGTCGCCGCTTCGGCGGCGCGGACGGGCATGGATGAGCCGCCGCGCCACGAATCCTCATGAATCCTGCGGGTTAATCATACGTGTAATGTGAACACTCCGTGCTTTCGCCGGCCGTCGCCCGCCGGCGCCGCCATCATATCACAGGCTTTCGACCATAATCCTCCGATACGGAGGAGCCGTGAACAGGCGACCGGTGGCCTTCGAAGCGTTTATCCTTTCCGAAGGTATGATATAAGGGGATGGGTCGAGATTGAGGACATCTCCCGCAACGATACGGAAATGGGGAATATATGCTCGCTCAGATCGTTCTTACCCCCGCAGAATCCAAGAAACTGATTGCAAAGGCCGTTGCCGGATCGGAACCGGTGCGAGAGGCGGCGAGGAAGGGAATTGTCGCGCTGCATCCCAGCAGCAGCACCTACTTCATCGTGGAAGAAATCACGGGGGCGAAGCCGAAGACCAATTACTGGGTATGCGGCGTGGTGACGCCGAGAGGGATGTGCGTGGAGATGGCCATGGCCCTCGGCGCGGGGCTTACCCCGGAGGAAGCGACCGCGGATCCCGGCGGTCTCCAGGGGACGTGGGTGATAGAAAAGGGACGACTGGGCGCCGGGGAAAAGCTCTCCAGCCTCCTCTGCCGGATGACGCCGTCGGATGTCTACGTGAAAGGCGTCAATGCCCTGGATCCGCAGGGGAACGTCGGCATCCTCTTCGGCCTCGAGGGATCGATGGGATATATCCAGACCGCGAGGAAGAAGAGAGGCTTCACCATCGTATACCCGGCCGGATTGGAAAAGCTTATCCCTATACCGGTGAAGGCGGCGGCGAAAGAGGCGAAAGTCAATCGCTATGAGTCGGGGATGGGGATGCCTGTCGGGCTCTATCCTTGCCCGCCAGGCGTCACGATCGACGAAGTGCGGGCAATAGAGATACTGAGCGGCGCCTCGGCCGTACCCATCGCGTCGGGTGGTCTGGGCGGGGCCGAGGGAGCGATCACGCTCGTCCTGAAAGGGAAGGAGGACGAGGTAAAAACGGCGCTCGGTTTCGTCGAGCAATCGAAGGGAGCCAGGCTCCCGGATCTCCGTCTCTGCAACTGTAGCGCCTGCCCCGTTCCCAACTGCCGGTTTCCCGTGGCAGGCAAACCGTGGGCCTCGGCATAGCCGGACGGGCGGAAGCCGTCGCGGCGCCTGCCGCTCCAGCGGTCGCGGTGACGGCGGTCCCGCGGTTCGCGCCGGCATCCATCGAAATCATCTTCAAAGAGGCCGGGATACCCAACGTCTTCGTGCCGCCGCTCGATTCCGCCACCAGGTCGAACTGCGACCGGGTTGCCTGCATTGAATAGGAATGGTGCTGAATCGTTGATAATGTTGGCGTCGAGAGAGGGAATTGGTCCACCGGGCGCAGCCGGAAGCAGGGTCTGAATCCGAACGCCGGCTGCCGGGCCCAGGGATTCCGGTCCATCGCAAAATCCGGAAATATCGCGGCGACAGCCAATTCCTCCTGTTTGTCCATCGAAAAACCGTATCCGGGGACAGATTTCCGCGGTAGAATATTACAGAAATCAAATCGAGGACGTTCAAGGCCGCATATTTTCAGCAATTGAAAGAGCCCAGGAAATTGTGCATGCCCGCGCCGGATGGGAAAACCCAGATCCGGAACGGCAGCCGATGATTCCCGTCAGACGGCAGTTGAAGAAGAAAGGGCGTGACTCTCTGAGACTCGGGACCAACGCCTGAAACCGGATCGCGGGCGTGGATGAACTGTTGCGCATTTCGTTACGGGCCGGGAGAAGGAATTGACGGCATAGCAGATAAGGAGGTTTCGTCATGACGCCTCGAAAAGCAGCTTCCCGTCACAAGAGCCACGCTAATTCACCCAAGCCCAAACCGCGCTCTCCGCGAATTATCGTCAAATTCAAACCCGAAGCGGACCTGCCCTGCAAGGATAATGCGCATCGTTGCCTGGGTGGAGCTAATGCGTCGTTCTGGAACAAAATGACGGACGAATACGGCCCGATGAGCCTGCGGAGGCTGTTCACCAGGGTAGCGCCCGAGCGCATCAGGGAATTGACCCTGAAGGCTGCGCACATCTCCCCGGGGTATGTGGCGCCTGACTTCCTGAAGTACTTTGTCGTCAACTGTCCGCCCGGCGCAAAACCGGAAGCACTGGCAAAAGTCTTCAGGAAGTGGAAGATTGTCGAAAAAGCCTACACGAGCCTCCCGTTCAGTGTCGCATGCCCCGTTGATGTCGGCGATGAGATGATCAACGATGACTACTATAATAAGCAGCGTTACCTGCAGGCGGCGCCCGAAGGGGTGGATGCATTTTATGTTTGGCCCAAGCCGGGCGGCGGAGGCTTCAAAGGGGGGAGCGGCGAAGGGCAGCGCCTGCTGGACATCGAATACGGATGGAGACTGGACCACGAAGATCTGAAGGCCCACAAGATTGCCCGCCCGATTAATGATCCGAACTCAACAGACGCCCTATACAGGGACCACGGAACCAGGGTTCTGGGAGTCATTGCCGCCGGGGACAATGACAGAGGCTGCCTGGGTATCGTTCCGGAAATCAAGACCATCGAGGTGGCCTACGTGGAAGATCGGGGCGAGATTGCAGACGCGGCGATGGAGGCAATCAGCAAGCTCACCTTCGGCGATGTTCTTCTGATCGAGCTGCAAGTCGCCTTTAATCTGCCGAACCAAACGGTGATCGCCGCGCCGGTTGAGGTGCAGGATGATGTTTTCGAACAATTGGAGCTTGCCTGCAATCTGGGGATCGTGGTCATCGAGCCGGTGGGCAATCAGGTCAATCCCCCCGCCGAGAACCTCGATAGGATCGAGACTGCCGGTCGAGGCGGCATTCTATCGCGGATTCTTGATCGCAACGGGGGCGATTCGGCGGGATTCCGTGATTCAGGCGCGATCATGGTCACCGGTGCGGCGCCGAACCTGGTCGGAAACGCCCATTCGCGCTATCCGCTATGCAATTGGGGAAGCCGTGTGGACTGTTATGCCCAGGGATATGAAGTCGTCACCTGCGATACGACCGATTTGAATCCGACGACCGCCTATACCGGTGATTTCTGGGGGTCGTCTTCCGCGTCTGCCATCATCGCCGGCGTCGCCCTTGCGGTACAGGGGCTTGCGGAGAACAACATCGGAGTCCGGTATGGTCCGGCGGAGCTGCGAAGCATCCTATCCAATCCGTCCACGGGCACCCCTTCCGTGAACGATGAGATCCGCGTAATGCCGGACCTCAGAAAGATTGCCGCGGAGGTCGTGGGCCTTTCGCCGGATGTCTACATGCGCGACTGGATCGGCGACATCGGAGAGCCTCACGGCGGTCCGTTGTCCTGCAGCCCGGACATCATCGTACGGTCGAACAAGATCGTCCCGCCGCAGACTCCGCAGCAGGTTTACGGAGCGGGCAGCGGCACGGAAAACAGCGAGAGCCTAGGCGCCGAGGTGGATCCGCAGAACGACAACTACCTCTATGTCCGCGTCAAGAACCGGGGCTGCTGCGAAGCCGGCAACGTCGAGGTCAAGGTTTACTGGTCTCCTGTTTCCACGCTTTCGATGCCCGGCGACTGGAAACCGATAGGGAACGCCACAATTCCGAAAGTACCCGCGGGCGACATCCTGACCGTGTCCGAGGCAATCGAGTGGAAGAAGGCCGACATACCGGGGCCGGGCCAATACTGCCTTGTCGCCCTGCTGGGCACCGCAACGGATCCCCCTCCGGATCCGGCGACGCTTTCGGGCTGGGATTCTTTCCTGAGTTTTGTTTCGGGAAATAATAATGTTACCTGGCGCAACTTCCACGTGGTGGACTCTCTGTCGTCTGCGCCGCAGTCTCAGCTCTGGCCGCCCCCCCCCAGCGGTGTGCCGGATGACTATGTCATACTCCCCTTCGAAGTCCCCGGCGCCTCCGATCGGCGCCTTGCATTCAGAATCGAGGTCTGCCCGAGATTTCCGGCAGGCTCTTGTCTCTGGCTGGAGGCGGCAACGCAACTGGCCAAACGGCTGTGCAATGAATCCCGATTTGAATGGAGATCCAGGAATCTCGAAACGACCCGCGTCCTGCTCAATCCTTTCAGGCGCAACACACTGAAATCGATCTTCATGCCGCCCAAAGCCCGCATGAAGCTCAAACTCGGTGTGCATATACCCTGGGACCTCAAAATCGGAGGACCCTACGACTGTTATGTGCGGCAGCTTTACCGGGAACGCGAAATCGGGCGCATTACCTGGCGATTCATGCGGCCCGCAGGAACCGGCAGATGACGAAAAGATCAAACCCAGAGGCGTCGCGACGGTGCTTCCTGACAACGCGCTGCTCCCGCCGCTTTTTTCGAGGGAGACAAAAAAATGAACACGCCGATTACTCCAGACGAAGCGTTTGACATGGCTCTGATGGCTTTTGGCTCCGGAACCGGGGGGCTCTATGTAAAAGCCGAGGTCGCGAAAATGTTGAGGTCCAGGTTATTCGACAGCTTCGAGAATGAGGTCAACAACAATCCGCTCCAGTGGGATAAACAAAAGCTGTTCCTGCTCGAGTGCGCCCGATGCATCGGGCGCCTGGCCGCTCAAAAGGCCATAAGCAGGGGATCCATGGCAATCGATTGGATCCCTGATGCCGAACCGGCCGTGAACGAAGTGGTTGCCAGGTATCAAGGCCCTGTGCCGGGCGCCTGGTGCCGGATGAATTAGTAAGCGTTCTGGAGCGTTGCAGACACGTTGCCGACTGCTCAATGGCTTGTAGCGGTGTATTTGTTCCTGGCCGGCGCAAAAATCCTGGCCGGCTATGCGGGCTTTATTCTTGTCCGCAGATTGCCGGATCAGGTCCCCGCGTATCAATGGCACGTAGTGCTGATTCTTGCCTTCGGCTTCATGGCATTGATTCTCATCTTCGCCGGCAAGCGTGACGTGAGGTCCGTCTATCTGGGCGCCGTCTTTCTCTTGATTGCGTCCGCATTCGCCCAGGCCGGAATTCAGCGATTACAATATCTGCCGCCGGGATTCCTGTTTCGATGCGGCACGATTCTTTCCCACGTGACCGTGGACGCATTCGTCTCATTCTCCTTCTGGATGTTCATCCGGCACTTTCCGCGTGCCGCGACAAACTTTCGGACGGAGCGCCTGGTACAACGCATGACCCAGGCCGCATTGGCCATCGGTGCGGCGCTGTTTGTCGCGAATCTCCTGCCGCTGTTGGCCGGCCTGCTGCCATATTCCGACGCCATCGCGCGCGTCCCGGTCTTTTTCCAGAGGGATCATCCTTCCTCATACTACTGGCTTGTTCTGTTTCTCATGACCATGCCCGCCGTTCCATTTGCCCTATGGAAGACCCGTCTCGCCCCGCTCAACGAGCAACGGAGAGTCCGTGTTTTCGTCGCGGCCATTCTGATCGGAACTGTCCCCTTGATGATCGAGGTTATCCTCGAAGCGCTGATCCCGTCGTACCGGGCATTTATGGGGCAGCCTTCGGCCCGGAGGATAGGCGGGCTCGTATTTTTCCCTCTTTTGTTATCCCTGCCGGTTCTGACGTCTTACTCCGTGCTGGTGAATCACGTTCTGGACGTCCAGCTGATCATCCGGAAGGCCGTTCAATATGTTCTTGCCCGTTCGTTACTTGTCGCGGCGGCGAGTGCGCCCGCGCTTCTGCTGGTGCTTTATATATACCGACGGAGGGATCAGACGATCGCGACCCTCTTTTCCGATCCGGACCCGTTATGGCTGGGCACCGCGATCGTTCTGGGCCTGATGGTGCTCCGGTGGCGGGTCGTTTTGTTTGATTCCCTGGATCGCCGTTTTTTCCGCGAACAATATGATGCGCGACAGATCCTCGCTCTCCTCGCCGACAAGTGTAAAGGAGCCGTCAATCTCGAGGAGATGAAGAATGTTTTGACGACTGAAGTCAACAAGGCATTGCACCTTGAATCCCTTGTCGTGCTTGTCGCGGATTCTTCCCGCTCGAACATGGTGGCTCTCGATGGCCGTTTGCGCGCGCTTTCCTGCCGCACGGAGCTGGCAATGCACCTGGAAGAAGCAAGGGAGCCTCTTGAAATCATCCTGGAAGACGAATCGTCGGTCGTCCGGCGCCTGCCCGTCGAGGAGCAGCAGTGGCTGGCGGACGGAGGGATGCGGCTGCTTGTGCCCCTGGTTGCATCCAACGGGAAGTTGCTTGGTTTGCTGGCTGCGGGTGAGAAGAAAAGCGAGCTTCCCTTCTCCAAGGAAGACCGCTTCCTGCTTCAGGCGGTCGCTTCTTCGGCGGCCTTCACGGTGGAACTCAGAGAAAACAAGGAACTGCGGGCCGAAAGTTCGCCCGCGGAAGCCTTCGAATGCATACGCTGCCGGCGCATATATCCGGCGTTCATGCGGTCCTGCGAAGACTGCGGCGGCGATTTGACAAAGGCCGTCGTGCCGCACACATTAATGGGAAAATTCCGGTTCGAGCGAAGAGTCGGGACGGGAGGCATGGGCATCGTCTATAGCGCCATCGATCTGGCTCTGGAGCGCCAGGTGGCGATCAAGACGCTCCCGTTGGCATCCCCGCAACACTCCTTCCGGCTCCGCCGGGAGGCGCGTGCGATAGCATCCGTGAGACATCCCAATCTTGCCCTGATATTCGGCATCGAGACCTGGCGCGGCGTGCCCATGCTGGTTTTCGAGTTCATGGAGGGAGGCACGCTGAGAGACAGGCTCGGCAGGGCGCCTCTGATCCCTCAGCAGGCGCTCGCGCTTGGAATCGTCCTCGGAGATGTGGTTGACTACCTGCACTCCATGGGGATGCTTCACCGCGATATCAAGCCGGGCAACATCGGCTATCAGACACCCGGTGATGTGCCGAAGCTGATGGATTTCGGGCTGGCGCAAATCATGAACGAGACGCTCAGGGAATCGCGGCAGATGCGCCCGCCCGACAGGGAGCCGGTTGCGGATGCGACCGGCTCCGCGTCCACAAGAAGCCTTTTATTTCAGTCGCGCGCGGGCGACCTGCTTGGAACTCCGGCATACCTTTCGCCTGAGGCGATAGACGGCGATCCCCCGGGCCCCTCCTTTGATCTTTGGGCCACCGCGGTTGTAATCTATGAATCGCTGGCGGGCACGAATCCGCTGAAAAGACAAACGGTTCCGGAAACGCTTCTGCGCATCGTTGCGGATCCGGTGCCGGATATACGGGAGTTGGTTCCGGGATGCCCCGATGGAATCGCGGTTCTGTTGAAGGACGCGCTGGCAAGGGATCCGCGACAGCGTCCCCAAAGCGGGCGGCAGCTGAGCGCCAGGCTCCGGGAGCTACAGGCTCTTTCGTGATTCGCGGATGCGCAGGCGTTCCCGCAACAGAGAGGGCGGAGGAATGAGAGAGGTCGATGGTTCCGGCAGTGCCGGCTGCGGGTTGACCGCGCAGAGATACGAGGGCGAACTGGCGGACCGCCATCTTGTGCATGGCGCCCTGGCGAGATGGGCGCATATAAAACCGCAAGGCATTGCGCTCATCCAGTCCGACACGGGGCAAGAGGCAGATTGGGCCTCGTTTGAGGGATCGGTCGCGGCTTATGCACTCGAGCTGATTCATCTCGGATTCCGGCCGGGCGACTACCTCGCGATCTCGCTGCCGCTGCTCATCGAACTCGTCTTCCTCGAATACGCATGTTTCAAAATCGGGGTGGTTCCTGCGCCCCTCGATTTGCGCCTTCCTGCCGCCGACGTGATCCGAAGCCTCGGGCAAATCCGGGCGAAGGGCTATGTTTTTCCCGGCCAATCACCCGGCGCGGATTTCGCAGAACTCGGTCGCGCGGTGCGCAAGCAGTGCGCTTTCATACGCCATTTCATTCAAGTGTCGCCCTCAGGGGACGCGATTGAAGGCGCCCGGCCGTTTCAGGCTTTCGTCGCGCATGCCCGTAGTCTTGCGGCAGAGCAGGAGTCGATCAGGGGGTCGGGTTTCGAATCATGCGGAAAGCATCGGACCCCGCCGGCCGACCCTTCGCCGGCCCTTTCACTCCGCGCGGCCCACGATCGATCGGCGGCCCGAGTCCACCGGGATCAACCGGCGCTCGTCATCTTCACGACGGGTTCGACCGGATCGCCCAAGCCTGCGCTGCTGTCCCACCGGAACATAACCTGCCAGAACGCGGCCCTGACAGAATCTTTCCGCTTCGGCGAAGACTCGCGCGTGCTGGTGAACCTGCCCCCTTCGCACGTCGGCTGCCAGACCGAGCTGCTGATGAGCACGATGTTTGCCGGCGGCACGGCCATTCTCCTCGGCACGTTCGATGCTGCGCGCTCGCTTCGGGCCGTCGAAGAGCATCGCGTCGGGTTCCTCGGCCAGATACCGGCGATGTTCAACCTGGAGTGGAGGCTGAAGGACTATGGAAAATATGACCTCTCCAGCCTGGAATTCGTCGCATACGGAGGCAACAGCGTTCCGCTGGAATTCGTGGAGAAGCTTGCGTCCATGGCGCCGAACGTCGCCACCGGCCTGGGGTTGACCGAGACGGCCGGTTTCTGCACCTACGTAATGCGGAACCCGTCGAATGCCGGGGACATCTGGGCCGACCTGGGCCGGGATGTGCCGGCCTATCCCATGTCGATCAGAAAACCGATCGCGGAAGACGGCTTGGCCGGCGACGAGTTGCCGCAGGGGGAGATCGGCCATGTCTGTTTCAGCGGTCCGCAAACGTTCCTCGGCTACGTGAATGATCCTGATGCGACCGCCAAGGTTGTCTCCAGAGACGGCTTCCTTTACACCGGGGACCTTGGCTATCGGGATGCCGCCGGTTTACGCCTCCGCGGGCGCGCCAAGTGGGTATTGAAACCCTTCGGTTACCAGGTATTCCCGGGCGACATCGAAAAACATATCTGCAATCTCACGGATAAAGTGAGCGCCTGCGGGGTTGTGGGCCTGGAACACCCGGTGATTTCCGAGGAGATCGTGGCCTTCGTCGAGAAGAAGCCGGGTACGGAACTGACCGTGCAGGAGTTGGAACGGCATGCCCGAAGGCTTGCGGTCTATATGAGGCCCCATCGTTACGTGCTGCTGGAAGCGGGGCAAATTCCCCTGAATCGCCTGGTGAAGATGGACTACCTGCGGCTGCAGCAGATGGCACGTGAGAGCGCGGCGCGTGTTGGAGACAACGAGACTTCAGAGCGTGCGTGAAAATCCTCCTATTCCTGGTTTCTATTGCTTCATACGGCTTCCGCGGATTGCCCATAAAAAGGGGTTTCCCTGGGGATATGCCGGCGATCGATACTCCCAAAGCCGGGCGAAATGTCCCGATAACACGGCAGCCGGATGCCTTCCAAAACTCGGGTCGAAGTCCGAGGACCGTCAATATCGACCGCAATCGGGCCAGAGCATATTTAAAAGTATTGTTCTGCGACCCTATTCTGATTTAAAAAGGGCCCGCAACCGCGTATACCCGAAGCCGGATGGGCGATCCTAAAAGGGCAGCCGACGCGTCATGGCGCGGCCGCCGGTCGCAACCAGACTTTGGGGATCCCGATGAAGCGGCGGCACGCTATCAGCTCTCGGTATTCAGAGCTCCGCTTCCGGACTTATTGCGGAAGTGCCTGGTTCAAAAAGGGAAGAAAAACTTCTTTGCAAAACGCAGAGAAGTCACAGACAAGGACCCTATCCCCGGTTCATTGGTGAATTCCAGGAGGTTCAAGATGAGACAGCTGTCACAGGATCTGTCAATCTACGGAAGGTTCAATTTTGAATATGCCCCGGTGGCCGTGAAATTTCTTCTTCCCAAACCGGATGAAGGAATCAAACGGCTGGACAAGAGTATATCGCTCTGCGAAATGATCACGGAAGCCCGAGTACGGAACGAACCCTTCTATGTCACGAAAGATAATGAGTGCTGCGTCGGCAAGGTCGCCCTGGGGATGGTGGATCTGGAAGTGCCGGTGGCGGGGGGGCTGGTGGGGCCAAAATTCGGCATATACCAGGAGGACCGCGCGAATCACGCCCTTTTCAAACATGCTCCCATGTTCCGAAGAGGAGTGGTCAATTTTGTCGTCTTCTCCACGCTGGAGAAGCTGGCCTTCGAGCCGGACCTGCTGATCCTGAATGCCGACGTGGAGCAGGCGGAAATCGTCATCAGGGCAATGAGCTATTCCACCGGCGACCCCGTGGAATCGAAGATCACGCCTGCCCTCGGGTGTTCGTGGATATTCGTGCATCCGTTCCAGACCGGCAAGGCGAATTACATGATTACGGGAACCACCTTCGGCGCCAAGGCGAAGGAAGCATTCAAGCCGGGACAGTTTCTTTTCGGCATCCCCTATCAGCAACTGCCCATGGTGACGCAAAACCTGAAGGAAATGGAGTGGCATCTTCCGTCCTACGCGGACGGCAGGAAGAAATTTCTGGAAAGGGACGAGAAGGCGTTCAAGGAAGCGGAAAAAGCATACAAGGACGCCCTGGCCATCCTTGGATGATCTTTTCCGACGGAGGGCCGTCTATTCGCCGATGCCCCACCTTTTGAACAGCACCGTGTAAAATTTGGGCTGCTTGAAATCCGCCTGCATGAGCCTGGTCAGATGGGTATAGCCGAGTTTGATCTCGTCATAATGGCGCAGGCCTTCCGCCAGGATTTTCACCTTGTCGTTTGTCAGTGAAAAAATAATCTTGTTTTCATCGGTCAGGGCACGCTCCTGTTCCCCCGGATCGGGGATGGTAATGATATAGTTCCGTTTGCCCTCGACGAGGGGCACGAGGGAATAGATGCAGGAGTCTATGGGATCGAATTCGGAGATTACGTGAACGCCCTCCTTGTATTTGATTGCCATCAATATGTTTCTCAACTGGGCGTTGTTCGAATAGATGAAAACCGCATCGGGCTCGAAGCCGGTTTTTCGCAAAGGCGCGGTGAGGCAGCCGATATACTTTCCCGCTTCAAGGCAAGGGAATGTCATGTTTTTGGCCAATTCCGGCTTTTCCAGGAAATGGCCGAGGAACTTGGTGCCGGTGCCCCCCAAGGCTTCCAGTATTTCCGGATCCTCCCCGAGTTGCGGATTATATAACCCGCCTTTCCTGAAAAAATCCGGCTGTTCGACCAGTCCGTAACCGATGACGGGAGCGTAACACCAGTGGTCTTCTTTCAGCATGGCCACCGTCTCCCCGTCGCGCCGCGAGAGGGAAAAGGCCTGGCATTGAGCCAGATGCTGATGGCGATCCCTTTTGGGCCGGACGGCTTCCGCCGGAATCTCCTCCTCCCTCCGAATCATTTTTACCGCGAGGGCAAAAGTATCCAGTCTCAGGATGTCTTCAATTTCTTTGCCGTAACTCCGGTATTCTTCTATTGTCGGCATTTTATGTCCTTCCCTTTTTGCGTGAATGGATCCGGACCATTCATGAGGCCGGGGACTCCGCCCGGCTTCAGACCGAGATAAAACCGCCGTCGACAAAAAATGTCTGTCCGACCACAAAATCGGATTCGTCGGATGCCAGATATAGTGCGGTTGCGGCAATATCCTCCGGTTTCCCGATTACGCCCCTTGGCGTTTTTGCGATCCCATTTTTTATAAAATCTTTTCCCTGCGTGGCCACGTCGTTCACCATCGGGGTGTCGATGATTCCCGGGCCTATCGCGTTCACGTTGATTCCCAGGGGGGCGAGGTCTATCCCCAGGGAAGTAGTCAGGCTGATGATTCCGCCTTTCGAGGCGCAATACCCGCAATCGTCATGGAGGCCGATCTTTGCGCCCATCGATGCGATATTTATGATCTTCCCCTTTTTCCGTTCCACCATATGCCCGACGGTATGCTTGATGCAGAGGAAAGCCCCCTTGAGATTCGTATCCAGCACCCGGTCCCAGTCCTCTTCCGTCATATCGAGAATCGGCTTTTTTACCAGGATCCCCGCATTGTTGACCAGGACGTCCACCCGGCCGAATTCCCGAATGGTTTTCTCGACCATATTCTTAACGTCCCCGGAATCGGAGACGTCGGTTTGCACGAACAAAGCCTTGAGGCCCGCTTTTTTGATTTCTTCTTCCGCGCTTTTCCCGGTATCGGGTCTGATCTCGGCTATGACTACACGTGCCCCCTCTTCCGCAAACCGCCTGGCAATGGCACGTCCGATGCCCGAGCCGGCTCCGGTTACAATCGCCGTCTTGTTTTCCAATTTTGGTTTCATGGCTGTTTGTTGTTCCTGATCCCTCGACTAAGGATGGGCGGCAGGATCTGCCTGCCGGTTGAATTCCCTCGAATTGCCTGCTTATTGGATTCCGATAAGTGCGGCTTGCGCAGGCACCGGATCCCCGTTATTCCCGATCTGTCGAAATCTCCTGCATTCTACGATGGATGTGAGGCCTAAAACAAAGGCTTTTCGCGCGCCTCGAATGCAAAAGATCGTATCAGATCGTGACGAATAAATGCGCGGTGGAAGGGTGCCCCGATCTGTTCTTTCGGGAGCCCGGTCGCATGCGCGATCGTGCCTGTGAATGTCGGTGCCGGGCGCGGGGAATTGCGGTGTAGGAGATGCGTGCAGGCTGTTTGCGGACGACGCAAAAGGCAGCGCCCGATGATTCGGATCAAACCGGATTCGCCGATGCCCTTTTAGAAGGGCTTGATTAGCCCACGGGTATTCGTGAGTTTCTTTCCCCGCCGGTGGAGCCGCCGGCGGGGATGGGTCGCGCCTCGACCGGGTCAGTTCTCGGTCGGCTCCTTTTCGATCTGGTCGACGACGATCGTGTCCGTGGGCACCTTGCGCGCGTCCATCTTCAGGCCGAGCTGCTGGACTGCCTGGAAGATCGATCCGCCGCTGGGATCCGATGCGCCCACACCGGCGAGGCCGCTCGCGGGCGCCGCCGCTCCGGGAGCTCCGCCTCCGAGGACGCCCGCGTATTCCGGCATCATCTTCTTCGCTATATTCACGAGCTCCTGCATGGGCAACTCCAGCGTGGCCTGGTAGAAACCTTTCAGTTCGGTCATGTCGACGACCTGGCGATCCGTAAACTGGGTCAGTATTTCGGCGAATTCGGCCATGGTCACCCTGGGCATTTCCCATTGCATGTGAGGGTTTTCGTCCATGATCAGCTGCATCTTGCCGGCCTTCCCGACGTCCATGGAGATCGTATTGCCCTGCTGCTTCATGTTGATCTTCATCTCGCCTTCCGGAATGTCGAGAGCCGTGCCTTCTTTCGCGCCGCCTTCCTTCGGCGGGGCGGTCTTTGCGGCATCCGCCTCCGGAGCGGCCGCCGCTTTTTCCGTTTCCGCCCCCGCGGCGGGAGCCCCGGCGGGCTCCTCGGCGGCCGCCTTCAGTTTCGATCCGGTCCTGGATACCGTGAGCGCGTAGACCGGGTGTTCCCTGGTTTCCCGGTGAAACGTGAACATGAACCGTTCGGCCAGCAGGGATTGCAGCATTTCCGGGATCTGTTCTTTGGTGCTGCCCTCGGGGAGCTTCGCGTGGATTTCCCAAAGCTGCGTTTTCATCCAGTCCGGGCCAGCGATCTGATACGGCTTGACTTTGTAGGCGGCGGCGATCAGGTTGGTCAGCGACATGAACTTCATGTCGAACTGCGATGCATCCATCCGCATCCCGAGATCGATCTTGCCGGCGGCGGCCTGCGCCGCAAGGCTCGAGAGGGGCGGCGACGGCTTGATGGTGGCGACTTCGAATGCCGGTTTGGGAGGCGTCTGCGCCCACAGCGGGGCACAGAGGACGCCTGAAAGCACTGCGGTGACGCTCAAGGAACGGAACAGTTTCATTTCATTGCTCCCGTGACCTACGGTATCAGCACTACGGGCGCCTGCCAGAAGGCCGCCTTCTGACCCGTTGGATCGGTAATGGTTACCTGGCAATTGTACGGACCGGGCAAAAGATTTGCGAGAGAGAGGCTGAATTTCAGAGGCATGGTCCTGAGGCGGTTGTTCAGCGCTTCGGTAACGAGAAGCGGCGGTGTTTCGAACGCCTTCACCTGTCCCCGGTAGAACGAAACGAAGGCGACCAGTGGATTCGCACTCTCGACCCCCTGCTGGTAAGCCTGCACATAAACGTGCATGTCCCGGGACTTGCTGAATACCCGTGTGACGCTGGGAATCAGCTTCTGCCCTTCCTGGACGAGCGGATTGACCGATTGCGTCTGCCCCTTGTCCTTTGCGGCGTTGAAGAGGGCGTCCCGCAGATCGACGCGCTGGCTGCCGAGGACCACCGAACTGATCGGGATCCTCTTTTCTTCCTTGTTCAGGTTCGGGATGACGAAGGGCATTTCGTAGGTGCCGATGCGCCCCGTCTCGGCGTCGCGCGCGAGGAACTTCAACCTGTATTTGCCGGGCAGCAGGGTGAAGCCGGTATCGTACTGGATCGGGCGCCTCGCGAGTTCGGCGGCCGTCGCATCGCTCAGCCTGATATCGATCTTGTCCCTCACGTTGGTCACGGTGACGCCCGATTCGTCCTTGATTTCCCCTATGAAGTCGAGCAGGGTGTGTTCGTGCCCGCCCCGCTTGGCAAGCACCAGTTCGCTTCCGGGAATTTTGACGACGAGCGGCACGAAATACTCGGCGCGGTTCAGCTGGAAATAATCCACCTCCATGGCGATCGTCAGGTCCGTCACCGGGTCTTCCAGCATCAGCGCCTCTTCCAGCTGGCGCTCCTTCTCCGCGGGCGAGAAATCGCCGAACTGCTTGCGCGCGTAATATCCCTGCCGGTAGTTGAGCGTGCCGGGCATCCCGCCGTTGAGAGACACCTTGATGCGCCGGAATTTCCCGTCGAGGTTCTGGTTGCTCGTGTAGTAGCCGAGGATGTAGTAGCTGGAGATGGCGTCCTGGGCCTGCGCAATCCCCTGCGACAGATCGTTGTAGTCGAGCAGCGCTTTCCCCCCGGTGTCGGCCGCAAGCGACCACATCGTGTCCTGCGAGTGCTGGAGGCCGGCCATCACGGCTTTTGCCAGGGCGCCGGTGTACATGCCCGTTCCGCCGGGAGACGCGGCGGTTGCGTCGCCCAGCGGGGCCTGCGCGGTCAGGCCGCGCGCGTCGATCGGCCAGAAGGAGACGCCCGCGCGCACCGCGGCGTTGATCGTCGCATGCAGCTGCGCCTGGTTGTCCACGCCGTTCAGGCGCAGGCCGCTCGAAAAATAGATCAGCGATTTCTTCTCGCTCAAAGATCCGAGCATGGCGGCCGCCGTCTGGAGCGCCGACAGCTGCCGGTCGGTGTTGAAAATGTTGAATTCGCTGTCGTCCTGACCGAAGGCGGTCCCGCTGTCGCTGAGATCGGTAATCGGGTCCAGGGAAAGCTGGTTCTCTCCCACAGCCACGGTCTGGATGATCGCGAGCAGCCGCTCCCGGTCGTCCGTGAAGTCCTGGAGCACGCGGACGCCCGCGCCGTCGTACATCATGACCGCCAGGAGGTCCGCCTTCGTCATCTGCGTGCGGACGAACTTCTCCGCGGCGGTGAAGGAGCGCAGCTGGTCCGGGACCGGCATGGAGTCCAGATTGAAGTAGAGAACGAGAAGCCGCCGGTCGTGGTAGCGAACTTTGCCCTCCGTTTCCGGGGAGATCCGGGCGCGCGGATACTTCTCCAGCGGCACGATTTTCGCGGGCAGCGGCGGCGGGGGCGCGGCCCCGGCATCGTCGAATTTCTGGTGCTCGAAAACGGCGATGGCTTGCGGGACTCCGTCCTCGGTGATGGTGAAATCTTCCGCCTTGAGGCCATCGACATCTGCACCGTCCTTGTCCTTGACGGTTATCGTCTCGACGACCAGCTGGGTGCTGACCGTGAACGTCGGCGGCGCCTGGCCCGCAGGCTTATTCTCCCCCACCTGCTGGGCATTCAGGCCGACGCAGGCGAGAAGGAGAGGCAGAAACGCCAAAACGCGGCCGCAATTCGCGCATATACCGCGCGGACTTCGCGATGCCCGTGCCCTCCGCGGCACATTGTTCCCTTTATCCACTGTCAAAATCTCCACCGGACCGTGGTCCGCACGTTGCGCATGGCGTTCGCCGTGACCGGGAGCCCGAATTGCGCGCTTCCCACGGCCGTATTCCAGGACGGGAAGGTGACGTGATTCAAGACATTGTTCGCATCCACTCTCAGGTCGAGACTGGTCCGGTCGCCGGTGCGGAAGGTGCGGGCCAGGGAAGCGTTCAGGCCGAACTGGGAGGGGCCGGGAATGGAGTTGCGGGCGGCGTTGCCCCAACGGCCGGCTTCAGGGGCCGTGAACGCAGCGGGATTCACATGCAAGCCGGCGGGAGCCGCCTCGATGTCCGCTCCCGTAAGGTCCGGCCGCAAGGGCCCGGTCACACCCGTGCCGGAAACTGCCGCCGGGAAAATCGGCGTCAACGGATATCCGCTTGCGGCGTTGATCTGCCCGGAGACAGTCCACTGCTTCAAGAGAGCCCCCTTCCATCCCTTCAGCAGAGTTCCGCCCGCCATCCCCATGCCGGACGTGTACTGGAAGCTGGAACCGAGCTGGTGCCGCTGGTCGAAGCTGGAAAGCGCGCGCTCGGCGCCCGGGTTGAGCCAGTCCTGCGCAGTGAACACGGCCGTGGTCTGGTTCCCGCCGGGAGCGGCGTCGTCGATGGATTTCGAATAGGTGTAATCCAGGGTTGCGCTGAAGCCGCTGCGCAGGCGTCTCCGGATCTGGATCGTTCCCGCCTCCCGGTTTGAGGTCCCGTCGGAGGTCATATAGACGAATCCGCTGGGGCAGGATGGGCAGGGATTGACCGCGCCGAGCGGGTAGGTGTTCGGGAGGAACTGCTGAAGCGCATGCCTTCCTCTCGTGCCCTGATAGGCCAGGATGACCTGCATCGCGAAGGGCAGATCGCGCTGGATGGAGATCTGCCAGATGTGCAGATAGCCGAGGCGCAGTTTCGGATCCACCGCGAAGATGTTGGCCGTCGTATTGGCGGGCGCGTTGAAACCGTCCGCAATCGTGAGCGGGTTGGCATCGGTGTTTTGCAGCCTCAGGCTCTTCGACAGGGGCGACTGCTGCGCCATCTGCGTCGCGATGGACAGATAGGGGGGGGCGTTGGAATAGATGCCGTAGCCTGCGCGCACCACTATGGAGGATGCGGCCGTCGGTCTCCACGAAACCCCGATGCGCGGCTGAAACGCATTCCTGTCCGGGTCCACGAGCGAATCCGCATAGGCCGCGCCCGTGATCGGGCCCACGGGGTGGCTCGCCACCACCGGGGATGCCGTGGAGAATCCGCCGGAAATGTCGAGGTTTACGAGGCGCCCGTAAAGCTCCGTTACGGGAGCCGAATACTCCCATCGAAGCCCGATATTGAGCGTAAGATTCGGGTTCACGCGCCAGTCATCGGCGACATACGCCTCGTAGGAGGACCATCGAAAATACTTGTCCGCGTTGCCGAATGCAATCGAGAGGGTATCGGGGATTCCCAGGAGAAAGCCCGCAAAATCGTTGCGGGCCCCTGCGACAGCGGCGCCGCCCGGCGACGGGCCGAGTGTCGATGCCCCGGTGAAGGTGAAAGTCCCGCGCGGGTCCTGCTGGGAAATCGTGTTGATCTGCTGCCTGCGAAACTGTCCCCCGAAAGATACCGTGTGCGCCCTGTAACTCCATGTGTTCCCGGCCGTAACCGCGCTGGTCTGGTTGCGTGCGTCCGCAGGCGTTGTGTCGGAAAGCGGCTGCAGCCCGCCCATGAAAAGCATGTTCGGGGGGCCCCAGTTCAGGGGTTCCTGGTTGTTCCCGTTGATCCCCGCGAGCCCCGATATGTTGGTGCGATTCGCGAAAAAAGGCACGATTTTCGTCGAAACATGGTTGAACGTATAGCCGAAACTGCTGAACAATCGCTGAGTGAAACCGTGCCGCCATCCCAGAGCCGCGTTGCTTCCGAGCGTGCGGTTCGTGTCGACTAAGCCCAGCAGATTCTGACTGTCGCTCCTGGAGCTGGCGATCGAGAAAGACCCGGAATAATAGTTTTTGAGAACGTTCCCGTGGCCGAATCCGGCCTGAATGCTGTCCTGGTGGGTCGCGCCGGCGACCGGAACCTGGTAGTTATAGCGCGGATCGCCCGAGAAATTGGGAAGCGGGTAGAGGCTCAGCAGAAAGGCAGCCTGCGGGCTGATCCGGTTCACCGGGATCCCGTTGTTTTCGAACGGCTGGCCGGTCTCCGGATCGTAGATCTGTGCGGCGGCCTGCGACAGGTCCCCGCCGCGCTCGGCAGGCGTGGGCACCATGCCGCTCTCGGTCCGAACGTCGCGGTTGCGGACGAATTGGCCGCCGACGTAGACGGTCGGCCCGTTCCGCCACAGGTAGGGAATGCGCAAGGGCCCCTGGAACGAGAACATGCCCTGCATGTGATTGTACGATGGTTTTTCGGTGTCCATGCCCGACAGCGAATATGCGCGGGCGTCCAGCGCGGAATTGCCTATGACGAAACCGATATTGCCGGTGTAGAGCGGCCCAAGTCCCCCACGGGCATTGCCAAAAGAGCGGCTCAGGGCGAAAGGGGAACTGGCGCTGTTGTTGGCAGTGCCGCTGATGAGGAATCCGTCCGCCGCGCGCCGGCTCAGATCGGCGGGATCCTGGTTTGCGAAAGCCTCATCCGCCGCGGTGGAAGCAGACACGGCATTCGAGCCCGCCTGTGGAATCTCCCCCGTGGCGTTTACGTCGGTTCGCTGGAACGGCGTCTGCGTATTGGCGGGCGCCGCGTCCGCGCCCTTCCTGCCGGCGGCTTTTGCCGGTTTTGCGCCCGCGGCGGACGCGGGGCCGGAGAGGCCGGGCGCGGCGGCGGGAGGGGGCGTCTGAAGACCTTCGATCTGATCGACGGGCAGAAGCGTCAGTTCCCATTTTTCGGAAACCGTCGCCTGGCCTATCGTCACGTCCTTCCGGAGCGCCGAGAAGGCCTGCATCTCGACCCGGATGCTCCAGGCGCCTTCCGGCAGATCGGGGAAGGAATACGCGCCCTGCGCATCCGTGATCACGGATAGCTTCCGGTCGCCCTGCGATGCCGTCACGACCGCCCCCGGCACCCCCAGGCCGTTAAAGACGACCTGGCCGCGGTATTCGGCGGCGCCGGCTCCGCTTGCGGCAAACAACAGGACGAGCCACGCGATCCCATACACCCGGATTCCGATCAAAACGCCCATTATCCGGCGCATTTAGTCCTCCGACGGCTTTTCGATGCTCTCGATCAAACGGGGTATTACGCATCGAGTCGCGGTTTAGTTCCCGCAAAATGGAACGACCTGCAGCACGAGGCGATTCTGCGCGGCCGGCGATCGCGCAATGTGCCATTCCGTGCGGGTGAGTTTTGCGAGAAACCTGCGGTCATGGCTGATGAGCAGCAGACAGCAGGGACAGTCTTCCAGCGCATTCTCCAGGCACTCGATCGATGATATGTCCATGTGATTGGTGGGCTCATCCATTACGACGATATGGGGTTTTCTGGTCATACCCAATGCAAGCAGGAGTTTCCGCGTTTCGCCCGGACTCGGTTCCGTGCTCTCCAGCATTCGCTGCGGCCTGGAGCCAAGCCGGCTGATAATGGTCATGAGCAGCCCCAATCGCTCATGGGGCAGGCTTCGTGCATCTTTCAGGATGGTTTGGGACCGGCGCCGGTCTATTTCCTGCGGTATGTAAGTGACGTGATCCGCCGGCGCATTCAAATGCGGCAGCAGCCTATTCAAGAGAGTGGTTTTGCCGCCTCCGTTTGGTCCGGTTAATGCAATCCGGTCTGTGGGCATCAGGGTCAATTGCGGATACTCCAGGTCTTTCCCGGCTCCCAGCGGCAGCAGGCCCGGCGGGAGACGCAGCAGCAGATCTCTCTGTGATACACAGCCGGGAAGCCAGATTCCCAGGGCATAACGCTTTTGGACGTCGACGGCTTCGAGCTCCTGGCGGGCCTGGGCCAGCCTGCCGTCCAGTTGCCGCAGAAGCTTGCCGCCCACGACGTCTTTTCCCGTAATGCGCGCCGTATCGATTTTTCTCTTGCTGTCATGATCCCGCTTCGCGATCCCCCTTTTGGAGCGTTTCCTTTGGTATTGGTTGGCCAGATCGCGTCTTCGGCCCGCCTCGAGCTCCAATTTCCTGAAAATTCTCTTTTTTTGATCGCGCCGCTTTTGAACCGTCCGATATTCCTTTTCCTCGATTCCGCGTCCTTTTGCATAGCCTCCCGGACGGACTATGGCCGCCGGCGGCTCGAGGAACAGGCATTGCCGGCAGAGCAAATCGAGCAGTTCACGGTCATGGCTGACCAGCAACCCTACGCCTTGGTATGCGCGCAATGCCGTCACGAGAAAGTCACGCGCTTCCGCGTCCATGTGGTTGGTGGGTTCATCGATCGCCAATGCATCGGGATCCTGCCACAAGGCTGCGCCCACCTGGGCCCGTTTCCGCTCTCCGTGGGATAGTGTCGGCCAGCGTCTCAGCCAGTCGGGTTGTATGCCCAGCTGGCTTCGAATCAGCGCGGCGGATTTGGAGGAATCCTCCAACAGCGCAGCAAACATATCGGGGGGATGATCGGTGCGTTGCGTGCAATATACGGTTCGGAGAGGCCTGTCGACGGAACCCTCTTCCGGAACGAGCAGCCCGGTGGCCAGCTTGAGGAAGGTGGTTTTCCCGGCGCCGTTGGCGCCGACGATTCCGCACCACCCCACCGGCATGTGTACGGACAGATCGCGAAAGAGCGGCGTGACGGCGGAATCATAGGCAAAGGTCACATGGTGGAACAGGATGAATGGTTGCGACATGGCATTTTTCCCGAAAAAGAAGCCACAGATGTCCGCGGCCTTCGTCTCGGGAACCAATGGGGAGGGAATAGGCCACGGGCCGGCAAGATAGCGGAAAAGCTTTCGGGCAAATTGCCGCGGATTGGCGCAATAACCGGGCTTCATCGGATGAAGGGCGGTTTGCCCGCCAGGTTTTTCCGT
Organism: uncultured Acidobacteriota bacterium; assembly: GCA_964613495.1. GTDB lineage: Bacteria > Acidobacteriota > UBA6911 > UBA6911 > UBA6911 > UBA6911. The sequence goes on along the minus strand of CAZTHE010000031.1, from coordinate 9,056 downwards.
AGGCTACTTTTTCACGCCGGTGGCTCCTATGCCGGGATCGGCTCGTAATGAATGAACGCTTTGATTGTCTTGTCAGCCTCGCAAAAAGTAAAGCCCATTTCGAATATCCATTCAGGATACCGGCTTGCATAGGCGGTGAAATTCCCCTTCCGGTTTCCCGGAAAGCGCGCAGTCATCGGGCGATTGCGGAAAGCGGACACGCCATATTTTTTTAAACTTTATGTTGCAAAGTACTTGATTGAGACATATCATTTCCGCCTGAAAGCCTTCAACAGTCTGCCGGGGTCGAAACGGGAGGGGACGATGAAAAGTGATTTGCCGCAGGGCACGTCTTTTCAGGATGCAGCGAAAACATGCATGAAACGCTTTTCAACGGTTTTGAAGGTGGCGGCCGTTGCCGTTCTTGTCCTGCTCCTGCTGATTCCTCTTTCGATGGTGCGGTCCGTTCTGAACGAACGGCTGCAGCGGAGAGAGTCGGCGGTGCGGGAGATCACCTCCACCTGGGGGGACGAGCAGGTACTATTCGGCCCGGTGCTGATTGTTCCGTTCAAGTACCGGCAGAAATCCTGGAATGACCGGCACATTGACGGGAGGGTCGAGCGCGTCGAGGTGGACGAAATCGTTCAGTGCTCCGCGTATTTTCTTCCCGCGGATTTCAAGGCGGAAGGCAGGCTGGAGCCCGGCCAGCTGCACCGGGGAATCTATAAAGCCGTGGTATACAGCGGGACGTTGAATTTCAGCGGCGTTTTCGCAAAACCGTCTTTCGAGGAATGGGGACTGGATGTCCAGCAGATACTCTGGAACGAGGCGGAGATCGCCGTCGCCATCACGGACCTGCGCGGCGCCAAGGAATCGCTTCATGTCAGCCTGGACGGCCGGGAGGTGCCCCTGATGCCCGGAAGCAGGCTGGATGGCTTCAAAGGGGGCGTTTACGGCCGCGCCGGCACCCTCGGCGGCGACGGGGAAGCGATACCGTTTTCGATGTCGCTGACGCTGAACGGCAGCCGGGGGCTGCGCTTCGCTCCGGTTGGGGTAAACAACGACGTCCGGCTTTCGTCAAACTGGCCCGACCCGAGTTTCCAGGGGGCATTTCTGCCCGCCGAGCGGAATGTGAATCCCGGCGGATTCACGGCGCGCTGGAAGGTATCGTATTACGGCCGTTCCTATCCGCAGCAGTGGACGAGCAAGACGCCGCCGGATGCCGCCGCGGTCGCATCCTCCCTATTCGGAGTCGACCTGGTTCCCGTGATGGATTCCTACCGGTATGTCGAGCGCTCCATCAAGTACGGCATCCTCCTGATCGTGCTGCTGTTCACCGCTTTCTTTCTCTTCGAAATCCTTTCCTCGGTGCGCGTGCACCCGTTCCAATACACGCTGGTCGGCGTCGCGCTTTGCCTGTTCTATCTCATTCTGCTGGCGTTGTCGGAGGTGATCCCGTTCACGGCCGCTTACTGGACCGGGGCCGCCATGGCGATGCTGATGGTTGCGCTATATAGCGCAAAGGTGTTGCGGAGCGCGCGGCGCGGATGCCTGGTCGGTCTCGGGCTCGTCCTGGTGTACGCGTTTCTGTTCATTATACTGCGCATGCAGGACTATGCGCTGCTGGTGGGCACGGCGGGGCTCTTTCTTGTGCTCGCCGTCGTCATGTTCGTGACGCGAAACATCGACTGGTACGCCCGGGACAACGCTTAACACATATTGTTCATAAATCTACTGCGGCGGCGGAAAAGAAATTTATTCCAGATTCCATGTTCCGAATTCCAGACAAGCCCGCGGGTCGCCGATTTGAGCAAGAGTAAGATGGATTGGGAGGAAGGACCATTCGAGGCTATCTGGCAGTACGATATCCGGGATCGGGAATTTGGACCGGATATTGCCGGACCCGTCGTGCAGGCGCTGGCTCGACCCGGCGTCCAGATCATTGCGGGCGATCAAAATCCCGCATTCGGTCATCTTTCGGGTTTTCGGGGGCCGGACCCAGCACGATGTCGAAATGCGCGGTCAGTTCGCCCTTTGTCGAGCCCGTGAGGGGCTTGAAATCCGCCGCAGCCAGCTGCGGCGCGCTGAGACTGCGGTAAAGAAAGTCGCGTTGATTCTGGGGAAAATCCTTGATATAGACCTGGGTGGTCAGCAGCCTTTTTCCCCCATGCTTCACGATAAGGTGTATGTGGGGCGTGCGTCCCGGATAGGGCACCGGCCTGATGGTTCGAAAGATATATTCCCCGGTCGGGCCGGTCGTGAAGCGGCCAAACCCCTGAAAATTGGCATCCTTGACCCCCGGATGGCTGTCACCCGGGTGCATATACCTGCCGTTGTTATCGCACTGCCAGATTTCGACCACGGCACCGCGTACCGGTTCGCCGCGCAGGTCAAGGACCCGTCCGGAGAGATACGCGACGGTGCCGGCCGCGGCAGCAGATCCGTCGTTAATGAACACAAGATCGTTGTCGGTATCCGGCGGCATTCTTTCCGGATAAAAAGGCCCTTCGGTCTGACGCGGTGTCGGCTGCAGTTGCGCTGCCCGGAGCTCCTGAACGGAAGGCGCGGCAGATCCTGCCAGGCACAGAGCCGCGATGTTCAGGAAAGTCCTGCGGCCGATGCCTCCAGGTTCGCTTTTCATGGCTTTATCCCCTGTTTGAAATGAGGCTCTGCGTCCGTCCGCGGAATATCCAACGGCCAGCCGCCTCTGGATCCTTGCCGTAATCATACCAGACCGTGGACCGGGTGTCTCACATCCGCCCGCCGTGTCAGACCAGGATCAGGATGTGCGGTCCGAAAATGCAAATTCAGGCACGATGCGGGAGCAGGGGCTCGAAGCCCGCGCAAATGTTCGTCCCCTTTCTGGTGTCGTCGTGCATGGCTAAGGATTTTACTCCTCGAAAATAGGCAATCCCCTGATTGCGCGAAAGAATTCCCGGTTCCAAAATGACGCCCGATAGGATGCAGGCGAATGAGCATTTCCAATCGCGCGCCCATGATGACAAGGCATTCCGTTCATGGGGTTTCTGACGAAGCGGAACGGGTGGGCGTGGAAACCAGACAGAGAGGGGGTTGCATGCCAAGGAAATCCGACAAAATGACTACCTCCCGGCAATTGGAGGCGGCAGGCATAAGACTATTCGATCGGATCGATCGCGGAGTTCAGCGATACATCGTGTCGACCGGCAACGATTTTCTCAGGGTGCAGGCTTTGAGAAATGCCATTGCCATGCTCGACATATTGAAGGTTATGTATAAAAACGAATACAGGCATTGCTTTGAGCGTCCGTCGAGCGGCGTGATTCTATCGTCGGAGGCTTGCTGCACATCGCCTGAACTGCGAGATCTGAGGCAGTGAACCGGTGGCGGCGCCCGGAACCGGCAGCGCCACCCGGCGGGCAGTCCCGGCCTTCTCATCGCCATAATTTGAATCCCGATGTTTGCCGGCATGCGGGCTTCCGCGACGGCCATTCGGGCAACTGGAGTCCTCGATATGAACTGTGCAATCGAGAAGGACGATCCTGGAGAGGAGCGGAACGCAGAAAATCCACCCGGTAAGGCGGCCCACGGGCGAATGTGGTCCATAGTTCTGGCCGGAGGCAACGGCGACCGCGTCAGGGAACTGATCCATCAATGGCTCGGTCGACCCGTCCCGAAGCAGTATTGTGCCTTTACCGGGAGTCAATCGATGCTGCAGCATACGCTGCGGCGCGCGGATGCGCTGAGCTTCCGCGAACGCCAGATCATCCTGATCGCGGAAGAGCACCGGCGCGAAGCCCGGCTGCAGCTTGCGGAGCACCGGGGCAAAAGGATAATCGCACAGCCCGCGAACCGGGATACGCTGCCGGGTATCATGCTGCCCCTGACCCATGTGCGCGCCCGCGAACCGGAAGCGACGATAGCCATCTTCCCCTCGGACCATTTCATATTCCCGGCGAATAACTTCCGGATCGCGATGGAACGCGCCGCTCAGGCGGTCGAGGTTTTGCCGGATATGCTGATTCTCGTCGGAGCCCCGGCGAAGAGTCCCGAGCCGGAATACGGGTGGATCTATCCCGGTGAAAGGCTATGGGAGTCCGGGCTGCATGTCGTTCGTGCGGTGAACGGGTTTCTTGAAAAACCTGCGCGCAGCGTCGCCGCCGAGGCCATGGCCAGGGGCGCGCTGTGGAACACCATGATCGTGGTCGCAAAGGCCCGCACCCTCTGGCAGCTTGGCTGCGCCAATTGTCCCGAAATCATGCGGCTTTTTTCGCGGCTTTACGCCGACATCGGGACTTTGCGCGAAGAAGAGACGGCAAGGGAAATTTATGAATCTATGCCGGCGCTGAATTTTTCGTCCGGTTTCCTGGCCCGGATCATTCCCCGGATCGGGGTACTGTCGATGACGAATGTCCTGTGGTGCGACTGGGGCAGGAAGGAACGAATTATGGAGACGCTTCGTCTAATCGGCAGGAAGCCAAACTTCCCCGCAACCGCGGCAACCGGCATGCCCCGCCCCGCTGGCAATCACAAAATTTCCCGGGGACGATGAGCGGCCTGCTTTAGCCGGCTGGATCGACCGCGGCCGCCCCTCAAAGAAATCCACGGAGATCCGGACAAATCTGCACGCGAAAGTGGGATCGATTTGTTTCTATCGAGGCAATACCGTGGAGAGATTGCCTGGTAGCCTTCTCCTTCTGCGTCTAAGGCCCGTTGGCCGACAGCCGGTCCTTTACTTGATAGTGGTAAATACTCCCGCAGTCATGCTCCCGACCTGGGATTCGGGATAGATCATTTTTACACCGCGATTCCAACCAGGATAAAACCAGTACTCCAGCATCTTATGGGAACCATTCGTCGATTCCCTGAGGGTAAAGCCGGAATTCTTGGTTGAATCCAAGCGGTTGTCGTTGATACCCATGGCCATGCCGACCCAGCGTCTGTGATCCACACTGTAGATCATGATGACGTTGCGGGTAGACGGACCCGAGGTCAGGTAGAACTCGTAGGTGCCCGGATCCAGGGACAAATCGCCTACCAGGATCGGCTCGTTGAAGGTAATCAGCGTCGGCCACTCACCATCGCCCATGCCATAGGCTTTGGCTGTGAAAGCAAAACCAGAGGCAAAAACAATGATTGTAAGTGCCAAAAGAATTTTCTTCATGGAATTCATTTTGTTACTCCTTCCCGTTCTATGAATTAATATGAAATCACGCGGCGACAAATGCAACCGTTTATGAAATATAATTGCAAAAATGATGTATAGTATTGGCGATCAATTATTTACATGTACAACAGTATTGGGAACTATTGAAATTGGGAAGGGCGCGGGTTGCCTCGGGCATATTCAAAAGAACGGGCGACGCATGCCCGGGGCCGGGTGGACCTGGACGGGGTCGTCGCCGGGGAATTCATGGAAGGCGAGGCATTCCGGGAAACGGGCTCTTATCCTGCCCATCGGCCCAGGCATGAGGTCTGTCCCATGACGAGGCCCGTCTTGAACGGATCTGACTCTCAAAGGCGCCAGATCTCAAACCATAGCATCCGCGGCACTTTTGGCTTTTAAAACGCACGCCCGAATTGCCGCGATCAGATCTTCGGACAATCCGCCTTTAGTCAGGTAGCCTGCAGCGCCGGCCAATGCGTCCTATGCTCTCAAGGCCGTATCAATGAAGCAAAATGTGCGGAAACCCAGTACCTGAGGCGACCTGCCGTTACAGCTTCAGTCCGATCCAAAGCCCGTCGCCGACCGGAACGATGATGCTCTGGAGGGAAGTTTCCTTCGCCATGAGCTCGTTGAACGCGCGCATGCCGGATGTCCCCTTGTCTCCGGCATCCAGGAGCCTGCCGAAGCCGAAAGCATTGTCGGCCATGATCAATCCTCCGCGGCGGACGATGCGAAGGCATTCCCGCAAGAGCTGCGGGTAATCCGGCTTGTCGGCATCGATAAAGGCTGCGTCAGCCGAGTGTGAGGCGAAGCCGGAAAGGATATCCTTGCCCGCCCCTCTGAATACCGTGATGAGCCCGGAAACATCGGACCGGGAGATCCATCGTTCCGCAAAATCGGCATGCGCGTTTGAGATTTCAACGGTTCGCAGATGGCCGTCCGGGGGCAAGGCACGCGCCATCCATATTGCCGAGTATCCGGCCAGAGTGCCGATCTCCACCACATTCCGGGCGCCGGTAATCTTCAAAATCAGCTGCATGAAACTGCCCTGCTCCGGCGCGATCCAAATCGGAGGGATTCCCTCCCTGCGCGCCGCCGCCTTGAGTTCGCGGAGCAAATCATCTTCCTTCGTGGTATGCGCCGCGAGATAGCGAAAGTATTCCGCCGTAACGGGAGTGGATATTTCGGACATCGGCCATCTCGTTTCCCAGGATGCGGTGTTGGCGCGGCTCGCGACCCATCAATAGGTTCCAGGCGCCGGCTCCTCCCCGGGATGCAATCCCTTCCATTTCCCGAGAAGCTGCTCCTTGCTCTCCGGATATTTCGGATCCGGGTGGCACGCATCGACGGGGCATACTTCGGCGCAACGGGATGAGGTGAAAGCGCCGACGCAGTCCGTGCATTTGTCGGAAGCGATGATAAAAATCTCCTCACCGGCGCTGATGGCCCCGTTGGGGCATTCAGGCTCGCACGCCGCGCAGTTGATACAGCTGTCATTGATAAGGAATGCCATGGATCCTCCTCCTGTTCGGGACTCCGCGTTCGGAACCGGACGGAGCCCGGGTTTGCCGCCGGGTCATTCGGAAAAGCTCATCCGGACCCCGTCGCCTCCCGCGAGGATAATCGCCCGCAGCGGATGTGTCTTTTCCTGGGATCGCGGCACCGGCGGACCTTATTGCACTGCCAGCCGTCCCGCAGCCGTCCGCAGTTCAGTCGATATGCCCCGGCTGCAGATGAATGCTTTTCCCGAGGGCGTTCCCGCTCCTCAAAGCATCACGTCTCGATATTCTTCCCTGCCGGTTTCCGGCGCAATCAGGCTTATCCCTATTTTGAGGCACGTAAATTCCCAGGGTCTGTCCGGCAATGCGATATCCGGAATCTGGAATCTGGAGTCGGGTTTTCAAACCGTCCGAACCGCCTCGCGACGAGCCATCATGAATGTGCAGGCTAGGGATTTTGTACTGTTCCTGTAGGGATTCCCCTGATTGCCCAAAATCTCGCCATGGCATAGCTTGAAGGCTGCATGCATTGCGGTGCGTCGTGGAGCATGCTTAACGTGGAAAAGCAATGAGGTGAAAAATCGGAAATGAAAGCATCTCTCAGGGTAGTTCTGGCTTGTGCGGTGGCGATCGCATTTTTCCTGCCGGGCGACGGGTATGCGCAAGGCTCTCCCGGTGCTACTCGGGCGAATGCCGGCGTTTCTGCGGGTACGGTCGAGGATCCGGTCTGCCGCATGGACGTGGACAAGGCCAAGGCGGATGCCGCCGGACGCAAAAGCGAATACCAAAAAAAGGCCTATTACTTTTGCTCGGATTACTGCAAAAAAGAGTTTGACAAGGATCCGGCCAAATATCTGAGAGAAAAGGCAAAGGCGGATAATGCGGCCCGGCGGATCGATCCGGTTTGCGGAATGGATGTGGATCCGGCCACGGCCCGTTTCAGAAGCGAATATCGGGGCGCGGAATATTACTTCTGCAGCGAAAGCTGCAAAAAGGCATTTGACGCCAATCCCCGGAAATATCAGAAGAAGAGCTGAAAAGCGAACGGCCCGGGGCGATTTTCAATTGCGCCGGAGAAGGATATTCGGCACGCGCGTCAGGGGTTCGCCGGATCAATAGTGCGGCGGTTTTTCGTCCGGCGGCGCCTCGGGAAAGCCGTCAAGGCGACGGTCGAATCCGCGCACGATATTTTCGAGAGCCTGCAGGCGGCGCTGCAGACCAAGGATGGCGCGGGTGTTCGCGGAAAGAACATCGTTGAGATCGGCCAGGGCTTTTTCCTGGAAAGCTATCTTGGATTCGAGTTCGATGCGGGCAGGATCGCCCTTGCCAACGGCCATGATGCATTCCCCCTAAAATCGAGAAACCCGTTTCCGGCGTTTTCACCCCTTTTTGCCGGCACTCTCCCTGTCCGGCATCCGGATTCTGCGCTTCCTGGGATCCGGCTGTTGCCGGAAGAGGATGAGTGTGTGGCCAATCATGCCGACTATCTCGGAATCCGTTTGCGCCGCGAGTTCCGCGGCGGCCGCTTTCTTCTGCTCCTTTTCCTTGAAGCCGATGAAACGGACCTTGATCGGCTCGTGATGAAGGAGGCCGTCGCCGATAGATTGGACCACTCCCGCCGCCAACCCCTCTTTCGCGATCAGGATGATCGGCTTGCGGTCGTGGGCCAGGCCCCTGAGATAGGTTTTTTGAAATCCCTTCAGTCCCGCCATGGAGTCCCTTCGTTCCGCACTGCGCGGTCATTCAGGACCGGCGTCGCGGGCGCGCATTTGCAGGCACGATGCCGCCTATGCAGATTAGCAGGAATCGGCATCGACCGGAACCCCATCATGATTTGTCGATTGGACACTTCGCGGACTGCCGCCCGAGCAGACGGATTGGGATAGCCGTTTTACGATTACTGATTTGCATCGCCGCGGCAAAAGTGGCAGAATGCCTACACTTCTCGATCCCCGGGGGCGCCTATGATGGAATGGATTCAGACTTTCACGCGACTGGAACAGACCTATTTCGTGTGCGCCGCCGTGGGCGGCGTGCTCTTTTTCGTTCAGCTGGTGATGGTGTCCCTGGGAGGCGGCGATGCCGGCGGCGACGCCGGCGGTGACTTCGGAGCGGACGCCGGCGGGCATTTCGGGGACGCAACGGCGGGGGGCGGCACGGATTTTGCACACGGCGCCCACCACTCCGGCTGGGACCAGGGCTTCAAGCTGCTGTCCTACCAGGGACTGGTCGCGTTCTTCATGCTGTTCGGGCTCGTGGGGCTCGCCATGAGCAGGGGGAGCGGGCTCGGCGGGGCGATCTCGGTGATCACGGCCACGGCCGCCGGCTTGCTCGGCATGCTGCTGGTGGCGAAGATCTTCCGCCTGTTCCTCGGCATGCAGTCCTCCGGCACCATCAACCTGCAGAACGCCGTGGGCCGGACCGGCCGCGTC
>CAZTHE010000030.1:0-38601 GCA_964613495.1 uncultured Acidobacteriota bacterium | reverse complement strand
GAAAGCCGGATCCGCCGAATGGTGGGTGCCCCGGAAGAAAAAAAGTGGGTGTCCCCGAGTTTTGCGTTTGTTAGTATCTCGGCATGAAAATCCCAAAGCCGCTCCAGGCGGATCTCGCGCTCATCGTTGTCACGTTCATTTGGGGAAGCACCTTCACCATCGTCAAGAGCAGCCTGGAGCACGTATCGCCCATCCTCTTCGTCGCACTGCGGTTCTGGATCGCCACCGGGATCCTGTTCCTGTTAATGCCGGGCCGCCTTCGCGGACTATCCGCGCGGTCGCTGCGCCACGGCATGCTCCTTTCCGTTGTCCTGTTCGGAGGCTTTGTCTTGCAGACGCTGGGCCTGCGCAGCACCAATCCCTCTTATTCGGCATTTATCACGGCTCTGAGCGTCCTCCTCGTGCCGCTCCTGGGCCTCATCCTGTTCCGCCACCGGCCGAGGATTCAAACCGTGGCCGGCGTGACTCTGGCTACGCTGGGCCTATGGATACTACTTGTCAAAATCGGCCGGATCTCCCTCGGTTCCGGCGAGACGTTGACGCTCGCCTGTGCCTTTCTCTTTGCGCTTCAGATCCTTTTGCTGGGCAGGTTCGTCGCCCTCACCGATTTCCGGCAGCTGATGCTGTTGCAGATGGCCGGCGTCTCCGTCCTCTGCACACTTCTGGCGCCCTTTCTGGAAACCCCTTCGTTTCAATGGCACCCGCGCCTGCCGGCCTACTTCTTCGTCACCGGCGTCCTGGCCACCGCGTTCGCCTTCTATGTTCAGGCGCGCGCGCAGCAGTTCACGACGCCCAACCGTGCGGCCCTCATATTCAGCCTGGAGCCGTTCTTTGCCGCGCTTTTCGCCTATTGGATGCTGGGCCAGGTATTGACGGCCCGGGAATGGTTTGGCGGGGCGCTGATCCTGCTGGGCATACTGGTTTCCGAACTGCGGTTCGAGCCGCCGGCGTCGCGCGAGCGCCCTATCGCTCCTGCTCTCGAAACTCGCCCGCCCATCGGGTAAATCCGACAAATACCAGGACGCCCGCCAGCGTGTGCAGGGCCAGCAGGTACCACACATACTGTGGGTGTCCCAGATCGCTGAAGCGCCCGGACAGCGGGGTGTAAGTCAGGCCGCTGAGAAAGCCCCCGATCATGGTGCCCAGGAAATTCATCCCCATGTAGAGCCCCGCTTTTTCCTTGGGCGCGATCCACGTGATGTACTCCTGGAGCCGGGGCGAGGAGATCATTTCCCCGACGGCAAAAAGAAAAATTCCCGGGAAAACCATCGCCGGAACCGAAACGGCGGCGCCCCCGATCACGGCGAATCCCGCGGTGATGATCAACAGACCCGCCAGGAAGGTCGGCACCGGTTTGCGGCGCTCCGAGACTCTCGAGACCAGGATCTGGAAGACCATGATGATGTACCCCGTGTGCGAGATGGTTTCCCCGAGCACGCGGCGCACCCCGTCCTCTCCGGAGCTTGAAAAAAGCCCCGCCAGCGGCCTCCCGAGAACGCTTTCCAGATTCGCGTAAAGCCGGACGGTGTCGAGATTGGCGTCCACATACAGCGCGCAGAGATTGAAGAAACTCCAGAACGGGAGCCAGAAGAACAGGCCGAGCAGCACGAGAAATGAGCTGAACTTGAAATCGGAAAGAACCGCGAGGATGTCCCCGAATTTCTGTTTGAGCGTCGTTCCCTCGATTTCCCTCGGAGGTTCCCTGTAGAAAAAGACCGTGATCAACAGCATCAGGGAAACACAGACGGCGCCGGCGACAAAGGCGTGGTTCCACGAGATGGCCCGGAGGTTCCCCATGACCATCGGGCCGAAAGATCCTCCGACATTCACCATCTGGTAGAAGATGCCGAAGCCCAGCGACTTGTTCGTGCCGTCGGTGACCGCACGCACCGTCCCCGCGATCAGGGGTTTGAATATGCCCGCCGCCAGGCCGATGGACAGCATCGTCAGCGCGATGCCCGAGAAGGACCGTGTCAGCATCAGCAGGAGAATCGAGGGCAGATACGCGAGATAGGCGACGATCAGGACTTTTTTAAAGCCGTAGCGGTCCGCGAAAGTCCCCGAAATGACCGGGATCCCGTAGGAAAGCAGCAGGAAAAAGCTCTGCACCACGCCCAGTTGGTCCCGCGAATACCCCAGCGAGGCCATATAGATCCCGAATCCGAAATAGACGCCGTAATAGGCGAACCGTTCCAGGATCTCGATGGTGTTGGCTACCCAGAACACCCGTGGAAAGGGTGTGCGTCTTCCCATGTGCGCCTCCTCGCAGGATATGGCGTTTCAGGACTCCACGCGCCAGTACACGAGCGCCGACCTTACTTCCACCGGCCAGACGTATCCGCCGTTTTCCGGCACCAGCCGCCTCCGCAGCAGGTCCATCAGAACCGCGTCGTGCTCCCGGGATTCGCCGAGGCCCAGGAACCGGTGCATGCTGCCGAGCGCCTCTTCGAGGCTCGAGCTGGTCCGCGGTTTCCAGTACCCGGTGTCCTCCATCAGCACGTTGGCGAAAATGCCGAGCCGGAGCAGGATGTTGTACGCGATCGTGAAATTCGGGCTGTCCATCGGCTGGCCCCAGACGAGCCGCGCCGCTTCGGCCCGTACGCCGTCGGGCGAGACCGCGCGGAGCAGCAGGAAACACATGCGCCGGGTGCATGCGGTCATTTTTAGGAGGAACGCCGCCAGGTCCGGGCAGGCGTACATCGCGTGAGAACAGAGCGAAAAGTCGTGCGGTCCCACCCCGACGTCCGGCCAGGCTCCCTGCACGATGGAGACGTTGCGGACACGCTCCTCCTCCAGGCTCTCCCGAAGGACGCGAATCATCGACGGAGACGGTTCGACGGCCGTGACGTGTCCGGCGCGGCGCGAAAGGAGGATGGACCAGGCGCCCGTACCCGCGCCGATGTCCAGCACCGAGCAGTCCGGGTCCATGTGCGAAAGAACGAAATCGCGGCTGGAATCCGGACGCACCCATTTCTGCTGCACCCCCCGCTTGAATTCCGTCGCCCGATCCGCCCAGATGTCCTCCCGCCTTCCTCTGCCCGATCCGGATCCCCGGGTCCTGTCCTTGATCTCCACGAGCTCCCGCCAGAGAGCGTCCCAATCCGTCGCTTTTTCCATCCGTCCGTGCCTCCGGCGCCGTCCAAGAACCAGAGTGTACCCTAAAGGCTCCAATCGCGGCAAAAGGATATGTTTTGACAGGAACCGCCGCGCGGCCTAGCATAAAAATGAGCCGTTTCCTGCCATTCCGGCGTTGGCGAAAGAAGGATGCCCATGGCGACACTGGCCGAATTGCTCGAGCACCAGACATCCGAAGGCAAATTGTTCGAGACGCTCGACGCGGGCCGCGTGCGCTGCATCGCCTGCGCCCACCGCTGCATCATTCCCGAAGGAGCGTCCGGGATCTGCAAGATGCGCATCAACCGGGACGGCATCCTCCGCGTCCCGTTCGGTTACGTGTCCGGGGCGCAGTGCGATCCGATCGAAAAAAAGCCCTTCTTTCACGCGGCTCCCGGGTCGCTGGCTTTCAGTTTCGGAATGCTGGGATGCAACCTCCACTGCAGCTATTGCCAGAACTGGGTGACGTCGCAGGCCCTGCGGGACCCTCATGCGTATGCGCCGCCGCAACTGGTCGCGGCGGATGGAATCGTCCGCCTCGCGCGTGAGCGGGGCGCGCGGGCCGTCGTCAGCACCTACAACGAGCCTCTGATCACGGCGGAATGGGGCGTCGCCGTCTTCGAGCGCGCCCGGGCCGCCGGGATGATGACCGGGTACGTCTCCAACGGATTCGCGACGCCCGAGGCCCTGGAATACGTGCGTCCGCACCTGGACCTGTTCAAGGTGGACCTGAAAGGGTACGACGACAGCCATTACCGCCGGTTCGGGGGGCGCCTGGAGCCCGTTCTCGACACGATCCGCCGGCTTCACGAGACGGGCGTCTGGGTGGAGATCGTCACTCTTCTCGTGCCGGGCTTCAACGACTCGCGCAAGGAACTGGCCGGACTCGCCGGTTTCATCGCCGGAGTCTCGCCGGACATCCCGTGGCACGTCACGGCATTTCACGCCGATTACGCGATGACGGAGTACGAGAACACCCGCCCGGAAGACCTGATGGCGGCGGTTGCCATAGGAAAGGAGAGCGGCCTGCGGCATGTATACGCCGGAAACCTGCCCGGAAGAACCGGAGACTCCGAAAGCACCCGTTGCCCCGCCTGCGGCCTCCTCCTGGTCGAACGACGCGGCTACCGGATCGTTCAAAACAAAATCGGAGCGCTCGGGACCTGCCCGTCCTGCAACACCCGCGTCCCGGGCCGCTGGACCTGACCCGCATGGGCAAGCGATTCCAAATTCCAGATTCCAGATGAGCCCGGGTATCATCGATCTGGGCAAGAGTGAGCGGGATAGAAACGAAGGATTGTCGCCGATTGTCTGGCAACATGCCATCCGAAATCTGGAATCTGGAATCAAAATATACATGCCCGGCCCCGGCGCGGCGGAAGCTTCCCGAGCAGCGCAAATTAAACGGTCTTCGCGGCCGCGCCTCTTTTCCCCATACAGCATTTCTTGTATTTCAAGCCGCTGCCGCACGGGCACGGATCGTTGCGGCCGGGCTCCTTTTCCCCGGCCCGGGCCGCCCGGGACGCTTCCAGGACCCGCAGGAAATACGGGCGGCAGTGCGTGAAGAAGCGCTTGAATCCCGCGCACAGGTAATTCAACCCGGATTCACCGTCCGGGGTTTCGCAGAATCGGTCTTTCGGGCATCCGCCGTTGCACATGTCGAGGACCTCGCACCGCCTGCAATAGCCCGGAAGCGCATCGCGCTTGGCATTGCCGAAGGCACGCTGGGCCGGGCTCTCCAACATCCGCACCAGGGGCGTCTCCCGGATATTTCCCAGGCGGTGCGCCGGTTCCACAAAATGATCGCAGGAATAAAGAGAGCCGTCGTGCTCGACGACGGGGATGTCGCCGCACCTGGCCCGGAAAATGCAGAGCGAATGTTCCAGGCGCTGCAGCGGGCGGATCGCCTCCTCGAATATCTGGACGGAGATGCGCCCGACGTCCTGCCGCGTCCACGCGTCGAAAATGGCGCAGAGAAAGGACCCGTACTCCTCCGCCGGAACGGTGCAGGGCTCGACCCGGTTCCCGGCATCCCGCGCCCGGACGACGACCGGCAGAAAACTGATGTTCCGGGCGCCGATCTCCCTGAAGTGCCGGTAGACATCCAGCGGCTGCCGCACGTTGCGGTCGTGCACGGCACAGAGGATGTCGCACGACACTCCGTGGTGCCGCATCAGGTCATGGGCGCCGAGGACGCGGCGGTGCGTCGGCTGGCCGCCGGCGCCGCGCCTGTAACAGTCGTGCAACGCCTCCGGACCGTCCAGGCTCAGGCCGATGCCGAATTTCTCCGCGGCCAGGAAGCGGCACCAGGCTTCGTCCAACAGGACGCCGTTTGTCTGCATGCCGTTGAAGACGGTTTTGCCGCGGGGGAGGTGCTTGCGCTCGAGCGCCACGATCTTCCGGAAATAATCGAGACCGAGCAGCGTGGGCTCCCCGCCGTGCCAGGAGAACGCGACCGTCGGGCCCCGGGCCGCCGCGATGTGCTGCGCAATATACTCCTCCAGGATCCCGTCGGGCATGCGCAGCGTTTCGAGGCAGGCTCCCCCGGGCTGCTTGCCGACATAGTAGCAGTACCGGCATTCCAGGTTGCAGAGAGGCCCGGCCGGTTTCGCAAAGACCTGAAAATCGCGTTTAGCTTGAAGCATGGCCGCCTGGAATCCCGAGGAGGTCGCGCACTTCGCGCTCGATTCCTGGCGCGCAGACCACGCAGTGCCTGGCATCGATCCGGTCCGTCCCGTCGCGCAGCAGGAACCGCGCGCCGCATTCCCTGGCGATCACCTGGACGGGAGCGTAGTCCCACTCCATGCCGCTTCCGCTCAGCCAGACATCGGCCTTTCCCCGCGCGAGCATGACGATATTGTAGCAGCCTCCGTAGCAGCGCACGGTCCAGCATTTCCTGATGAGCCGCTCCACGGAGCCCGCCGGCCAGGAATCCCATGCGGCCTTGAAGCCGCTCACCATGAGTATGGCCTTGTCCAGGCGCGCGACCGGCGACGCGGACACGCGCGTATTGTTCCAATAGCACCCGTGCCCGCCGGCCGCGAAGAGCATCTCGTCCGTGCACGGGCAGAAGATGATGCCCATCTCTACGGTCCGGCCGACCTCCAGCGCGAGCTGCACGGCCCAGTAAGGATTCTGCCGCACGAAGTCGCGCGTGCCGTCGATCGGATCGATGAGCCAGCGCCGGCCGGACCGTGCCGGTACCGACACGCCCTCTTCCCCGAGGATCCCGTCCCGGGGAAAATTCTCCTGAATCGCCCTGCTGATGAATTTCTCGCATTCGCGGTCGGCGACGGTGACCGGGGACGCGTCTTCCTTTTCTTCCGCCATCGTCGGCTGACCGTAATACCGGAGGGCGAGATCGCCCGCCCGCCGCACGATGTCCAGGCTCAGTTCCAGTTCCCGCTCATATCCCATGTCCCGCAGTCCCCTCTGCATGAATTCCGGCGCCCCGCATGCGGCGTTTCCCGCAACGGGGTGGACTTCATTATACGGGCAGAACTGCAAAATGCGACACAGTTTGCCCGGCCGGCCCCGAACGGCCGTCCCGGCCCGACTCTACTGAAGCTTCTGCTGCTGCGGCGGAAAAAAGATAGATTCCGGATTCCAGATTCGAGACCAGCCCGTGGGTCACCGATTTGAGCAAGGGCAAGCCGGGTTAGAAGGAAGGGTTATTCGAGGCTGTCCGGCAATACTACGTCTGGAATCTGGAATCTGAAATCTGGAATCGCTTCTTTCACCGTCTGCCCCGTCTCGCGACGAACCATCACGAATAGTGCGGCTTGATCGGCGGCAGGGCTTGATTTAAAAACGGCGCGATGCGTATCATGATGCCTCGGCGCAAGGCAGAATGCCGCCACTCCTTGCCGGGGCCGCGCGGACGGGACTCCGGAATGCGTGCAGCCGACTTTTCGGGAGGGTTGCGATTTTGAAAACGGTAACAGTGAGACTTGCCGGCCACCGCTATCCCATTTACGTCGGGGAAGGGCTGCTCGAGAAAGCCGGGGACCTGCTCGGCCGGTGCGGGTTCGATTCCCCCCCGATCGTCGTCACGAACCGGATCGTCCGTCGTCTGCACGGCGCGGCCCTGCTGCGGTCGCTCGAAGGGACGTTCGGCCCGACCCGCGTCGTCTGCATCGGGGACGGGGAGCGGTTCAAGAATCACGCGACGCTGATGAAGATTTACGCCGAAATGTTCCAGGCGCATGCCGACCGGCGCTCGTGGATCGTCGCGTTCGGCGGGGGCGTCGTCGGGGACATCGCCGGATTCGCGGCCGCCACCTTCATGCGGGGCATTCCCTGCGTCATGGTGCCCACGACGCTGCTTGCCCAGGTGGACAGTTCGATCGGAGGCAAAGCGGGCATCAACGTGCCCCAGGGCAAGAACCTGATCGGCGCGTTTCACCAGCCGTCCGCGGTGCTGTCGGACACGGGCGTCCTCGAAACCCTCCCGGAGAGGGAACTGGCCACCGGGCTCTTCGAGGTCATCAAATCCGGCGCCATCCGCTCTCGGCCGCTGCTCGAGTTTGTGGCCCGCCGCCTGAGCGCGATTCGCCTGCGCCGGCCCGCGGCCCTGCAGCACATCGTCGCCGCCAGCGCGCGCATCAAGGCGGACGTCGTCGCGCGCGACGAGAGGGAAGACGGATTGCGCGCGATCCTGAATTTCGGGCACACCGTGGGCCACGCCTTCGAGGCGGCGACGGATTACCGGAGATTCAAGCATGGAGAAGCCGTGGCCTGGGGCATGCTGGCGGCAAACGCGTTCGGCCGCGCGATGGGCCGCCCGGCGCCGCACGACGCCGAGTGGCTCGAGGCGCTGGTCCGCCGGGCGGGGAGCCTTCCGCCGCTCGGCGGAATTCCTTCCGGGAAGGTGTGGAACGCCCTGGCCCGCGACAAAAAATTCCGTTCCGGAAATATCCGGATGGTTTTTCTGCGCAGGCTGGGCCAGGCCGAGGTCCGTGGCGATATCGATGCCGCCTCGCTGCGGGAATTCGTGGCGGCATTTTTGGCCGGGCAGAGGTAGCGCTCCGGTTTCCGCCGATCATCGCATCGGAAGCCCGGGTGGGTATGAACGAAAACGACAAGTCGCGCAAAGTCCGCGAGATGTTCGGAGAAATCGCGGGCCGCTACGATTTCCTGAACCATCTCCTCTCGGCCAACACGGACCGCCGCTGGAGAAGGGTCTGCGTGCGGGAAGTGCGGCGAAGGACCGCCGTCGCGGCGCCGCGGATCCTCGACGTCGGGTGCGGGACCGGCGACCTGTCGCTCGCTTTTTCGAGCCTCGGGCCCGTGGTGGGTTGCGATTTCTGCCACCCGATGCTGCGCGTCAGCTCCCGCAAGCTGCGGTCGGTTGCCGGCGCCCGGTCGCTGTCCCTGCTGGGTGCGGATGCCCTGAGCCTGCCGTTTGCGGATGCCTCCTTCGACGTTGCGGCTTCCGCCTTCGTGCTGAGGAACCTGGCGGACATGGATCGCGGATTGGCCGAGATGCGGCGCGTCCTGCGCCCCGGGGGCGTCCTGGGCATTCTGGAATTCGGCATGCCCCGAATCCCGCTTCTCTCCACCGCCTACCGATTCTATTTCCTTCGGGTCCTGCCGCGGGTGGGAAAGATGCTCTCGGGGGTGGACGGCCCGTACGGGTATCTGCCCGCCAGCGTGCAGTCCTTCCCTCCGGCCGGTGAATTGAAGAAAAAGGCCGAGCAGGCGGGTTTCGATCGGGTGGAATGCAAGCTTCTGACCGGCGGAATCGCCGTCCTCCTGCTGGGGTCCGCGGCATCCGGGGCTCCATGAATCGGCAGAGAACCGGGTGCTTCCGTCGCGGGCACCGGCCGAAGGGCGCCGCGCCCTATTCCGCCAACCATCCCGGCAATGCGCCGCTCTTCCGGGCCTCGTTTTCCAGGTCCTGCAGCGCCGCCCTGGCTTTTTCGAGGTTGGCCTTGTTGAGGTCCTGCTCGTAGTAGGATTTCTGGACGTCGCGCTGCACCGTTTCGCGGTTGAAGCCGTCGTCCATGCTGTAAAACTTGTTCTGCAGCTCCGCGATCCGCAGGACGATCACGTTGGCTTCATTTTCCAGGTTTTTCACCTTCTGCCGGGCTTCGGCCATGGTCTTGCGCCAGTAGCTCTCCGGCCGTCCTTCGAAGTCGGTCGGCTCGTCGGGATCGGCGGATTCGGCCCTCTTCGCGGATTCGCTTTCGGGCCTTTCCGGGGTTTCCGGCGGGACCGGCAGGGAATCGGATTCCGGCGTTCCCCTGCGATACTTGGCGACATCGGCGCTGGTGATGATCCGGCTATTCTGCACCTCTTCGCGGCGCTCCTCTTCCCTTTTCGCGAGATCGGCGAGAGACTCCTGCGCGTAGGATGCCGCGAGAGTTGCGGTGAAAAACCCCAGGGACAGTAACATAGCGACTTTTTTCATGCACACCCCTCGTTCCCGGCGGCCCCGGAATGGCGGGTGCCGCTCATGTCTCTTATCGATGGAATCCGTGGGTGTCATATGGTTTTTTTTTAACGGAAAACCCGGACTACGCTTTCGAGATGCAACCCAAAGACCTGCAAAGTTTTAGGGTCGGGCCGCAGGCTCATTCCCGCGACCGATATCCGGATGCTTCGCACCTCGCTGCCGACTGCGGTCGAATTGCCGGCGGCGTCGTAGTAGTCAAACGACAGGCCGGAGATGCCGCCTGCCACGATCTGCGCGGGACCTCCCTGCGGGACCACCTCGAGCGATCGACTGGCCGCGTTGTAGCGGATCGTCACGCTTTCGCCCGAATCGGCCAGGTCTCCATCGGGATCCCCCTTGTCCGGCGCCCCCGGTCCCCCGGATCCCGTCAGGTCCGCCCGGATCTGCATTTCCTGCGGTCCGACGATCGTGATCCCGGCCGCGCCGCACCCGAGCGGATCGTTTCCGGCCTGCCTTACCAGACGCTCCATCGTCTGCATGGCGATCCGGGTGTTGGCGAGGACCGAATGGATTTCCATCTGGTATCCCCCCGCATGCTGCAGGTCGTTCAACATGCCGAAGATGGCCGAAGCGATCACCAGCAGGATGCAGGCGGCGATCAGCAACTCCGCCAGGACGTACCCGTCCGGGCTCGGGACCGCGTCCGTGCGGGCCGGTCGGCGGGTCGCGGATATTGTCATGGCTGTCCTCCCGGTTCCGGGCTGAGAATCGTCGTGACGCTGAGGATCTTGTTCATGCCGGGATGATTGTTCGGCAATCCCCCATCCAGGACCGGGGTGACGGTCACCCGGACGAGGCTCGCTTTAAGGATCTTGCCGGGGCGGGGATCGGCGACAGCGGCGACCTCCCACGTCAGGTCATAACGGTTCAGCACGGTTCCGTCGACCGGGTGCACGGTCTGAGTGCGCCGCGGGCCATGGTTCCCGGGCGCGAGTTCGGTCGCCGCCGGGTCCCGTGCGTAGAGTGCCGCAAGCGATTCCAGCATGTCCTGTGCCGCGACGGCGGCGGTTCCCTTCGAGCGGGAGAGCGACCCCGATGCGGCCGTTGCGTGGAGCAGTTGTCCGACGGTAAGCAGCCCGAAGGCCAGAACCAGGAGCGCCAGCATGGTCTCTATCAGGCTGAACCCCGGCACGGCGGCAGAATGAACGATTGCGCGCATGCGCTTCACGGGTCCTTTATCCGAATAGGGAATCAGCCGGGAAAGCCGATTCTCGGCCGCCAGGGACCGGCAGGCGGGGCCTGCGGACATCGATGCCGCAGATTCGCGGCGGGTTTTTCTTTCGACTTTTCCGGACGCGCGGCTATACTCCATACCATGCAGATCATCGACGGCATCCGAAGAGTCGTGGAAGGGCAGCACCTCGGCCGCTCCGAAGCGGAGTCTGTCATGAACGAAATCATGACGGGCCAGGCCACCGACGCCCAGATCGCGTCGTTCCTTACGGCCATGCGCATGAAAGGCGAAACCGTGGAAGAGCTCATCGGATTCGCCAAGGTGATGCGCGCAAAAGCATCGTCCGTCCGCCCGCGGGTGGCCGTGGGCGCCTCCTTTTCCGGTACCGACCGCGAGATGCTCGTGGATACCTGCGGCACCGGCGGCGACGCCACCGGCACCTTCAACATTTCCACGGCGACGGCGTTTGTCGTTGCCGGCGCGGGCATCCGCGTCGCGAAGCACGGCAACCGGAGCGTCTCGAGCCTCTGCGGGAGCGCGGATGTCGTGGAAGCGCTCGGGATCTCCATCGAATTGCCGCCCGAAGCCGTGGCGCGCTGCATCGACGAGGCGGGGATCGGGTTTCTCTTCGCGCCGCTGCTGCACGAGGCGATGCGCCACGTCGTGCTTGCCCGCCGGGAAATGAAGATCCGCACCGTCTTCAACCTCCTCGGCCCCATCTGCAATCCGGCACAGGCGACCGCCCAGGTACTCGGGGTCTACAACGAAGACCTTACCGAGGTGATGGCCCAGGTGCTCTGCGAACTCGGAACGGAACGGGCCTTCGTCGTGCACGGGTCGGACGGCCTGGACGAAATCACGATCAGCGGCGAAAGCAAGATCTCCGAGGTGCGCGGCGGGGAAGTGCGCACCTACTACGTCACGCCCGAGGATTTCGGAATCCGCCGCGCCCCGATCGCGGCCATCCAGGGCGGCGATGCGCGGGAAAACGCCGCGATCATCCGCGAGATCCTTTCGAACCGGGAAGGCACCCGCCTCGACGTCGTGCTCCTGAACGCCGCAGCCGGACTCGTCGTCGGCGCTAAGGCCGCGGGCCTGCGCGACGGAATCCAGCTCGCCCGGGAATCGATCCGCTCCGGCCGGGCAATGAAGTGCCTCGAGAGGCTGGCCGAATTGACGCATATGCTGGCTTCGCATAAATAGTGATTCCAGATTCCAAATCTCAGATTCCAGATGGAACCGCTGAGCCGGATTCCTGGAATTCTAGTTTTTCTGGACGCGGATTCTTCCGCCCGGACTCACGATCACCGAGTATGACCCGGCCTCGCTGGCCACGGTGTACGTGCCTGCCGGAGCCGCGTTCCCATGCGGATAGAAGCGCAGCGGCCGCCGGGGCGCTCCGGCGATGCGGATCCCGTTCGGCAGATGGCGCACGGAACCGGAAAAAGGATCTCCCGTCGCGGCATCTGTCCAGTGGAATTCCTGACGGACGCTGTCGGTTTCAAAAACGACCGGGGCATTCGATGCGATCGCATGCATGCGGCCCCACTGGAGCGACGACTCCAGGATGCCCGCGGCGCCCCAGAGGGCCCACTGCTGCTGCAGCCTGCGGACGTTCGGCGCGGCGGCGGTGATCAGGATCGCCGCGCAGGCGAGAACGATGAGCAGCTCTATGAGACCGTAGCCCGTAAAGGATTGGTTTCCCGCGAATCCGTTTCTCTTCACACCCGTCTAATGAACAGGCGGGCCGGTGAGCGAAAAAATTATCGGGTCGCCCCCAAATACCACGAGAGGAAGGGGAGCCCGTAAAACAGAGAGAACGCGGCCCCCAGGCCCAGGAACACGCCGAACGCGAGTTT
Organism: uncultured Acidobacteriota bacterium; assembly: GCA_964613495.1. GTDB lineage: Bacteria > Acidobacteriota > UBA6911 > UBA6911 > UBA6911 > UBA6911. The sequence goes on along the minus strand of CAZTHE010000030.1, from coordinate 25,997 downwards.
GGTCTGCAGGTTCATTTTGCGGAACACCATCAGCGAGACGCCGAGCAGGGTTCCCAGGAGCGAGCCGGCGAAGATGGTCAGGATGCCGAGGCGCCAGCCGAGAAAGGCCCCGACCATGGCCATCATTTTCACATCCCCCATGCCGAGTCCCTGCCGCCTGCGCAGCTTCAGATAGCCGATGCCGACGACCAGGAGCAGGCCTCCCGCGACGAGCGCGCCGATGATCGAGCCGATCCAGGGGAGGGCCCGGAAAGGGTCTCCCGGCCAGATCCGGGCGGCCAGGTGGACGGACAGGATGTCGGCATAGAAATCGGCCTGCTGGAACGGGCTGAGCAGGATTCCCGCGACGGTTCCCGGGATCGTCAGGACGTTCGGCAGGATCCGGTGGTCGAAATCCGTGAATACCAGGACAAGGATCACGGCGAGGAAAAGCGAGTTCACGTACGTCGGGGATGCGAAGTTCCAGATGCGGGCGCACGCGTAGAAGGCCACGGCCGTCATCAGCTCCACGGACGGATACCGGATCGAAATGGGGACCCTGCAGCGCCGGCATTTGGCGCGAAGCAACAGGTAGGAGACCAGAGGAATATTGTCGTAGAAACGGATCGGTTGCCCGCAATGAGGGCATTCGGATCCGGGAAACACGACCGATTTCCCCAGGGGGATCCTGTAGATGCAGACGTTGAGAAAACTGCCGATGATCAGGCCGAGCACCGCGTAGGCAAAAGGAAGCAGATCTGGATTCATCCGGCAATTTTAAGGGAAAGGGAGGGGCGAATGGGAGGCAAATGTTGAAGATTTTTGACTTATTGGTGACCTGCAAGCATATCTGGAATCCGAGATCCGAGATCCGCAATCTGGAATCGCGGATCTGGAATCTGGAATCTGGAATCAAAATATACGCGCCCGGATCCGCCGCCGCAGAAGCTTCATCAGGAATGCGGATTAATCCTCGGGCTGAGCGTCGGGATCGGTGGGACGCTTCAGCGTGGGCCTTTTCTTCGTCGTATCTTCTTCGCCTCCCGTATCGGTGGGATCGGGGCTCCCGTCCGCCGTCCTCCGCTTCAGCGTGGGCCGCTTCTGTTCCCTGGCGTCGCCGTCCGCTTCGGATTTCTGGGCGTTGTCGATCGACTGCAGCCGGGCCCGGACACGATCAAACTCCGAGGAATTGACGATATAGGAGTCCTTTTCCGGCAGATAGCGCTGCTCGTCCATAGCGGCTACGATGCGGTCCGTCGTGGACGGATGCGTGCGGAACCATCCGGCCAAACGCCCCGGCTTGCTCTTTTCCTCTTCCTGCATTTTCTCGAAAAACGAGACGAAGGCGTTCGGGTCATATCCCGCGTTCCACAGGTACTGGATGCCGAGCTGATCCGCCTCTCTCTCCGACTCGCGGGTTACACCCAGCAGCTCCAGGTTGATCCCTATGCCGAGCGCATTCTGGATCCCCATCTGGGCCCAATAGCCTCCCACGAACAGGGCGGGGATTGCCGCTATCTGCATATACTGGCCCTTGGACATGCGTTCCGTGGCGTGCCGCGCCGTAATGTGCGAAATCTCATGGGCCATCACGCCGGCCAGCTCGGATTCGTTCCGGGCCGCCAGGAGGAGGCCTTTGTTCACATAAAAATAGCCGCCGGGAAAGGCGAACGCGTTGACCTCGTCGGTGTCCACCACCTTGATGAAGAAGGGAACTTTGGCGTCCGAATGCTTGACGATATGCTGCCCCAGCCGGTCCACATATTCCGCGATGACGGGATCCTCGATCAGCCTGGCCGTCTGCTCGAATTCCGCCGCGATCTGGCCGCCGAGCGCGATCTCCTTTTCGAGCGACACCATGTTCGGCAGGATGCCGAAGATCCGCCCGGAAACGTTTCTATTCCCGATATTTTCCACATCACCGTGCTTCCTTCCGGCATGGCCGGGCAATGAGACCAGCAGCGTTGCCAGGCATCCGGCGGTCAGTATGGATCGAAGTCTGTTCATGACCCTTTTCCCCCCCCTCAGGAGCGGTTGTTTTCCACCGCAAGGCCAGCTATGCTACGCAGTGTGTGGGCCGGTCATCCAAACGGCTTCCTCACCAATTGTTTAGATGGCCGGGGCTCCCGAATGTCTCACACGATTAATAATAGGATCAGCCGGTGACGGGCGTCAACCCGTACCGCGGATTTTGGGCGGCGGATGCGTCCCGGGGCGCATCGCGCGGGAACCGATGCAGGTGTGCCGCGCCAGCGCCGCCGGTGAATTGCGGGGGGAGGCCGAATGAAGATATTGACTGCGGCGCAGATGGGCGAGGTGGACAGGCTTACCACGGAGCGCTATCGCATCCCGTCGATCCTGCTGATGGAAAACGCCGGCCGGTCGTTCGCCGACGAACTGGCCAGGGCGTGTCCGGACCTGGACACCCGGCGCATCCTGATACTCTGCGGACGCGGCAACAACGGCGGGGACGGCTTCGTCGCGGCGCGCTATCTGGCGCTGCGGGGGGCGGAACCCTCGGTACTGCTTTTCGCCGATCCCGAAAAACTCAAGGGCGACGCCCGCACCAACTGGGAGATCGCCCGCGCCATGGGCCTCCCGATCCAGGCGCTCTCGGATCCCGCGGAAATCCGGGCATGCCTCAAAAAGATCCCGCCCCCGGACGTGATCGTGGACGCGCTTTTCGGAACAGGGCTGGCCAAGCCGATCGGGCCGGATTTCCGCCCCGTCGTGGACTGGATCAACCGGGCGGCGGAACAGGCGTTCGTGGCCTCCATCGACATCCCTTCCGGGTTGTACGCCGATTCCGCAGCCATTCCCGGTCCTGCGGTCCGTGCCCGGCTCACCGTCACCTTTTCCGCCCTGAAACCGGCCCACATCCTTCACCCCGCATCGGATCTTGCGGGCAAGGTGGTCCTGGTCCCCATCGGGTCTCCACCGGCGCTGTACGAAAACCCGGAATACCGCATGAACCTGATCGATCCGCCTCAGGTGCGCAGGGCGCTGCCGCGCAGGGCCCCGGACAGCCACAAGGGATCCTTCGGCCACGTCTACGTGGTTGCGGGCTCCGGCGGCAAGAGCGGCGCGGCGCTGATGACGGGAATGGCGGCGCTCGGTTCGGGAGCGGGCCTGGTCACCCTGTGGCTGCCCAAAAGCCTTCAGCGTAGCGTTGTAGGCAAATTCCCCGAGTTGATGACCGAATTCCTTCCCGAGACCGAAGATCAGACCGCGGACCGCGCGGGGGCCGAACGGGTGCTTGCGCTGCTCCCGCAGGGGGAAGCCCTGGTTCTCGGGCCCGGCTTGACCGTCCACCCCTCGACCAGGAAACTCGTCTGGGAGCTCGTGCGGCGTTCCCCGGTCCCCGTGGTGCTCGATGCCGACGGCATCAACGCCTTCGTGCCGCCGGCGGCGCCCCTCCGGAACGAGGAAGGCATGCCCGTGATCCTCACCCCGCACCCGGGCGAGATGGCGCGCCTGATGGGGATCAGGATTCCGGATCTCCAGAAGAACCGGATCGAGACCGCAGTCGCGTGCGCAGCGCGGCACCGCTGCCACGTGGTCCTGAAGGGATATCAGACGGTGATTGCGACCCCCGACGGAGAGGTTTTTGTCAACTGCACGGGGAATCCCGGCATGGCTACCGGGGGGACCGGGGACATCCTGGCTGGTATCCTGGGCCGTTTTGTCGCAGGCTGGAAGCACCGGAGCGGCCGCGAACATGCAAGCCTCGCGGACGCCGTCGCGGCCGCCGTGTACATTCACGGCCTGGCGGGGGACCTGGCCGCCGAAGACAAGGGAATGGAATCCCTGATCGCCACGGATCTTCTGGCGTACCTGCCGAAGGCCTTTAAGAAAATTCAACACCCATGAAACCCGGCGGACCATCGAAAAGGGCTCGGCCCAGACGCGTGATCAGCAAGTCCCCCGAAGAGACGCGGAAGATCGGGGTGGAGATCGGACGGTCGCTGCCGGTTCCCGGAGTCGTGCTGCTGCGCGGCGGCCTGGGCACGGGGAAGACCACGCTGACGCGCGGGATCGCCCAGGGACTCGGGCTCGCGGACGCCGGCCTCGTGAACAGCCCTTCGTTTACCCTGGTGAACATTTACCACGGCGCCTGTCCCATCTACCACGTCGACCTCTACCGCCTCGAAGGGGAGAGAGACCTGTATTCGATCGGCCTCGACGACTTCCTCGGCAGCGACGGGGTGACCGTGATCGAGTGGAGCGAGCGCATGACCACGGGGTTCGAACGGGCCTTGGAGATCGAGATCCAGGACGCCGGGGACGACAGGCGCGTGCTGCTCATTCACTCCTCCTCGGGACCGGCGAAAAGACGGGCATAGCCGCCCGCAGGGTCCGGGGAGCAACTGGTTCGGGATTTGCGGTGAAATTGCACGGATTGTCCGGAGTTTCCACGATATCGAGCGCCTTTTCGGCCGCAGGATTGTCCTTTTCGCCCGCAGCCGGCTCATTCCGGGAAATGGCAGCCCGGGCGGAAGCCCTGAAAAATGCGGCCGCCCGGAAGGAATACGGAAACCTTCCCGCCGGGACGGCGCAGGACTCCAAACGGGCAAGAGAGAACCTGGAACGGCTTCGGCGGCCGGGATGCGTCGCAGTCCTGGCGGATCTGTATCCCGGACTGTTCGGCGGACCGGCTTCCCAGCTTTTCAAATGCCTGACCGCCGTCAAGATCTGCATGGAATTGGATCGGCATGCCATGCCGGCAGTTCCCGTCTGCATGGTTCGCAGGGAAATTCCATGCGGCTTTCCCCGGTCGTCGGCGCGTCTGCTGGACGGCGAATACGAAATATGCTCCTATGCCCTCGATCAGGACGCGGACCCGGACCTCCCCATCGGGGATGTAATATTGAAACTGCTCGACCGGGTCGAGGCTTCCGCAAACTTCGATCCCGAGACCGTCCGGATCCTCCGGTCCTGCTATCGCCCGGAAGCGACATTGACCGGAGCGACTTCGCGGCTGATTCCGGCCCTGTTGCAGGAATGGGGCGTAGTGGTGGCCGATCCGCTGTCGATACGGTTGCCCGGAGGCCGGTTCGCCCGGACGGCGCCCGGGACGGATCTTGCCGAGCCGGCCCTCCGGTACGCGGCGCTTCCGGTCGCCGCCGTCGTCCTCGATTCCTTCGAAGCCGAAGCGTTCGCGGCCGCTCTGCCGCGGATCCGGGAGCACGGGCTTCCGGTTCCGGCTCCGTGGCCGCGCGCGAGCGCAACTCTCTGCGACCGCCGAAGCCGGAGAATCCTGGACCGCTACGGCCTGGTTCCGGGAGACCTGTTCGAGGGCGCGGACGCCGTGGTGGAAAGACTATCGGGCATGATGCCGCGGGATGTTCCCGAAGCGCTGCGCGGTCTGAAAGAAGAAACTCTTGCGGCCGTTGCCGGGTTGCATGCGCTGCCCGCCACCGCGGGCCGGAGACTCCATGCGGCCGGTTCCGGCGGCGAGCGGATCGTGTTCCAACTCGACCGGCTGAGGGAGAGATTCGAAACGGCGCGTGCGGAGAAAGACCGGATCCTTCGCCGCCAGGTGCGCAGGGTGTGCAATTTCCTTGCGCCCGACCGGAACGTTCAGGAAAGCGAAATGGCCTGCATCCAGTGGCCGCTGCGATACTCGCTTGCCGGGTTGCGGTCCGTCTACGAAAAGCTGGACATCATGAATCCGGAACATCAACTCGTGGAGATGGATTGAGCGATGAACCTCGACATACTTGCGATCGGCGCCCACCCGGACGATGTGGAGCTGTTTGCCGGCGGGACGATGGCCAAAATGGCGGCGTTCGGACACGCGACGGGTGTGGTCGACATGACGCGCGGCGAACTCGGGACCCGCGGGACGCCGGCACTCCGCAGAGCGGAGTCGCGGGAGGCCGCCGCGATTCTGGGACTGAAAGTCCGTGAAAACCTGGGGCTTCCCGACGGCAGCGTGGCGGTCACGCCGGAGGCGAGGCTCCAGGTCATCCGCGTGATCCGCAAATACCGCCCGCGAATCGTGCTGACGCATCACTGGGAGGATAAACACCCGGACCACGTCCACACCAGCCGGCTCGTGGCCGAAGCCGTGCACCACGCCGGCCTGGCCAGGATAGCCACCGGACAGGAGCGCTACCGGCCGCCGGCGCTCCTGTTCTTCAAGCTGCCCCCGGGCGTTGCTCCCGGATTCGTCGTCGATGTCAGCGCGTTCGCGGAGCGGCGCGAGGCGGCGATCCGGGCCTACCGTTCCCAGCTCCACGACCCTGCAAGCCGCGAACCGTCCACCAAACTCAGCCACCCGGATTTCCTGTCGCACGTGGAGAGCATCCACCGCTATTACGGCACCCTGATCGGCAGCAGGATGGGTGAGGCCTTTTTGACGAAGGACGTTCTTGAGATCCGGGACCTGGTGGATCATTTTGATCCTTTAGCCCTTTGATCCTTTCCATCCCCTGGATTTTCCCGGCCCGTTCCTCCCGCAGCGGCCGGCTGGTCCTTGTACTGCAGCTGATACAGTTTCCAGTAGATTCCTTTCCGGCGCAGCAGCTCCTGGTGCGTTCCGGTCTCGCGTATGCGTCCGTGGTGCAGGACGATGATCCGGTCGGCTTTTTGCACGGTCGAGAGCCGGTGGGCGATGATGATGGAGGTCCGGTCGGCCATCAGGCGCTCGAGCGCATCGCGTATCAGCATCTCGGTTTCCGTGTCGATGCTGGAAGTGGCCTCGTCCAGGACCAGGATCTTCGGGTCATGGGCGAGGGGGCGGGCAAACGCCAGGAGCTGCTTCTGTCCGACCGACAACGACGATCCCCGTTCTCCCACGCGGGCCGCGTACCGTTTTTCCAGCGCCCGGATGAAGTGTGCGGCATGCACGGTTTCCGCGGCCCTTTCCACGTCTTCGTCCGAGATGCCCGCGTCTCCCAGACGGATGTTCTCCGCCACGCTGCCCGAAAACAGGAACACGTCCTGGAGCACGATGCCGATGGACCGGCGCAGTTCCTGCAGGTCGAAGTTCCTGATGTCCACGCCTCCGATCCGGATCTCGCCCGCATCCACTTCGTAGAAGCGGCTCAGCAGCGAGATGATGGTGGATTTCCCGGCCCCGGTGGCGCCGACGACGGCCACGGTCTGCCCGGGTTCCACGCGGAAGGAGATGTCCCGCAGGACCGGTTCTCCGGGATTGTAGGAAAAACTGACGTTCCGGAACTCGATGCTTCCGCGCCGCGCGTCCACGGTTTCGGGCCTGTCCGGGGAGGCGATCGAGGGCGGCGTGTCCAGGAGTTTGAAGATGCGCTCCGACGAGGCCATGGCCGACTGCAGGATCGTGTATTTTTCGCTGAGATCCGAGATGGGGCGGAAGAAGCGGTCCGAGTACTGGATGAAGGCGACCAGGGTTCCCAGCGTCAGCGCCCCGGCGAGCACCTGGTGCCCGCCGTACCAGATGATGCATGCGATGGCGAGCGCCGAGATCAATTCGAGGATCGGGTAGAAGATCGCATAGTAGAAGATCGACTGCAGGTTCGCGTCGAGGTGCTCTTTGTTGACGCGCCGGAACCTCCCGTACTGCTTTTTTTCCTGCCCGAAGAGCTGCACCACGGCTGCGCCGGTGATGTTTTCCTGCAGGAAGGCGTTGATGCGCGCGATCGCCGTGCGCACCCTCCGGTAGGAATCGCGCACCTTGATCTTGAACACCAGCGTGACGAGGATCAGGAGGGGAAGAATGGCGACGATGGCGAGGGCGAGCCTGTAGTTGAGCAGAAACAGCGAGACGATGATGCCCGACAGCATGAACACGTCCTCGAAAACCGAGATGACCCCCGCGGTGAAGAGTTCGTTCAGGGCGTCCACGTCTGTGGTGACGCGCGTCATCAGGCGCCCGACGGGATTCCTGTCGAAAAAGGCCACGTCGAGCCGCTGCAGGTGCCGGAATATTTCCATGCGCAGGTCACGCATGATTTTCTGGCCCATGAGGTTGATGAGCCAGGTCTGTGCGAAGCTCAGGCCGAAGACCAGAACCAGCGTGCCGATGTAAAGGATCGCGATCTTGTTCAATCCCGCGATGTTTTCGTTCCGGATGTACCGGTCGATGGCGACCTTGGTCAGGTAGGGCTGAAGAACCGAAAAGACCGAGCCGAAGAGCAGGCACACGATGGCGAGGTAGGCCGATCCCCGGTAGGGTTTGAGATAGGCGAGGAGCCGGCGCATCAGCCGTGCGTCGTATGCCTTCCCGAGGACCAGTTCTTCGTTTGCGTCTGCCGGCATAGGTTCAAATGGCCGCGAGTTCCTCTTCCAGCAGCTGCCGCTGGTAGAGGTCCGCGTACAATCCGTGCGATTCCATCAGGGACTCGTGCGTCCCGTGCTCGACCACGGCCCCGTCCGCGAGCACGAGGATCTGATGGGCGTTCCTGACGGTCGAGATGCGATGCGAGACCAGGATCGTGGTCCGGTCCCGCATCAATCGGGTCAGCTCCTCGAGGATACGCTCCTCGGTATAGGTGTCCACGTTGGACAGCGAGTCGTCGAATATCAGCACCTTCGGCAGCGTGGCGACGGCCCGGCTGATGGCCACGCGCTGCTTCTGGCCGCCCGAAAGGGTGATGCCGCGCTCTCCGACGTATGTCTGCATCCCGTTCGCGAATGTCCCGATATCCCCGGAGATCTGCGAGACGCGCGCCGCCCATTCCAGGTGCGCGTCGTCCGCGGCCGCCTTGCACCCGAAGGCGATGTTTTCGCGGATGGTGTCCGAGAACAGGAAAGTTTCCTGGGGGACATAGCCGACGCACCTGCGCAGATCGGCCAGCGGCCATTCCCGCACGTCCTTCCCGTCCAGGAACACCGTGCCCGGCGGGGGGTCGAACAGCCTGGGAATCAGGCCGATCAGGGTCGATTTGCCGCTTCCCGTGTGCCCCACGATCGCCAGCGTCGTCCCCGCGGGGACCGTCACGCTGATGTCGCGCAGCGCCGGATGCCGGGAGCCGGGGTACCGAAAAGTCAGGTCGCGAACTTCCAGGGAGCCCCGGATGGAAGCCGGCGGTTCGGCTCCGGGCGTGTCCCGGATGTCGGGTTGCGCGTGCAGGATCTCCAGAATGCGGCCCATGGAGGCCGCTCCCCGCTGAAAGATGTTGATCACCCAACCCACCGCGATGGTCGGCCACGTCAGCATCGCCAGGTACCCCATGAAAGCCACGAACTCGCCCAGGGTCAGGCGCCCGAGGACGACCTGTCGGCCTCCGAACCAGAGCAGGGCTACCGATGAGAACCCGATGAGGGCCGTCATCATCGGGTAGAAAAGTCCCCAGAGGCGTATCAGCCGGACATTCCGGCGGACGTAATCCGCGTTGAGCCGGTCGAATTCGGCGGTTTCCGATTCCTCCCGGGCAAACGCCTTGACCACGCGGATTCCGGAAATGTTTTCCTGGACCTTGGTGCTGAGCGCGGAGAACTGTTCCTGGATGCTTTCGAACCGGTCGTGGATCTGCCCCCCGATCCGCTTCACCATGAAGGACATGAGGACGAGGGGAATGTAGGCGAGCAGCGTCAGCTTCCAGTTCAGCCGCAGCAGGATGGTCGTACTGACGAGGACGAGGGCCAGCGTGTTCATGGAATACATGATGCCCGGGCCCAGGACAGACCGCACCGCGTTGAGGTCGTTGGTCGCACGGGACATGATGTCGCCGGTGCTCCGCGCCTGCAGGAACGCCAGAGGCATGTGCTGCACGTGCGCGAGAAAGTCGTTGCGCAAATCGTATTCGATGTCGCGGCTCGCCCCGATCAGGATGCGCCGCATCCAGAACCGGAAAAATCCCTCGACGGCCGACAGCCCGAGAATCAGTCCCGCGTAGAACAGGAGTTTTTCCCTGTCCAGCGACTGTTTCAGCCCATCCACGACATACTTCAGCACCCAAGGCTGAAACATCGCCGCGATGACTGTACAGATCACCATGAGCGAGCCCAGGACGAGCTTGGTCCGGTATCTGCCGAGATACGGGACGAGATAGAGGAGGGGATATTTTCCGCTGTTCATGGACGGGCAAAAAAGGAACTATGGAATACAGGAGTCAGGAGGCTGGGATCTCGGCCCGGCGGGGAATGCGGGGAGTGTGCTTCTCCTCGTCCCGTCGGCCCGGAATTTCCGCCTTCCCGCTTCTGTGCTCCGTCCTCCCGAATTTCCTCACTTGGACTGCACGGGCAAATTGCGCATGTCCCGGTAGGGGACGATCGTGCCCTGGCGCAGCTTGAATTCCGCCGAATAGCCGGCAAAGTCGAGCCGCTCCCTCGGATAGACCAGCTCGAACCGGGCGATTTCGTTCGGGCCGATCGTTTCTCTGTTCATGCGGACGACGGTCGTTTCCAGAAGGCTGCGGTCTTGCGCGTAAAAGCGAACCACCGCGTCCAGCCGCTCGATCGGGTCGGCCGTGATATTGCGGATGACGCCGCGGATGTGAAATCGGCTGTCGATGATCGCATCGCCCAGATACAGAAATGCAATCTTTTCCGGATTGGCCGTTCTGCGCCGCGATTCCAGGCTTCCGACCATTCTGTCCACGGCGGGCTGCGGCAGAAGAACGAGGACCAGGGCGGCGGCGACCGTCAGACTCAATACGATGAGCAGGGCGCGAGCGAGGTCGGCGGCAAGACCGGAGCGCTTCTGAAAGGTCGTGAACCGCAGCCCTTCCACCGCGCGCACCGGCCCGGCGGCCGTTTGCCCATCATCCGGAGCAACGGGGGGTCCGGCTTTCGGGGCGCCGCCGGAAAAGCCCGCCGCCTGAGCACTTCGGATCGAGCGCAATCTCCGCCGGTAGAGGACGTAAATCCCGGCGGCGAGAATCATGCCGACGGAAACCAGCCCCGCGATGAAGATTTTGGGATCCGACAGGATTGAGCTCAAAGGCGTTACCTGGGTGGCATGGACGGGATCCGGGGCTGACGCGGATCCACCGGTTTCGGCTTCTGGCCCCAGAAGCCCTTTCGTTCCTCCTTCTCGCCCCTGTTGCTCATCAGTCTTGTGCTGACCCTGCCCAGAATGCGCCGCTCGTAAGTCCCCAGCGAGTCCAGGGCCACCCATTTTTCCGTGCCGTCCACCTCCCGGCTGAGTGCCTGGATGGTGGTATGGATCGTGACCAGGGTCTCCGAAGGAGACACGATTTCGATGATGGCGTCCACCGAGTATCGGGCCTTGACCAGGATTCCCGTGATCGCGGCGTTCCGGACCGCAACTTTCTCGACTTCGCTGGCGGTCAGCGAACCCGTGATGATTTCATACGGGCGCGTGACGATCTTCCCGCTCTTCCGGTCGTCGAGCTCGATCTTGTGCTCCATGTCCAGCAGAACGGCGCGAACGGTGTTGGCGACTACATCGAACGTGTTGAAGAATTTGATCGGATCGGGAAGGTCCGGTTTTTGCGTCTGGGCCTGCACCGGAACCGCGGCAAGAATCCCCAGCAGCTGCAGCGCCGCGACATGCCGCAAAAAACACTTAACATGTTGAATAAATGATGATTTCAGTCTCACGTCGAGATCGTAACACCGGCCCGTGGGCAAGTCAACAACCGCGGCGGAGCGCCGGGAGCATCAAACACCCGAAGAGGTGCGGCGCAACAAATGCCTCGCAAAGTCCCCCATGAGCGGCTACACTTGGAAAGATGCGGTTTGCGAAACATCTGGAGGCGGGAATGAAAGGTCTTTTATCCGGTGCGCTGGGAGTGTTCCTGGTGGCGGTTTTCTGGGGCGGTCCGGTGACGGCGCGGGCACAGGAACAGAGTACGGAGATCCAGGGATTCTATCAGACCTACCGGGATTTCAGCTTCGAAACCGGCTTCAGCGACATTGACATACCGGCAACGAGCCTCAGCGGCGGCGGTTTCACGATTGCCCAGAACCTCGCCCCCTGGTTCGCCCTCTGGACCCAGTTGAGTTTCTACGGTTCGGCGGAGACGACCAATCACCGCGTCCGGATCATCAACAACCTGCAGGGCCTGCGCTGGCAGACGCGGCGCTACGGTCCCCTGCAGCTCTATGCGAAGGGCGGCGCGGGTTTTTCGCATTACAGCATGGACATCGCCGGGAGCGGTTACGGCGAGTATAAGCTCAGTGTCGCCTATGGCGGCGGCGCATTTCTCTGGGCGAACGAGCACTTCGGCCTCGTGCTCGACGCGACGCATACGACGAGCGGCATGCCGAACCTCACGGACGCCGACGACCGGGACAAATGGGATTCCGGGCTGACTCTGGCGACGGGACTGGCGATTCGTTTCTAAACCTGACTAAAGCGGAAGATTTCCATGCCCAAATACCCTACGAACTGGGTGGATTACCGGTTGCCCTCCGGACAGCAGTACGCCGTCGCCGTCTGCGGCTATGCCGCGAAGGTGCGGCACATGTATCTCGGCCAGGACCCGATCCGGCGCATGTTCATTCATCACGTTTACGTGGAGGACGGCTTCTGCCGGACGGGAGACCACTGCCTGGCGCTCGATTGCCCGCTGAACCGGTCGGAACCGGAGCATCTCCTTCACATGCTGGACATGAACGAAGACGAGGTACTGGATCCGGAGATCGCGAAGCAATGGGGCAGCGAGAGCACGCTCGACTCCTTCCTGAAATTTGCGCGGAAGATGGAAGACATCCTGCCCGAGGAATTCAGGAAGCCCCTGCCGCCGGTCGAGGAGTGATCTCCGGCGTCCGCAGCCTCGCTGCGGGCGGATCCCACCCGCGTTCCGCCGGGGCCGGCCTACGGGCGTCTCCGCGCGAGCGGCTTCTGAAAAACATTCACCGCCCGGACGTGGTCCGCGTAATTCTCCGAAAACTGGTGCGTTCCGTCGTTTCGCGAAACGTAATAGTAGAAATCGGATGAGGCGGGCTTGATCGCGGCGCGCAGCGCGTCCATGCCCGGGTTGCAGATGGGGCCCGGCGGCAGGCCCGGGTGAATGTAGGAGTTGTAGGGGGACTCCATGCGCAGGTCCGCCTTCCCCAGGCGTCCCCGGTAGGTGCCGGCGAGTTTCATGGCATAGATGATCGTGGCGTCACACCCCAGGGGCATTCTCCTGGCGAGACGGTTGACGTAGACGGATGCTACCAGCGGGCCTTCCTCGCGCCGCTGGACCTCTTTCTCGATCATGGACGCAAGCGTGACGATGCGCGGAATGTCCCATCCGTCAGGCATCGGGTCGCGGCCCAGGGCGCCGGCGATTTTTGCCCGAAACTGATCGACCATGGCCTTGACGATCGTGTCCGGATCGGCGTGGCGCCGGAAACGGTAGGTCTCCGGGAAAAGGTACCCTTCGAGATTCCGCGCCGCCGGGTCCAGATCGCGGATCCAGCCGGTGTTGAGCAGCGCGCGTTCGAGGCCGGCCGGATTCCCCAGTCCGCTCGCCGCGAGGAGTTCCACCGTTTCGCGGGCCGTCAATCCTTCGGGAACGGTGACCGAATAGTAGAACACGTCACCGCGCGCCAGCCTGCGCGCGATTTCCCTGGGGCTTGCGGCTTCGGAGAATCTGTATTCCCCGGCCTGAAAGCTGCGCCCGATCCCGGCGTACCGGACGTAGACCCGGAATGGCAGGCGGCGCTTCAGCACTCCGGCATCCGCAAGGAGGTCCGCGATCCTGGCCGCGCTGGCGCCCCGGGGGATGTCGACGAAGACCTCTTTTCCGGCGCCGCCGTAGTAGGGCGTCTCCAGCTCCGAAAACAGCCACACGCCGGCGGCGACCAGGGCGGAGGTCCCCAGGAACAGGATGCATGCGGTCACGATCAGGAACGGTTTGCGCAACGGCTAGGTCTCCTTCAGGTATCTCTCCAGGATGAGGGCGGCGGCGAGCGAGTCCACGGTGCGGTATTTCTTCTGCCGCTTCGGGCTCATGCCCTGCCACAGTTCCTGCGCTTCGACGGTGGAAAGGCGCTCGTCGATCCCGGTCAGCGGCACGCCGACGCCGGCTTCGAGCTCTTCCCGGAGCCGTTCCATGCGGAGCGCGGCTTCGCCCCGGGTGCCGTCCATGTTCAACGGGATGCCCAGCACGACTCTATGAATGCCGAGGGTGCGCACGGTATCGCGCAGCGTTTTCAGCAGGTTTTTCCTCCCCGAATTGGGCACCGACCGCAGCGGCCGGACGGTGAGACCGAGCTCGTCGCTGCAGGCGAGCCCGATGTTTTTTTCGCCGTAATCTATCGCCAGCATCCTGTCTGCGCCGCCCATGCCCTTCATTGGAGCATACGCCCCGCGGGGCGTCAATCAGTTGATGGCAGTCGGTAGTCAGCAGTCGGCAGTCGGTAGTGGGAGCAGTCGGCAGTCGGCAGTCGGTAGTCGGCAGTGGCGGTGGCGTTTCCCCGATAAAGTCCGATCGCTGACGGCTGATGGCTGAAAGCCGATGGCAATCCGGAGGCGCGAAGCGCCGGCAGGGAATAGGCCCGACCGTAAGGTCGGGAGCATTCGCGGGCAGCGACGAGCGCCGAATGTGCGGCACATGGCAGTCGGTAGTCGGCAGAGGCGGTGATGTTTCCCCGAGAGGGGGCAGGCAATACGACGGCCGTCTAGTCGATCAGAACGAGCCCGAAGTAGTGTTGGACATCGCTTCGATTGCGGACAACATCGATGGCGAAGCCGTGGCTTCTGGCCGTTGCGTACACGTCTATGCCGACGCCTTCCGGAGAGGGCCGGGCAAGTTCCGGATTGCGGCAGCCTTCCTCAAATGCGCAGGATTCGCAGAGACTGCAGGGGCCGGCCCCCAAACCGAAGGCCTTGTAGAACCCCCCCAGGAAGAGCTTCCTTTCGAGGGCAACCGCTATCTTTTTCGACCTGCCGCGGCCCGATTCGAACAGGACCGCCCGCTTGAATTGATCCAGCATCTCGCGAGTCTGCGCCGGCTGCGGGGTAAACGGAGGGCACATCAAACTGGACTGATACCCGCTGCATCCGTAGCAGCATTTCCACCGCACCCAGTGGGCGGTCACCACTTTCCCGGGCGCAACAATTTTTGCGGCCTTCGCCCCGAATTCCAGCGCGGCGCCGATGATGTCCCGCTCGGACATTTCGGATGACGCCTGTTTGGATGCAATCCTCTTCGCCATGGTATTCTCCGCCGGCAATCGCGGTCATTCCCGGCATCCCATCTTCACAATCTTCCGCATCCTGGAATCCTCCCGATCCCATAGTCCGGCAGAAAAGGAAATCGGATAGGATGAAGGAGCAGCTGTTTCATAAACGTGTTCATTATCGGAGCCGCACCGGTTTCCGGTGACTGCGCCGCGTAAACGAATCCCGGATTACCCGACGCGATCTTACACCAGGCGGAAACAGATTTGTCTCCTTTATTTCGGCGGAATCACGGGAATATTTCCGCTTGACACATGACGACAAACCATGGTTTGCTGAACTCAAATAGCGGAAATATTATGTCCCGTGCAGAAACCGAGCATTCCTTCGGAAAGACGCTCGTCCACCGCTCCACTCCCGTGAATAGCATTGATGCCCAGCTGACCTCCAGATCCTGTCCCTTAGATCCGTTGGAAACCTGCGCGATCCTCGCCCGGCATGTGCGTAAGACACCGGAACCGGGCCGCCGCTTGCATGAAAGGCGGTAAGGGGAGATCGGCGGGCGCTCGTCCATCAGGGAGGTAATAACATGAAGGACAAACGCTTCATTTGTTACAGCAGCCCTTGCGCCGTGGCCATGGCGAATCCCGCAATTCAGTCCTTAGGCGATTTGCCGGCCGGGGATAAAACCCAATGTACCCACCACACCGAGCGTTCGGAATGCACCGATCCGCGGTTCGGGTGTGTTCAGATCGCGGGGGCCAAAATGGCACGTTACGTGATTGAGTTCTACACGGAGGCAACCGAGCAGACTCTTGCCATGGAGAGGGAATACTTTCGCCGTCGCGGCCCCCTTCCTCCGGACAAGGTGGAAGCCTACATCGATACGCCTGAGCGCAATTTTCAGCATATCACCGATCCGGACATCATCGCGCAACGGGTATGGGAGTATGCTCGGGCCGTCCTCGACCTAAAGCCGGGAGAGGAAATTTTCCGAAGCGCGGAGGACGATTTCAACCCGGTCCTGAAACGGTAATACCGGGAGCCGAGCCTTGGGGCACGCCATCGGCAATTGGGCGGGGAGAATGCGAAACCACCATGGGCTCCGGTAATGCGCGGGCATCATCCCTAGCTAAAGGGTATGCCGATGGCGCCGCAGTGGTCACTCGTTGGCCGGACGTGTCGGAGCCGGAACCGTGCCGGCCTTGGAAGTTCCGGCGGGGCCTGAGACGGTGGACTTTTCGGCGCGGCCCCGGGTGTATTTGTCAAACGCCGTAATGGCCGGGAGGGCGTTCCCGTCCTGATCGAAAATGCCCCGGCCTGCAATTCCCTGCCGCAGGGGAACCGCGGGCTCCCACCAGAAGATCCCTTTTCCCAGCCCGTATGGCGTTCCCGGCACCAGGCGGTGCACCTCTTCCAGGAATTCCTTTTGTCCTTCAGGCGTTTGCGGGAAGGGTGCCGGGGTGTTCCCATATTCCCAGTTCGGCTTCCAGTGATAGGCGACCTCGACGAGAAAGATGATCGAGGAAGGATTCCGGCAGGATAAAAAGCCCGTTTCTGTCGAACAGCTGCTGAATCCCTGCGAATAGTCCGGGTTAAGAGCAGTGCTGCGATGCCGGCATCGGTTCGGCCGCCGCTTGCGACCGCTTGTCGCCTCAGGTCTGGTGGGCAAGGAGGGGTGGCCGGCAAGGAGGCGCTGCCGCAAAAAGACCGGACGGTCCCCGAAGGGCGGGCCGGAGCGGCTTTCGCATACGCCTTTGTCCTCCTGCGGAATCCGGCTATAATGGGCCGCAGATATATTTTCCTTTGGCGATGAATGCTCCGGCAATTCGCATGGAGTCCCGGTGATGCGTGCACGGAGAGCCGTGGGATCGAAGCCCTGTTCACGGGACAAGGAGGAGAGGCGATGAGATGGCCCTGGAGACTGGGCATCGGCTTGCTGCTGGGCCCGGCCTTGATGCATGCGGAAGAGCCGCAGCTGAAAAGCCGGTTCGTGTCCCTCGGACTGTTCAAAAACGGCCTGGCTTACGTGAAGAAAGCCGTATCCGTCCCGGGCCCGGGGACGTATCGTCTCGCGGAGGTCCCCGAGCCGGTGCACGGGACTCTCTGGATCGAATCCGGCAGCGGCGTCGATGCGCGCATGGCGTCGCGGGTGGTGAGCGCTCCCGTGCGCGTCGATGGCGGGGCCGACGTCCAGAATGAGCTCGCGGGATGCGACGTCACCATTCACTTCCGGGACGGATCCATCCCTCCCGCAACCGGCAAGGTTCAGGCCGTGGAGCCCGTGAAAGTGTCCGATGCGTGGGACCGGGCGTATCAAAGCCCGCGCTACGATGCATACAACTCCGCGGCGTCACCGCCCTCTCCCGGAAAATTCCTCGTCCTCGACGGCCCGGAAGGCCGGACGTATGTGGATTCCTCCATGATCGCCTACCTGCGCGCAAAAGGGACGTGCGGCAAAAGCGTCAGGCAGCGCAAGCCGGTGCTCCTGCTGACCGTCCCGGAAACAAACGGGAAACCGGCCGAGATCATGATCTCCTATCTGGCAAAAGGCGTTTCGTGGGCGCCCGCGTACCGCGTGGATATCTCCCGGCCGGATACCTTGACCGTCGAACAGAGCGCCGTCGTGAAGAATGAACTGGGCGACATCGAAAATGCGGAGGTGTCGCTGATTTCCGGCTTCCCCAATATGCAGTTCGCGCACGTCACGTCGCCGTTTTCCCTGAAGACGACATGGGCGCAGTTTTTCCGGCAGCTCAACCTGCGCAGCGTTCCCGACGCCCCCATCACTTCCAACGTGGCACGCCAGGCGGTCACGGCCAACGATCCGGGAGCCGCGGGCGGCATCGATTTTTCCGCCGTTCCCTCCGGCGAAGGGGTGGACCTTCACTATCAATCCATCGGCAGGCGCACCCTGCCGGAAGGCGAATCGCTGATGGTTGCCACCGCCGCCGCCAGGGCGCCCTACGGGCGCATTGTCGAGTGGATCGTGCCGGACACCCGAAACGCTTACGGACGCTATATTCAGGATTACGAGCGCCAGCAGGATCCGGACCGGTACCAGGATGCCGCATGGGACGCGGTCCGTTTCAAAAACCCGCTGCCTTTCCCGATGACCACGGCCCCGGCCATGATCGTTTCGAATGGCCGCTTCAACGGCCAGCGGTCCACCTCCTGGGTGAACACGGGAGAGACCACAACGCTCCACGTCACCAGGGCGCTGAGTCTTCGCACGCACCACGCGGAATACGAGGAACCGGGCGAACGGGCGATCGTCTACGTGGGCGGCAACGATTTCCGGAAGGTTTCCGTAAGAGGCGAACTCAGGGTCAACAACCATCGAAAAGAAACCGTGTCTCTGGTGATCCGGCGCCGCTTCTCGGGAGATCTCGTTGGCGCGGACGGCAATCCCGAGTGTGCTCTCCGGGAAGAAGGCGTCTACGCCGTGAACAAGCGCAACGAACTGGTATGGACCCTGGAGATCGGGCCCGGCGAGGAGAAGGCTCTGGCCTACCGGTACTCCGTGCTGGTGGACAACTGATCCGGCCGCAAAGGCATCGGCCGCCCTTCCGGCTTCCCGTCCGCCGGCGAGAGCCGCAGGGCGCCGCCGTCTCGATCACTCCAGCAGCCGCGGGGGCTTCCGTCCGCTCACGGGATTGACATAATGAAAGGGCACGTCGGCGATCCGGGGGAAGGGTGCATCTTCGGGGCCCCGCATCGGCCTGTCCGGAGGAAATTTTTCCTTCAAGGTGCCCGAAGGCAGCTTGAAAGACATCGGGGCCTTCGTCCATCCGCCCCTGTAGTCGGCAGTCCACGTATAATCGAGATCCATCGAGGTGAGCTTCCAGATGCCGTTTTCGATCCGCGCCCTTTTCTCCAAAATCCCCGCCATCCAGAAACCGTTGCCACCGGAAGGGCCGGAAAGCTGGAATAGCCGGACCCTTATGCCGGCGGTCCGCCCGTCCTCCGAGACGTGAATGACGGGCTGGATCAGCTGATGGCAGGTAAAGAAACCCGACGACCTTCCTCCGGCGCCGGGATACTGGAGCTTAAGCGACTTGCGGATGCGTTCCCGCCCGACGTAAACCCCTTCGTAGGGCGCCTCTCTCCATCCGTCCGGGGCGAACAGGTCCGAAAAATCGTCCCATAAAAAATCGTCGATATAGTACCCGTAAGCGCTGGCAAGGTTTTCGCAGGCGTCATAGCCGACGGCCCTTCTAAGAAGGCGCTCGGTCCTCTCCGCCATTTCGCCGAGTTCCCGGATGGAGCCGGCTTCTTCGAAATCTCCGGTTCGGGCGGCCGGCCCGGTCTTCGGGCCGGGAGGGCCGCCGGAAAGAACGGCTCCCTCGGGATACCGGGGCCTATTCCCTGTGACCGGATTGGCATAATGGAAAGGGGGGACCCGGAACTCCGGGAAAAGCCGGCAGGGAACAACGGGCGGCCGGTCGGGGGGATACGATTTGCTCATCCCTCCGGCTGGCTTCGCGCCTCGAGCCCAGCCCCTGTCGTAGTCCGCGCGAAACCTGGGATATACGTGAACGGATTGAATGCGCCAAATCCCGTCCTCTTTCACATATTCGTTCTCGAAAACTCCAAGCCCCCATTCGCCGGCTCCTCCGTGTTTCCCCGACATGACCAGTTCGTTGCCCCTCGCCCTGGCTGTCCTGCCGTCGGGAGATACGTGAACGACCGTCTGAATCTGCAGACGATCGTTGAGTTCGCCCTCGCGCAGCCCCTGCGGTCCGGACCGATCCAGTGCGCGCCGGATGCTTTTCCTGCCGGCATAAACGCCGGAGGGGCCCTCTTCCAGCGTCCCGTCCGCGGCAAAAAGGTCGGCGGCATCGTCCCACATCTTTCTGTCTATATAGTAGCCGTAGATGTTCTGCAGGTTTCTCACATCGTTTTCATCATTGAGCCGCTGCGCCCTTGCGAGCAGGGAGTGCAGCCTCTTCCCGAGGGCCTTGGGATCGGACCCGGGTCCCGGTGCCGGCGCAAGGTCGTTATCTTCGGGAATCGGCCTGCCTGCGAGTTCGGGAGTGTAATGGATCGGGATCAGTCCCTGGGCCACGTTCCAGCCGGCCTGATCATAGGAGCCGCCGTATTGCGGGTAGAAATTCAGATTCCCGATCTTCCAGACCCCCGATTCCAGTACGTACTCGTTCTCGAACACCCCGCCCTTCCATTCGGCGCTCTTCCCATGGACTCCCAGCATGGAATAGAGCCGCCATCTCCCCCGCGCCGTCCTGCCGTCCGGCGCCAGGGTGACAACCGGCTGAATCATCATAAGAGAATGCAACACGCCATCCGGCAGCCCCATCTTTCCCCCGCCCGGGTTTTCCCGGAAGTACTCGAGGATTTCATCCTTTCCGAGTGTCCCCGGCGGGAAAGTCGCGACGCCCCTTTCGGCAAAAAGGCCGGCCAGGTCCTCCCAGAGCCCGAATTCCGCGTAATGGCCGTACGCCCGTTGAAGGCGTTTCACGGCCCGGACGGCTTCCGCCCGCCCGGCGATGGTTTCCAGGCGCGCGACCCGGTCCTGAAGTTTTTCCATCTCCCTGTCCGACAGGGAGCCGGGATGATTGCATCCGATGTTCGTCGTGCCGGCGGCCAGCAGCAGGATGACGGCGGGGATTATGAAGGCCCTGCCATACGGGAGCGGCCTTTGACGGGAAACAATGGGCATCTGCAAGCCTCCCTTGAAGGTTCGAGAAAGGATCGAAACGACTGCCGTTCGGGTTCTCCGTCCGGCGACCCGCGTTTTGCGGCGCCTCCCGGCATGCCGCGGCGGGACCGCCGGCAGGAGCCGCGTTCTCCTCGATGCAATAGAACCACGACCGGGTTGGATTTTACAGCAGAATCCAGTGGCGGCATGCGGCTTTTGGGTATAGTTTGATCCTATCGCAGCGCAGAGGGTTTACCAAAATACTACGAAAATGAACCCGAATTCTACCCGGGGGGGATGGAACATGAAAATCACAGCGCACTACGTCGCAATGGCCGTGCTGCTCACGGTCCTGGCATGGGCATCCCCGGCGCCGGGTCCCGGACAGGCAGGCGAAGCCGGTCAGGGTGCGAAAGGGGGAGGAAGCATGATCGATAAATTTTTCATCTATGATGCCAAGCCGTTGGATGTCCCTCCGGAGGTGGCGGCGAAGATGAAGCGGGAACAGGCCGCGTCCTCCGTGGAGGCGACCCGCCTGCTGAGCCTGGACGGCACCAGGATCGAGGGTGCTCCCTACGCGGATTTCGTCTGGCTGTGGAAGGGGTCCTCGAAGGGCTATGTCGAGGAAGAGCACGTCCATGATTTCGACGAGTACATAGGGTTCATAGGGACCCGGGGACCGCAGGATCCCCGCGGGCTGGGCGGGGAGATGGAGGTCTGGCTGGGCGGCGAGAAATACCTGATCACAAAAAGCTGCCTCATCTATGTCCCCAGGGGATTGAAGCATTGCCCGATCCGGTTCAACCGGATCGATTCGCCGATCCTCTTCTTCACGGGATCCCTGGGGGGGAAGGACGCGAAATACACCCGGACGCCGACGCCGTTCAGCGACGCGAAAGCCGCGGAGCGCAATTATGAAAAATATATATCCTGTGGCGTCAATCCCGTGAAACTCCCGCCGGAGGAGGGTACTCCGGAAGCCGCGAAGATGGCGGAAATGCGGGCGCAGAGCGGCTCGACCGTCGTATCGACCCGCCTGTTGGATTTGGATCGGGTGGAGGGGGCTCCCTATATCGATTTTGCGTGGTTGTACGAAGGCCACGAGAAGAAGGTCACTCACCCGGAGCATTCCCATGACTGGGGCGAGATATTCGGGTACGTCGGCGCCGCGGAGCAGGCGGATCCCCGTGATCTGGGCGGGGAAGTGGAATTCTGGATCCAGGGCGAAAAGCGCACGTTGACGAAAAGCTGCCTGGTGTGGATCCCGCCGGCGATCCCGCATTGTCCGGTGCGGTTCGCGCGAATCGACAGACCCATCCTGTGGTTCACCATAGGAATAGGGATGCGAAAGGGAGCGTACACCTTTACGCCGACCGCGCCGGCGAAAAAATGATTTCGCGCGGCAACGGGCCTCGGGGGCCCGGCAGCAACCTGCCCCCGGTATGGAAGGATGCCTGCAAGCCCGGAAAATTCGGGCAGGGCGAGCGCGGATCAACCATGAGGAAGGGCGGCCTTTTCGAAAAAGGCCCCCCCCGGATCGTGTCTTCAGGCATTCGAAGGAATGGTGTCGGCCGCCGTTTCGGCTTCCCGTGCGCCTGCGCGCGATCCCCGGCATGTCCCGCCGTTCCGGGGAACGACTGCGGATAGGATATCACACGGCCCGGTCGATGCAGCCAATCGGAGCCCGTGGGGATTCCGTCATGGCGATGGGAAACGGCTGCCGCCCGGGCCTCCGGATCTCCAATACTGGCCCGTCCGGGAAAAAACCGCGAAAAATATCCGGGACGATAGTGGTAAAATGCGGCGCATATCATCGGAAGGTTTTTCACCGGGGAGGCATCGATGGAGGAAATGGTCCCGCAGGGCTGGTATGACATATCCCTGGTTCTGAAGCAGGGAATGCACCATCTGATCCTGGATCCCGTGAAACCCAGGATCTATCGCTACGAGGAGGCGTCGCTGGGCTCTCCGGTGACCATCACGATGCTGGAGATCCTGACGCACACCGGCACCCACATCGATTGCCCCCGTCATTTCATCGCCGACGGTCCCACGGTGACGGATATGCCGCTCGATGCGACGCTCGGGCCGGCGCGCGTGATCGAGATCCAGGACCCGGTAAGGATCACCCCGCGGGAACTGGAGGCGCACAACATCAGGCGGGGCGAGCGGATCCTCTGCAAGACGCGCAACTCGCCCGCGGTCTACGAATCGAGGACGTGGATCGAGGATTATGTCTACCTCGGGGAGGAAGCCGCCGGGTATCTCGCGGAAAGGGGGGTTCGCCTCTTCGGCATGGACGCCATCACGGTGGGCAACTGGAGAGATGAAGCCAGCATCCACGCGACGCACCGGGCTCTTTTGGATGCGGGGATATGCATCCTGGAGGGTTGCGCACTCGCGGGTGTGCCGCCCGGAGAATACGAGCTTGTCTGCCTGCCGCTTCGGATCCTCAACGGGGACGCCAGTCCCGTGCGCGCGATTCTGCGCCCCGTGAAATGAAGCGAAGGGCCGGTCACGGATCACGAATCCATACACAGGAGGAAAAATGAGACACCGGATGAGAACACTGTCGATGATGGCTGCGGGAGTGCCGTTGTTGTTTGCCATGGCTTGTGCGACCGCGGATGTCCGGGTCCCCGGCTATGCCGAGGATCGTGCGCAGATCGAGGATCTCCAGGCACGCTACATGTTTGCGCTTGATTTCCGCGATCTCGACAAATACGCGTCGACGTTCACCGAGGACGGCGTCCTGGATATCGTGGGCATGAAATGGCAGGGGCGCGAAGAAATCAAAAAGGCCATTCAGGGACCGCAGGAAGCCGCACCGGAGGCAAAAAGCGCGCCTGCCGCAAAAGAGAAGCCCGCGCCGTATCCCGCAACGGGCCGCCACAACATCACGAACATCGTGCTGAAGATCGACGGAGACAAAGCGACGGGGAGGGCCTACTGGTTCCACTACGGGAATAACACTCCCGAGCGGAAGGCGACATTCGATTCCTACGGGCACTATGAAGACGAACTGGTCAGGGTAAACGGGCAGTGGCTGTTCAGCAAACGCGTGATCTACAACGAACAGGTGGCCGATTGGATCGGCCCCGCCGAAAACCCCTGCTGGTAAGCGGCGTTCACCCTCTTTGGATCGAACCTCCGCGCCCGGCCGTTCCATTCGGGATCTGGAACCGGTTTTTCAAACCGTCCGCACCGCCCCGCGACGAACCCTCGGGAGTAATGCGGGTTCGTCGCGAATGCGGATGCTCTCCTCGATGCGGGGGCGGGATGGGATCGCCGGGCCCTTCCCGGCGGAGCGCCGGGTTGCTCTGGCGTCTCGAACCCGTAGACGCCTGCCGGACGCGGCGGAGGATCCGTGGGCGGAGTTCCCGCCATCCGGAAAGGGCCTTCCTGCGGTTCGTGGGCTCCAGGGAATCCTTTGGAGTCAAACGGGTTTGCCGGTGCCTTTGCAGGTTTGACACATGCCGCTGCCCTGGCATTGGGGACACACCCGCCACGTTTCCCCGTTGCCCCCGACCTGCCCGGAAAGAACCGTGATCGGAACGGGCGTGTGCCGCAGGATGCTTCCCGCCCCGCTGCACCGGAAGCACTTTCCCGTGCCCAGGCAGCTTGTGCAACGATGCATTTCGTTCTGGTCCATGGTCTGCTCCCCCTGAGGCACCCGTTCGTTCGATCCTGGTACTTGTCTTTTCAAGCCGCGGGGGGGGGGATGCGAACCGGGTGCGACTCCTTGTTACGGCTGAATCGATTGAACTGCGGTTTCAGGATGCCTGGTGTGTGTTCCGGATTTTCGATGAATCGATCAGCTCCCTTTGGACAAAAGCTAACACGCCGGAGGGGAATGTCAATCCCGTAAATTCTCCGGCTTCGGGCGGAGGGGGCTCTCGGGCGCCGACGGCTGTTGCATGGCATGGGGGATTGCTATATCATTCAAACGCCCTATCCGTACGGGTCCGGGAGGTTCCATGTTTCACAGTAAGGGGAAACTGCTGATATTTATTGTGTCCTTTCTGATTATGCTCTACGGCATGGCGGCGGCCTTCTATGCCAGGGACGACGATGCCTACAGGGAGCTTGGCGTTTTCATCAATGCTCTCAGCAGGATCCGCGCGGATTACGTGGAGGAGCCCGAAATGAGCGCCGTGCAGGAAGGCGCGATGCGGGGGTTGCTGGATGCTCTGGACCCCTATTGCAGCTTCCTCTCCCGGGAACAGTACAACGCGCTCCAGAAGCGGAAGCAGAACGGCCAGGCGGGCGTCGGCCTCGTTCTTTCCAAGAAATCGGACGTGATTTACGTGGTGTCCTGCGAACGCGACGGGCCGGCCGCCGAGGCCGGCGTGCGGCCGGGGGACTACATGATCGCGATCGACGGCGACGCGATCGAGGACAAGAGCATCCTCGAGGTGGACAGCCTTTTAACCGGCGCGCCGGAGTCGAAGGTGAAGGTCTCGCTCTTCCGCAACTCGAAATCCAAGGCGTTCGACGTCGAAATGGTCCGGCGCGCGCAATCCGCGAACCCGGTCCAGTACCGGATGCTGGACGGGAACGTCGGTTTTCTGGCCGTGTCCTCGCTCTCGGATTCCTCGATGGAACAGGCGAAAGTCAAGCTGAAGACCCTCGTCTCCGCCGGGGCCCGGAAGCTGATCCTCGACCTTCGGGATTGCGCGGAGGGCACCGCGGCCAACGGCGCCGAACTCGCCAACTATTTCCTGGCCAACGGGATCCTCTACTACAGTCAGAACCGGCAGGGGGAGAGAGTCCGCGTCGCCGAGGCGGACCCCGAAAAACACATCACGAACCTGCCGCTCGTCGTCATCATCGACGGCACGACCGCGGGAGCGGCGGAAATTGCCGCCGGCGCATTGAAAGACCGGAAGCGGGCAACCGTCGTCGGGGAAAAGTCCTTCGGGTCCGGGGCGGATCAGAAGACGGTCCAGCTGAAAAGCGGCGCCGTGCTGATTCTGTCGACGGCGAAACACTATACCCCGGGAGGCAAGGCCATTCAGGACGAGGCCGCGCGCAACGCCGGCATCAGCCCCGACGTCCAGTCTCCCGACGACGAGACCCGACAGGACCTGGCCGTGGAGTCCTACTACGACGATCGGGGAAACGCTTCCGGCGCGGGCGCGGAGGCGGAGCAGGCGGAAAGGGACGAGGCGATCAAATACAGGCAATTCCAGGATAGGATCGAAAAAATTCAGCTGGAAAAAGCCATCGAAATATTGACGAAAGAGCCTGCACCCTTAAAAAAGGCGGCATAGCGGCAATTGGTATTGACACTATTTCCGCCTTTCTGGTAGTTTAAGTCCTTATTTTTTAGGCGCGTAGCTCAGGGGGAGAGCA
>CAZTHE010000029.1:0-40731 GCA_964613495.1 uncultured Acidobacteriota bacterium | reverse complement strand
TAGGGAGATCCAGCGCCGCGGCAGGCCGTCGGCGCGCCGGTCGTAGAAGGTCGGGATCACGTCGCGCTCCAGGATGTCGTACAGGGCCTCGGATTCGATCTGGTCCTGGTACTCGCGGTCTGAATAGGATTCTCCCCGGCCGATGGCCCAGCCGACGGGCCGATCGTCGGTCCTCGGGGTCAGGTAGGCTTCGTCCCACCACCCGTCGAGGATGCTCAGGTTGATGGCGCCGTTGGCGAGCGCTTTCATGCCGCTGGTGCCGCTGGCCTCGTTGGGTCGCAGGGGGGTGTTCAGCCACACGTCCACGCCCTGGACCAGGTAGCGCGCGATGCTGACGTCGTAGTCCTCGATGAACACCATGCGCTGGCGGAACTGCGGATCGCGCGCCAGCGTGGCGATCTGCTGGATGAGGGCCTTGCCCGCGTCGTCCTTCGGATGGGCCTTTCCGGCGAAGATGATCTGCACCGGCCGCTTGGGGTCGTTGAGGATGTTCGCCAGACGGGCCTTGTCGCGCAGCAGCAGGGTCGCGCGCTTGTAAGTGGCGAAGCGCCGGGCGAAGCCGATGGTGAGGGCGTCGGGATCGAGCGCGTCGTGGATCGACTCCAACTCCGCCTGGGAGGCGCTCCGGCGCTGCAGCTGTTCGTGCAGGCTTTTGCGCGTGAAGGCGACGAGGCGCTCGCGCCTGCGTTCGTGCGTGTGCCACAGCTCCTCGGCGGCGATGGATTCGACGCGGCGCCACACGCCCTGCTCCGCGGGCTGTTCTCTCCAGCTCGGTCCCAGGTAGCGCTCGTACAGCTGCTCCATCTCCTGGGAGATCCACGACTGAAAGTGAACCCCGTTGGTGATGTGCGTGATGGGGGTTTCGTCCTCCGGGAGGCCGGGCCACAGGTCGCACCACATCTTGCGGCTGATCTGGCCGTGAAGGCGGCTGACGCCGTTGCTGAACGCGGCCAGGCGCAGCGCCAGGGTGGTCATGCAGAAGCTCTCCGACGCGTCTTCGGGATTGCGCCGGCCCAGGGCCAGGAACCGTTTCCGGTCGATGCCGAGCTTCGGGATGAACTCCGCGAAATAGTAGTCCATCATTTCCGGCGGGAAGTAGTCGTGCCCTGCCGTGACCGGCGTGTGCGTCGTGAAGACGAGAGACGCCGCGGCGAGCTCTTTGGCCTCGGTGTAGGATAGCGAAAGCTGGTCCATGAACTTGCGGATCAGTTCCAGCGACAGGAAGGCGGAATGACCCTCGTTCATATGGTAGACGGTGGGATGGATGCCCAGGGCGTCGAGCATCTTGCTGCCTCCCATTCCCAGCAGGATCTCCTGGCGCATGCGGTTATCGAGGTTGCCGCCGTAGAGCTGGTCCGTGATGTCGCGGTCCTCGCTCCGGGGGTTTTCGGGGATGTTGGTGTCGAGCAGGTAGAGCGACACGCGTCCCGCCTGGATGCGCCAGACCTGCGCGTAGACCGTGTTTGTCGGGAAGCGGATCGGGATCATCATCGGTTTCCCGTCCGCGGCCCGGACGAGGACGGCGGGGATGGAGTGGAAGTCGTTTTCCTCCAGGGCTTCCTGCTGCCAGCCGGCCGGGTTCAGGTACTGCCGGAAGTATCCCTGCTGGTAGAGCAGCCCGACGCCGACGAGGGGCACTCCCAGGTCGCTGGAGGACTTCAGGTGATCGCCGGACAGGATGCCGAGGCCGCCGGCGAAAATCGAGATGCACTCGGTCAGGCCGAATTCGGCGGAGAAGTAGCCGATCAGCGGGCCCTGTGCGCCGCCGTGCGTCTTGCGGAACCACGTGGACTCGCTCTGCATGTAGCCGTCCAGGTCCTCCAGCACGCGTTCGAGATGGGCGACGAAGGACTCGTTGGCGGCGGCTTCCTCGAGGTGCTTCTGTTCGATCCTGCCCAGCATGAGGACGGGGTTGTGGCCGCTCGATTCCCAGAGGTCGCTGTCGAGGCGTCGGAACAGGGCGATCGTGTCGTGGTTCCAGGACCAGCGGAGGTTGTAGGCCAGGTCCCGCAACCGCTCCAGCGACGGGGGCAGTTTGGGGATGATGGTGAAAGTATGGGATGGTTTGATGGCCATGACCGCCTCCTCGCGGGTTGGGGGATGGCGGATTCCGCGGTGCACCCGTCAACGTCCTGAGGCGCCCCGCCTGCCGCCGTCCCCTGCGTCAGACACAGTATGTACGGAATGCATTATAGACCGCCCGGGAAGGGATGATCCAAGGTGTTTGTGCCCGCCAGGGCATTTCTTTCGGGTCCATGCCCGCAAATCACTTGAAAAAGCGGTTGATCAAGGCTACATTGACGATGCAACAGAGCGGGAGTAATTCAGCGGTAGAATGCCAGC
Organism: uncultured Acidobacteriota bacterium; assembly: GCA_964613495.1. Classification (GTDB taxonomy): domain Bacteria; phylum Acidobacteriota; class UBA6911; order UBA6911; family UBA6911; genus UBA6911. The sequence continues at coordinate 38,388 of CAZTHE010000029.1, read as the reverse complement.
TTCCCAAGCTGGACGTCGCCGGTTCGATCCCGGTCTCCCGCTCCAGCTAAAGCAAACAATTCAAAGCATTTACGGGAACAAGGGGGAATGGGCGCGGCGGTTTTTGGGGCCAGGTTGCGCCTGGGTTGCGTTTATTTATGCGAGTTATGCCCGAAATTTGAGTCCGAATTGATATTGGCTACTGTCCAGAACGGCGATTTGGGAAGCTTCGTTAATACGGAGGTTCGCCCTGTATTGACTGGACTAGCTTGAGGGCGTTCGACACCTGTTCCCTGGTCCCCCTGAAAACAAGCCATACTCCGCCCTCCGCACCGCTGACTCCCCCTGCACTGGACTGAAAGGCCGTTGCCCCCGTCAATATCTTGATGGCCTCCAGCTCCGTAACGATTTCTCCCGTGACGAGCCACATAGAGGGAATTGTCGAACCGGGGAACGGCGACGACCCGCTGGCTACGGGCAAGGCCAGCGATTCCACCGGCTCACGCATCTTCAATGTGGTATCCACGAGGTCCCCCGCAACCAGTTTCTCAAGTCCCACGGGGATGACGAGGTGCACCTTACGCGCAATGATGTATGGCATGGTGTTTCCCGTTGTGCCCCCGGAGGGATCCAGGATATTGATCGCCGCCATTTTGTTCCTGTAGTCCAGGGCGTTCGCTCCCTTCATAACGACATCCCCTGCTTTCAGCCTCTTCACGGCATCGGCAAGCGGTATATCGACAACCTTGCCCTTCTCGAGAATCAGGTGGTTCACCGGTTTCGCCTGAGATAGTCTATTGGTTGCCTTCTCGGGCTCGATCCTTCCCGTCACAAATGCTGCATGATCGACTTTTTGTCCGGTGATCGCCTCCGCCACGTAGGCATTGGTTGTTCCTTTGATGACGATGACCATGCCGTGTGTGAGGGCGTTCCTGACGATAGGCATCTGGGCCACCGCTTTGGCTATCAGTCTCTTCGATTCTGCGACGGTTAAGATCGCTCCGCTCTGGACAATCTTTGCCTGTTCCTCCGCCGTTGGAACTCCAACAAAAACTCCCGGAAAGAGCAGAACCGCTACAAGCGCAAGAAGTCTTTTCGCTGCCTTCGGATTGACCATGATTTATTTCCCCAGTTATGCTGTATTAAACCATGCATTTGAATGAAAGGATTCCGCTTGGTGCCCGTCCGTTCTCCCGGAGGTGATTTCATCGCACCCTGCAGATTGTTCATAAAGCCCCGGTTAGCCCCCGGCTGCAGATGTCCATATCCTTTTCCCTGTCAGTTCAATACTGAGGGTACACTGCGACGCCTGCCGCCGGGACGGATTCCTGCCCTATTCCTGCAAAGGCCGCGGCTTCTGTCCCTCCTGCGGCGGGCGGCGCATGGCGGACACGTCGGCGCACCTGGCGGATCGTGTTATTCCCGAGGTGCCGGTCCGGCAGGTAGTGCTGTCGGCACCGGCGACTACAAATCAAATTAACCGGCAAAGAGCGGGATGCAGAAACGGATCTGCAATTAGGCGCAGAGAATCCACAAAATTTCTTCCTGGCTCCTTTGAACCGGCTTAAAATGGCACCGACAAGCTTCGAACCCACGTTCAATACGGATCAGGAATTGCTGCAACATCCTACCGGGCGATTCCGGCCGATGTGATCTTTGCCATAAACCGCACTTCGCGTGGAGGAACGACGATGGAGACATCCAAATTTGCGAAATATGTAAGGAAAGGAATTGTGGCGACCCCGACCCCGCATCCCGAGGTCAGCGCTCCCCGTTTGGGACTGAAAAGCGGCGGCGATTTCGGCAACCTCGATTTTTCCATGAGCTGGTGGGCCATCACGGAACCCTTCGTGATGGTGACCGATTGCCATAAACATGACTTCGACCAGTTCATAATTTTCGCCGGAGGCGACCTCACCAACCTGCCGGACCTGGGTGGCGTGGTGGAGTTCGGCTTGAGCGAGGATGGAAAAACCATCGAGACCCAGGTCATCACGGAGGCGACCATGATCTTTATTCCGGCCGGCCTGTATCATGGGCCGCTCAATTTCAAAAAGATCAACGATCCCGGGAAGCCGATTCTGTTCCACGATCTCTTTTTCTCTCCTGAATACAAGAGAGTGTAGGGGTTACAGGATTTTGTGGCAATAAGGCGAAGGCCTATCCAAAATCCGCTCCCCGCACCCGGATTCAGCCGCAAAACCCGGCTGTAAAGAGTACCCAAGCATCGAAGATTACATATTCTATATCGGCGACGGAACGATGCGAAAAAGCAGGCGGCCCCGACGCCGGATAGACGGACCTCACACCGAAACGGCAGGCAATGCGTGCTATCCATATCATTGCGATGACCCACCCAAAATCCCGCGCAGCTCCTCGATAAGAGCAGCCGCGTCGCGGACGTGGGACAAATCGTAGATCCGCCAGGGATCGTCGTTCCAGAAATCCTCGATCGGCAACTCGAACACGCGTTGCGCGGCGAGCCGCGCCGCTTCCGCATCGCCGCCGCTGTGAGCCAGTTCGCTCAAGGCCAGCAAGGGAGCCTGCGCGGTCGGGCAGAGCGTTGCGGCGCGATCGAACTGGCTGCGGGCCTCGCCCGGCCGGGAAAGGGCCGCAAACTCGGAGCCCAGGTATAGCGCGGCGTAGTACAAAAGTTGCGGATCCTTCAACGAGGATGATGCCAGCTGCAGTTCATCGGCCGCTTTCGCGTGGTGGCCAAGCTGCCCCAAAACCCTTCCCAGGCGCAGGTGCGCTTCGGCAAAAACAGGGCTGGCCGCGATGGCCTTCTCGAAAAATTGCCGTGCCAGATCGAGTTCCTCTTCCCTCGATCGATAGGAAGTCTTCGCTCCCCTGGGCAGCAAAACATTTTGGTTGGCCGGCGATGCCCACGTTTCGTGAAGCGCCCCGGCGTAAAACAGGATTCTTTCGTCCGAAGGAAATTTTTGCAGCGCACCTGCAAGGTTCTGCCCGGCGTATCCCAGCAAACGCAAGCTCTCCATGTGCGCAGTCGTGGCGATGTACCACAGCCTCACCATCGGCCCTTGAGGAGAACCGAGAGGCACGCAGTCGACCAGCCGGCGGGCAAACTCCCAGTGATGTCTTTTGGGTTCGGGGAGAGTATTGCCGTCCGCGAAGGCTCCCATCCCCTCGCGCAGACGCTGACCGTCCCATTTTTCGAGGTCCAGCAGCGCGATGTCCGTATGCAGCAGCACGCCCCGCCTCAAAATGCGGTTCAAGTCTCCCTGTTGCGCTTCCTCATCAGTCAGTTCGAACAGGCGCCGGATCCGCGCTTTGGAAAGGGCTCGCCTGACGGAACGGTTGGGCTGAGAGGCCAGTTTTGTGATGTATTCGATAACGATTTCCAGGTCCGGCAGTTGCCAGCCGCCGATCGCCACGGCGGCGGCATCCGGCTCGCCCGGACTATGCTGCCCGGCAAAAGTCCGCCATTCCTTCACCTTCTCCAGCTGGTAGGCGGGTCCTTTTTTCCTGCCGGTCTCTTGTGCGGCCTGTGTTTCGCTCGAAACAGGAGGCATCCCGGGGGGTGCGGCCCCATCGGGGGCTGGAAATCCGGGCGATGGAGAAAGACCCATCCCCGCAGCGACGCCGATCCATACCAGCGCCCGTAGGCTCAGAGATGTAGCGACTCGGGAGAGCCTCATCACTGCCTCCTCTCGGCGCATCACTTGGTGCCCGCTATCCGGGCGGACAGGCATGCCTGAAGAGGCCCGATCGGGCGCGGCATATTGGACAGGTCCGGGCCTGCCGAAGCAGAAGAAGCATGAACAGCGCGAGCGAAAATCTCTGTTTGGGCTTTTTTTTTCGACTCGCAGGTTGTTTAATTAAACAATACAAACCGCTCACCATTATAAACCTTAAGGGCCGGTCCAATGAAGTCTCTCTTGCTCCTATCCGAAAACCACGGGAGGGAGAAGCCATGAATAGATGCCATGCGTTCCTTGCGGCCATCACGTTGCTGTGCGGCATCGCCGTGATCGCGGCCCAGGAGGACGGGTCCAAGACCGGGCGGACAGACGCGCCGGACGGTCAGAAATTCAAAGTTAAGACCGAGCTCATGGAAGTTCGGGCCGTTGTCACCGACCAGAAGGGAAATATTATCGAGAGTCTCGATAAGGAGGATTTCGAACTGCTGGAAAGCGACCAGGCTCAGAAGATAAGCTTTTTTTCCATCTCCCGGGTGGAAAGGGAGCGGAAGAAGGCCGCGGGAGCAAAAGCGGCGGCGCAGGAGCATCCGGCCGAATCCCAGCGCGTCCGGCAACGGCTCGGCGAAACACCGGTGAGGACCACGTTGCTGTATGTGGACAACCTGCACCTCTCATTTTCCAGCCTCAATGCCGTAAAGCAGGCGATGCGCAGGTTTGTCGATGAACGCCTGACCGAGCAGGACATGGTTGCGCTGGCGACAAGCAGCGGCACGCTCGGAATCGCGCAGCAGTTCACGCGGGACAGGCAGATCATCCGGTATGCCATTGAGCAGATTCGGATGGGGCCCGTTCCGCGGAGCAGCCTTTTCACGCCGACCCTTGCCGCTCGGGTCATAAACGAGGGGCCCGTTCGTTCATCGGACCGCGCGATTATCGATGCGGAGATCGAAAACCAGATCGCCGCGATCATAAAAGAATATGGCGGGAACATCACCAGGCAGGAGGCGAAAGCCATATTGGGAAGGGTATTACCCACGCTGTCCGGCACCCCGAATGCCATAAGGCTGGCCGTCGATATTATGCGAGCGGAGACCAATACCTACTGCCCCTGCTCTCTGCTGCGTGTTCAAGCGCGCAATAAAGCCATGCAGATTTTGTCTGAGGCTTCCTACTCCCGCAAAAACACTCTTGCGATTCTCAGGGACTTTTCAGAACAGATGATGAACCTGCCCGGCAAACGCATGATCGTGGTTTTTTCCGACGGGTTCACCATGTATGACAGCGGCGGAAGTCTGACCAACGTTGAGCTTCAGTCGGCCATCGGCCGTGCCGCGCGCTCCGGTGTGACGATCTATACGATCGATGCCAAAGGCGTATCTGCCCCTCCCGCGATTGACGCCAGCAGGAACCAATCTTTCGCGGAATACGATTGCGGCGAGGATCCCGCCGATCCGGGGTGCCTGCCTCCCGATCCGGACTCGATGACAAGCTTTGTGAGCGAATCCGAGCGCGAAGCGATGAATGGATTGTCAGCCCTGGCGCAGGACACCGGCGGAAAAATGTACAATGACACCAACAACCTTGGCGACGCGCTCGGCCGCGCTTTCGATGCCAATCGGTTCTACTACGTTCTTTCGTATTACGTGACGACCGGAGGAGACAGCGGCAGATTCCGAAGCATCAAGGTGCGCGTGCGGAACCATCCCGAATACAGAGTCCGGACAGTACGGGGGTACGCCCCGCTCGACGCGGCGGCAAAGCTTGAGGGTGAGGCGGGAAAGACACCGCAGCAGCGTCTGATCAGGGCCATCAACGAGCCGCTGCCATTGACGGACCTCGCTGTTTCGGCGCAGGCGGACTTCCTGGAAACCGAAGGCGATGACAGGCAGGTGACCTTGACCGCGTACTTTGACGGCGACAGGTTTCGGTACCTGGAGCGGGATCAGCGCAATGCCGTCGAACTCGAGATTCTTTATGCAATTTACGATTCTTCGGGGAAACAGGTGGTCGGGATTTCGGCCCGCGTGGAGGGCAAACTGACTTCCGAGCGACTGGAACAGGCGAAAACAAGCGGCTACAGGTTTTCGCGGCGACTGACACTCAAGCCCGGCGTCTATCAGGCCCGCATCGGGGTCAGGGAAGAAGGCACAGACCGCATGGGCACGGCCGCTGCATGGGTCGAAGTGCCGGAACTCACGCCCACCAGGCTGGAGATGAGCAGCCTGATGCTGCACAACCCGATGGATACGAATCCTGCCGACAAGGAAGGCATGAATGTGAGTGAACTCGAACAAATCAGGATGATACAGGGCATCCCATTGTACGCGCGCAGCGATTTCTGCGACTATTCCTTCCGCGTGTTCGAGGGCAGCCTGAATCCTGCCGGTCCGGATTTGCTGTTGATGAAGGAGTTGCTGCAGGATGGCAAGCCCGTCAAGGAGGAAGCGTGGCGGCCGATCCCGCCGGAAGACAAGATCAAGGACAACAAGGGGTGGTTCGACCTTGACGGAGACGTGGAACTGAGCGGACTCAAGCCCGGCGTCTACGAGCTTCGCGTCAGCGTCAAAAACGCCGCTGCAAACAACGTTGTGCGGCGCTCCGCCATCTTTGGCATCGAGTAGTCGCGGGCCGGCGGTTCAGGGCGGCAGTTCGTGCGGCATGCGCCCTGTTCTGTATCACGGGGAATACCGCACGGGCCGGACAGTTCGCAGGATTCGCGTATTGAAACGCCTTCCCGCACCTGGATTTTGCCGTAAAAGCTGCCTGTAAAGTGCTCCAAAGCATCGAAGACTACATATTACATGTCGGCAACGGAGATGGTGCCTTGGGCCGGGTTTGCCCGAAGCCGGATAAACGGACCTCACACTGAAACGGCAGCCAATGCGCCCTATCCATGATGCGCGGGAGGCCGCTGTAGTCGCTGGCTTGAACCTGGCCGGCAGGCGAATTCCCGTGGATATTCCACCGTTCACCCATTAAGCTTGTATCACCAGCCTGCGCATGAAAAAGGACATGCCGGAATCTCGCCGGAAACGGGGAAGTTATAAAAAATGATCTGCCATATTGAAAGCCTCGATCACGGGAATTTGGAAGTCAAAAAGGGTATCTATGAGTTCCTCGCCGATCATGAGCCTCATGCGCTGTTCATACTTGGAAATCTGACAATGAGCTTCCCCAATTCGCACCTCTATGCAGCCGTGAAGGAGGGCCGCTGGCTGGGTATCGCGGGCTACTACGATTTCGGAAAATCGTTGATTCCGTTTTCTACAGATGCCGGCGTAACAAGAGCGCTTGCGCGCCATGTAGCCGCCACACATAAACAGATAGAATATGTGAACGGGATAGACTATGCGGCCGGGCCTGCGTATGAAGAGCTTTTGCGGATGGGCTACCGCCCTGCCAACACCCCCTACCAGGTCTTCATGGAAATGAACGGTCTTCCCCCCGTTCAGCCACAGGAGGCATTCGCCAGGCAAATCCAGGAGGGAGACTGGGCCGGAATCGCCCACTTGCACAGATGCCTGAGAGAAACATGGGATGAAACGCGTCCATTGACGGCCGAGGAATTGGATCGCGCAAGCGTCAATCCATTGTGCACGGCGGTAGAAGCGGATGGGCGCATCGTTGCGACAGCATCATCGAACGGTATCGGCATCCGGTGCTATCAGATATTGGGCGTGGCTACACACCCGCTGTACCGCCGTCGCGGCTATGCCCGGGCAGCCGTCGCCGCTCTTATGCGCATCATGGCGGGCCTTGGCGGCCGCCATGCAGTCCTTTTTGCCGACCGCGAGAATACGGCGGCCCGGCAATGCTATCTTGGAATGGGATTCAAGATCACGGGGATGTATTGCGTAGGGAAGCTCGAGCCAAGATGACGGGCAGGGCCGCAACAGGGCGAAGGTCTATCCAAAATCCGCTTCCCGAACGTCGATTCTGCTGTAAAATCTACCTATAAAGAGCTCCAAAGCATCGAAGATCACATGTTATGCCGGCGACGGAACGATGCGAAAAAGCAGGCGAACCCGAGGCCGGATAGACGACCCCCGAGCTTAAACGGCAGCCGGTTCGTCCTATCCATCGGGTCGCGTTATGGCATTATCGTTGAATTTCAGGCCGCGATCTCAATATGCTTCGCAGGAATCCGGCAAAATATGTGAGATCATATAAAGATATGTTTTTGCGGCCGGCAGGCGGACGATTGGAGAAAGACAACATGTGCCGAAAATTATCAATTGTCTATCACATATCCATTTTTGCGGTTCTGATGAATGTCGCCGGCATTGCAGCGGCACAGCCTTCAGATGCGATTCTAAAAGTTCGCCAGCGGTTTATGGATGCCGATATCAATACACTGACCTTCCACAATATAGATGAAATTTTTGAAACCAGAAAGGTGTCGACGGCGGGCCCTGTTTGGGACCTTCCGCGACAATCGGTCCCGCTCGATTTCGAGTATGAATTCGGCGGAAGGCATATTCCGGCCTCGGATTTCGCCGAACGCACGTATACGAACGCATTGTTGATTATCAAAAAGGGCAGGATAGTGTTTGAACGATATTTTCATCAGACCGACGAAAACAGTCACTTCATTTCAATGTCGGTCGCCAAATCGATTACGTCCGTATTGGTCGGCATGGCGATCGCCGATGGTGCCATTGCTTCGGTGAACGATCCTATTGTGAAATATGTTCCCGAGCTCAAAGCCAGCGGTTATGCGGATGTTACTATTCGCCAGGCGTTGATGATGCGATCAGGCTGCAATTGGGACGAGAGATACGATTTCGAAAAAGCCACTCCCATGTCGGAACTTCATGACGGCGCCATTGTCGAAAACCGGATTCGCTTCACATCCGCCGCGCTGCCTTTAAAAAGCGTTCATCCTCCGGGAAAGCAATTCAACTATTCAACGGTAGAGACCGGCGTCCTGGGGTGGGTCCTTGAACGTGCAACCGGAAAGCCTATTGAAGATTACATGGCTGAACGATGGTGGCAGAGGGCGGGTATGCAATCCTATGGCTTCTGGATCGCGGACGGCAAGCCCGGTATAGGCAAAGTTGTCAGCGGTATGGGCTTTAACGCGGTGCTTCGCGATTTCGGCCGGATTGGGCTGATGATGCTGCATAATGGCGTGGCCAACGGTCGGCAGCTCGTTCCCAGTGCATGGGTCCGGGAATCGACGGTACCCGAGGAATCCAATGAACCGATCGCCCCAAAATCTCCTTTAGGTTACCAGTATCAGTGGTGGACGCTCACAAACTCTGACGCCTATACCGCGATAGGCTTGCAGGGGCAGTTTATCTATGTGGATCCGGCTACAGACACCGTTGTCGTCAAAATGAGCTATTTCCCTCCCGGCGAAAAAAGTGCCGAGAAGGAGATGGAGACGCTGTCTTTCCTTCGTTCAGTTTCCAAATGGAAGCCCTGATACCGCCCGTCGCTTAAGGGAGGCCATGGGGAACGAATCACGCACTTGTGCGATAAATGGAGACAAGGGGCGATGTTTTAACGGCGGCGAGCATGAAATCCATTGTTGAGGACATGACTGGGATTGATCAGTATCGTCAGAATCTTTTCAAAAGGGGAGAATCCATTGCGTCCCATTCGCAATACGGCCCGATGCGACAGTTCGCCGAAAACAGACCCGAGATTGGAGGTAAAGATCAAATCCTGGATGGAGGGCTGCTCCGCCACCGCTTCGATTACAAATTCCCAGAGAAGAGACTGGCCGGTCGAATAGAGGTAGGAAGTGGCGACCGAGGAGCCCTGGCTGCGCATCATGTTGTAATAATTGACGCCGACATAAGGGTGCCCGATGAAATTCGTCAGCCAGTGATCTTTATCCCAAACCGGAGCGGTGGTCCAGGCGCGGTGCAGATTGCTTTTCGCCTCATCCCAGGAACCGCAGGAATAATTGAAGGCATCGGGAAACTGAACCATCAGCAATAAATTGGCGACCTGGGAAGAATGCACGAAGAGGGACGCGCGCAGCAGTCTGGCGCCTAAACCCTTATCTTCGTACCGAAAAGTGCTGTATGAATCGGGCAAAGGCCCATTGCCCGCCATCGTTTTTTCTACGCTCGAATGCCGGTCATTCCGGTCGGAGTGCGCCCCCGCATCCTGGTTAATGGCCGGCAGACCGGAATTCCGTTCCGCCGGCGCATCGTTCTTCAGGTAAAAATCATAGCGTGCAATGTGTTTGTTTTCCGCCAGGGCCGGGTCGATCGCCTCGGGAAAATCCACGCCTCGCGCGAGAAACGCCGTGAATTCCTCCTCACATACCTTCATGCCGCAGAAGTTTTTGGTGATCGGCGAAAAATGCCCGTCCGCTTCAACCTGGGCTATCGAATGATGGCTGAAAACCAGGAAAAGTATTAGAAGAAGACAGGAAAGTCTAAGAACCTTCATAGCCGTACGTTTACCTGCTGCGACCACATATCCGGAGTTTCCGTCAAAAAATATAGACTATCATCCAAGTCATATCTTTGCCAGAATGGATCCACGGACCGTTCAACAAAGCGAAGGTCTATTCAAAACCCGCTTCCCGCAACCGGATTCGGCTGCCCGGGCATTTTCCTGAACCTCTTACGCGGCGAGATGCCGACAGTACGCCGCATTTCCGATTCCTTATTGATTTTAGGCAAGTGCCGCCATATCCGGCTGTCAGAGGCGCTGCATGAAATATGAAAGCAGTTGCGGGGCGGATCGCGGGCGCTCGGCGGGATCGGCGGCCAGCGCCTTCTCAAAAAAGATCCGCAGGCTTTGGGGGGCTTCGGGAAGATGTATGTGCAGCGGCGTCATTCGACCGTCAATAATTGCCCGGCGGATTTCGCCGGAAGTCGTGCCCGTAAAAGGATGCGCGCCCGTCAGCATCTCATATGCCACCACCCCCAGCGCCCACAAATCCCAGCTCTCATCCGGCTTCTCTCCCTGCAGCTCTTCGGGCGACATGTATTTCAAAGTGCCGACAAGCCTGCCGGGTTCCGTCTGGTCGCCCGCTGTCTCTTCCTCCGACGGCGCCAGCAGTTTAACCACTCCGAAATCCAGGATTTTCGGGGTCACCATGCGCTCCGTGTCTGCGAGAAAGATATTCTCGGGCTTCAGGTCGCGATGCAGCAGCTTCCGCTGGTGCGCCCTTTCAACCGCCGCGCACACGCCCGAAAGTATCGCGCACGCGCGCGATGCGGGCAACCGATGAACCCGTTTCAACTCCTGGCGGAGCGTCGAACCTTGCAGCAATTCCATCACCAGGTAGGCTCTGCCATCTTCCGCCACTCCAAAATCGTATATTGTCACAACGTTCGGATGGGTGAGGCTCGCCGCAACCTTCGCTTCCTGCCTGAACCGCGCAGCTGCTTCTGAACTCAACGTGAGAGCCGGATGAACCAGTTTGATCGCGACATGCCGATCCAGCTCCGTATCGAAAGACTCATACACCACGCCCATCCCACCCCTTCCCAGTCTCCGCTCAAACCTGTACCGGCGGGCCAACAGTCTGGGGTACAGAATCGGCGTCAGGGCCGCCCCCTCCTTCTTGCAGCTGTCCGAATCACTGTCGTAGCACGTCCCGCACTCAGGACATTCCTTCAATCCGCCGCTGTCGGATACCACCGAAGGCTTCCGTTCCAAAAGCAGCGCCAGGCTGCTCGTGATCCCCTGCAGCAGATCCTGATCCTCCTGCGCATATGGAGACTCCGATCGTTTGGGCCCCAGCGCAAGCAGCGCTTCCGCATTCCCTTCTCCAATGCATATGGGAAACAGCCACTCGATCCTTGACTTCCGCAGAAAATCGGATTCCTCACGAGGCAACTGTCGCCACGGCCAGCCCGTCTCGTCCGGCGGGATCTCCACCGGTTTGGCCATCGTTCGCACCAGGGCCATCAGCCTGCCGCCTGCGGCTATCGGCGCAACCCGGCAGTCTCCGCCGTTCACGATGCTGAACGCGGATTCGCCGGGCCGCCGCATCCATATCGCCGCAAACTCGGGATGAAGCGCCGATTCGACCTGCTGAGCCACCCGCGGCGCCACTTTCTCGAAATTTCCGGCCGCGCGTACCGCCTCGATCACATTCCGGAGAACCTGCTGGGCGTTGTAATGCTCGCGGAAAAAATGCCGGTCTAACGCATTCAGCCAGCTCTTCCGGTACAAGTGCAGCAGCAGCCCGCCTCCTGCCAGTACGGCATAGAGAACGCCGCGCCCGCTCAGGATCTCCGCCAGCGGCTGGCTGCGGTGCAGCAGCAGGTCGGCCGCCAGCACGATTGCGACAATGGGTACGAGTGAAAGCAGGGCGTTGCGCGCCACGGCGCACCTGACCCCCTGGCGGATCAGGACGCGAATGTCGAACAGCCTGTGACGCAGGATGGCATAGGCCACGGAGACGGGGAACGCAGTGCCCAGGAAGCAGAGTATCGTCAACAGAATGTAGGGAGGAGAGTTCAGCCGCGAGATGAAAGTCCAACCGGGCAAATGCCTCGCCGCGGCCACCGGGGCAAGGGCACAAAGAGTGATAACGGCGCCCGCGACGAGCAGGCGGATTCGCCTCCGCTCATTCAGGCTGCGAAGAGACCTGTAGTTCAGGACCAGGAAGGCGGCCATCGCAAACCAGCACGACAATGCCAGCAACGTTCCGGCGTCCCTGTACCAATCCGGCCACCATCGCGGGAATGAATATACCGGCGGGTGGCTGGAGAAAAGCGTTAACGGCAGAAGCATCGCGGCCGGCAGCCAGAAGAGCGGAATGATCCAGCGCTGCCTGAAAAGCCGCCGTGGGAAAACAAGGGCGAAAGTCACACCGATCGAGGCGAAAAGAGCCTCGCAAATGCCCGGCATGAGCACGACCAGCCAGGCGATTATCCGGGGCAAGCCCTGAACCTTGACTCCCGCTTTCGCCGCCATCGAACCGGGCCTCACGGCCATGATCGATATCCCGTTCAGGCCGTCGCTGCTTCCGGCCCATTTCATGGTCCAACCCAGATCCGTATCCGGATGATCGAAGCAGGCATAGTAGCGCACGGCCGCGCAAACAAGGAAAACGGCGGCAATGGCGTACACCCACCACGGCGCACATTTAGATTGCGGGCTCCTGAAACTTCCGGCGCGGCCGTCGGGCGCCTCGAACTCGCTTCCCACCGGCGCGGGATGTTCGACGCATTTTTCGCCATCGTCCTGTCGATTCGCATATGGGGAAATTTCCGCGCCTTCCGAAAAGAGAGCCTTGGCTACCACTTCAACGGCAGGGGATTCTATAAAGTTTTCCGCCTTCACACGGCATTCGAGCAAGCGCTCGACCTCGGTTCGAAGAGTTGCGTCTTCGGCGCAATACCGGTCGAGGAGCTCCTCTCGTCGAGCCGGCTCAAGCTCGAGAGCTTCGAAGTAGATCTGCTCGATTTTGCGCCACCGTTCAGGATTCATTATGTGTCCGCTCTTCCAGTTCGCACAGCAGCCATGCTTTCGCCATCCCCCAGTCCCGCCTCACGGTCATGGCGGAAATATGCAGAACCTCCCCGGTCTCCTTCCAGCTCAGCCCACCGAAAAAATGCAGTTCCACAACTTTTGCTTTCCGGGGGTCAAATTCCGCGAGTGCATTCAAGGCTTCATCGAGTGCGACGATGTCGGGATCCGGCCCGGAGGAAACAAACAGGTCCGCATCGAGGGAAACCCTCTTCATATCGCCCCCGCGTTTGCGATACCCGCGGGAGCGGGCAAGATCCACGAGGATGCGGCGCATCAGGTTGGCAGATATGCCGTAGAAATGATTCCGGTCCTTCCAGTCAACCTGCTTCGCCCTGACAAGCCGGACGAATGCCTCGTTGACCAGCGCCGTCGTCTGCAGCGTGTGATTGGCGCGCTCCTGACGCATATAGTGATGTGCCAGCCGCCGGAGTTCCTCGTACACCAGAGGCAGGAGCTTATTCAGGGCCGACTGGTCGCCTTCACACCACGCATGCAGCAAGGAAGATATTTCTTCCGCAGATGATTGCATCGAAGCGCCTCTGGCTACCCGGGAAAGCAAAGTCTTGAGTTCTTTTCATTATATACCAAATAGCCTGTATCTATTGCGTTTTGCATGAATTCCCGGGCTCTTTCCTTGAAATGCCCGGCATGCGTCGCTCCTTGAGAGCAAGGGGACGGCCGGCAGCCATCCTTCGAAAACACGATGCGCTTCGCTATCAGGACAAAGGCATTCTCGTTGCATGAACACTTTTCCCTTCGTTTCCCGCATTAGCAGGCAGCAGCAAAAAATCGATCAATGGAGGCAACCATGAGAAAAATGGCGATGATGGGGATTTTCGCGGTTCTGCTGGTTGGTACGGTATTTGCCGGAGACGAGGGTGCCGGGTGTAAATTGCAGGGAACGTGGATCATCGGCGGACAGGGAGGTTCCGGCGCAACCACGGCGACGTATATGGGGACGGGAGACAACGAAGGCACAGAAATCGTATTTCAAATCGATCCGGGTATAGCCTGGCTGTATCCGAACTCCCAAAGCACCCCAGCCGTGGGCACCTGGAAAAAGATCGGTCCCGCAAGGTATGAATATACGATGCAGGGATATGTTGTGGAGCGGGTTGAAACCGATCAGGGGCCAGCCAACAAAATACGATTTATCGGCATCTCAAGTGGCGTGAAAACGCTAACAAGCTGCGACACCATGGAGGCTACCGTCAAAATGGAATTCTTCTGGCCGGACGGAACGCCGATGAACTTCATCACATATGGGATGGCGACGGCCCAACGGCTCGTGGTAGGACAATCCACCCCGCTGCCGAAATAAATAGCGAACATGCTCCGCAGGGCCGGCCTGATGCCCGGAAAGCAGCAAGGGAACAATCAAAGGCGGAGCGCTGACAGCTGAATTGACGCGGGGTTCGACCCGCTGGATGTCGAGCGTCGCTTCAGGGGAGTCGCAGCACGGAGACGGTTTGAACAGCGGTCCGGCTTGTTTCGGGAAGAAACGGAGCAGGGGCGGGCGGCGGAAGAGGCAGGCGAATCCGGGTGCATTACACCAGAGGAAGCATCCCTGGGCGGAGTTGATGAAACGGGTCGGCGATAAGGCGAGGGTCTATCCAAATCCGTTTCCCGGTCTTGGGATGAATGAGATGAAAGGCACCCCCTATTCCCCCTTTACGCTGTCCTGGGTGCCGATAACGAAAGCCTTTTTGATGGCGCCGGAACCTCACGTGCATGACTGGGACGAGTTTCTCATGTTTATCGGCGGAGATACCACCAGCCTGTTGGACCTGGGTGGCGAGGTCGAATTTTCTTTGGGTGAGGATCCGCACAATATGGAAAAATTTGTCTTTACATCACCTGCGGTCGTTCATCTGACAAAAGGATTATGGCATTGCCCGCTCAATTTCAAGAGAGTAGATGACCCGGCCAAGCCGGTGCTTTTCACGAACCTGATGTTTACAACCGATTACACGGCGAGAAAAGTGCAAAAATAAAGGAAGGGTCTGCTCCTCATTGGAATCTGTGCTCGTGCCGATCCAGGCTCCTCCTGCCATATGTGCGATCGTGTTGTTCGCTCCGGCATACAACGCCGGGGTCACGCCTGCAAACAACGCCAATGTGCTCATGGAGGAATCGGATATTCGCGTCGCCGGGGTGATCAAAGGTCGAAAGACCGCATGAACGTGTTGCCCGGGGTCCCGAGAAGGCTGGAATCTCTTATGTTTGCGCCGCAATTTGCCGCCCTTTTTTTGCCTCGGGGGCTGATTAAACGAAGCTCAATAATCTCAATCTCAGAATTTGGATTCGTCCCCTCTGAGAAATTCCTGCTTCAGCTTGGTGATTCCCTGCCGGGTGGTGTGCATGGTTTGGATCGTCAGCTTTTTCCCGTTTTTGGATATGGAAAACTCCTCCTTGATATAGATTTCCATCCTTGGTCCGTCTATTGTCAGCGTGCCGATGCCCGAGTTGATCAGCTTGCCCTTTTTCCATTCGGATCTTGACACGAAATCGCCCCGGCCGTCCGAGGCGCGATTGAAGCATTGACTGCCGTCCAGCGCAAATTTCTGAACAATAGCCTGGTCCTCTCCGGCGGCCGTGAATCGACGCATGATCTCGACCTCGGCCGCGGTTTGAACGATCCTGATCGTGAGGTCACGTGACTGCGTGATGATCTGTCCGGCGGATGGGGCAGTATTCCCATTCGCATCCGAAACGCCGGAAGTCGCCAGGCCTCCGGTGATTCGTATTTTCCGGAGAGCCGGAGTCGTTTGATCCACCCGACTCTTGTCCGGGTCAAGAATCCAGATCCCGCTCAGATCCGAGGACTTGTCTCCGGCCGGCAGGAAGCCCGTCAGGCTCGCTCCCATAAAGACGATCAGAAGCAGGTTTCTCATCTTCTCCGGCTCCGGTGCGGCGGATTTATCCGTTTTTCCAATCCGGGTCTGGAATCAAAAATATCGCAGAAAGAACACGCCCTGTTACCCCCAAATGGATCTTCTGCAACGGCGATGCGTTCACAAACAATGATGACAGAAATTAGGAAATCGCGTCAATATACACGATGGAAGCTGACGGATTTGCGGATTCAAGCCAGGGGAAGGAAATTCCGAAGCCGGATCTTAAGGCTTTGCATCTGAATGCATGATCTTTCTTCGAAGGGGCGGCCGCGCGATTCGTGTTGAAGGGTCGGGTGGTTTACGAGCCTCGATGAGATCCCGGGTGCCCGGCGGCCGCGGATGGTATAATTTGCCGGACGGGAGTCGGGCAAGGAATAAATCCTCCGGCGCGCGGCGCTCCCCCGGATTCGCGTGCACTTCCAGCATGGAGCAGAATCGAGGCACAAAATGCCGTCGATGATCCGTTTTCTGCCGCTGTTTTTTCTGGCGGCTCTGCTGACCGGCAGGGCCTGTATTGCCGCCGGAGGTTACCAGTTGACCGGCAGGATACTGCTGAAGGAAAGAGAGTATTCTCCCCGCTCATTGCCGGTGGTTCTGCTGGAAGGTACGAGGACATTCTTCGCCGCTCGTACACAGGCCGACCTGGCGGGCCGATTCAAATTCAAAGATTTGCAGCCCGACCTGTTTACGCTGATCGTCGTCATCCCCAACGCCGGGGAATATAGAAAGACCGTCGAGGTGAGCGCGGGTCTCGCGGATTCGAAAAAAAGGGTCTTTGTCGAAGTGGAATTTCAGCCCAATCTCGGAAGCACTGCCCGCAGCCAAACCTCGCTGGCCATGCTTTCGGTTCCGAAGAAGGCATGGAAGGAATACGAAAAGGCCCGGAAAAAACTCGAAATCCGGGACGGGGAATCCGCCATCGCGCATCTGAAGAAAACGGTGGGTATGTCCCCTCAATTCGTCGCGGCCTGGAATATGCTGGGGACGCTGGCATACAAGTCGCGCGATTTTGGGCTGGCCGAGGTCTATTTCCGCGAGGCTCTGAAGCAGAACCCGGATTACTATCCTTCGGTGGTAAATTTGGCCGGCGCCCTGTTTTCCCAGGGGAAAATAGCGGATTCCCTGCCGTTCAATCTTTCCGCAGTCGAGACGAGACCGGACGATGCCCTGGCGCAATCCCAGTTGGGATTGAGTTATTTCTACCTTCGAAAATTTCCTGAGGCCGAGGTTCACCTGAGGAAGGCGATATCCCTCGATCCCGGCCACTTCTCCTATCCGCAGTTGCCATTGGCGGAGATTTATCTGGCCAGGAACGATGCCGCATCGGCAAAGCGGGAAATCGATCAATTTCTGCAACTCCACCCCGATGCCGAACAAACGACCGTTATCAAAGAGCGCCTTGGGCGAATCCGCTCTCGGATCGACTCGGCAAAATCTCCCTGATCGGCACGACATCCTGTCCGCAACGGCTCCCGGGAAGGCAGGCGGTCCGTGCCGTCCGGAGAGGCATTTCCCCCGGCGCATGGTTTTCGGCTTTGACGTGACATGGGTCTGAGATACAATCGCATCGATTTTTATTAAATTAAAAATTTGTTTTCAAACAGGCCGATTCTCTCCGCCGACCGGGAGATGACGAGCATTGCACTTGAAACGGACGGCGCCAGGCTCCGTGCGCCGCTCCAAACCGCCCGAGGTGACCCATGACGAAACCAAACGCCTCTTTCCGAAACATCGTCCGCTTTACGCGCGTGCTCATCCTGATATCGGTATTCGCTTCGCTCTCCCGGGCGCAATCCATATCCGGCACCGTCTCGGGCGGTTCGGCAGGGATCGCGGGCGTTACGGTCAATGTCTACAACACCAGCAGGGACGATCTGAGCCTGGTCGCAAGTACCGTCACCGTTGAGGGCGGCTATTACGAAACTCCGGACCTCCCTTCAGGCAGTTACATCCTCCGCACCGGCAACACGCTTGGCTACATAGACGAGTTTTACAGTTCGAACTTTGGTCCCAACACAACAAGGGAATACGCCGTTGCGGTTGCCGCCGGATCCACGGGTATCCACTTGAGTCTCTCTTCCGGCTCCGGCTCCATTTCGGGCAGGCTGGTTACGGGTGCGGCCCCGGACCTGTGGGGGATTCCCGGCGCCGCGGTCATCGCGTATCAGACATCGGATTCCACCTCCAAGTATGTTGCATGGGTTACGACGGATGCATCGGGGCATTACACAATTCCGGGCCTTGCGCCGGGCAGTTTTTATCTGAAGGCCTCCAATACGCAGGGCTACCTCAACGAATACTTCGACAACGCCGAGTATGCGTCCACCGCGACGGCGGTGGAGGTGACGGCCGGCAACGATAGGGCCGGCACGGACTTTACTCTGGTTCTCGGCGGATCAATCACCGGCAGGGTTGCCCGGATTTCCGATGGCGCGGGAATAGAAAACGTCCAGATAACTGCCAGGAAAAAGATGTCCTTTCTCTCCGGCGATTATTTTGTGGCCACGACCAATGCCGCAGGCAACTATGCGGTCAACGGTCTGGTTCCCGGATCTTACTGGGTACAGGTGGATGCCAGTACATCAGGATATGTGTCCGGCTATTATTCGAACGGAGACGTTTCGTTCTGGGACCCGACGGCCGTGCACGTGGCGGCGTCGACGATGACTCCGGGCATCGACTTCAACCTGGTTCCGGGAGGTTCCATTTCAGGCCGCGTCGTTCGCGATTCCGATGGCGCCGGAGTCGTCAACCCGTACATTACCTTGAAGGACCCAGAGGGGAACTTCGGCGGATCTGTGTCTGCGTCTTCCACAGGTCATTATTCGGCAAAAGGGCTTCGCCCCGGATCCTACTATCTGCGGTTATCCAGCTTTGGCAACTATGGCTCTTCAGTCTCCTATACGGGAGAATTTTACCGTGATGCGAATTCGAAGCGCGAGGCCACGGCCGTCGTCGTTACGGGCACTGCCGACACCCCGAACATCAATCTCAGTATCGCGGATACCGCCGCTTATCCCAACGGGTTCATTTCCGGCACGGTCACGCGCGAATCCGATGGCGCGAATGTCGGCTATCCTCTTATCTACGCCTATAAGGATACAGGGATGGCTGGCTATGCCTTGGGCGGTTTCGATGGTAGGTACAGGATATCCCTCCCGCCGGGCAGCTATTATGTTCGATTCGAGGAAGGCCTTTCCGGCGCCTATTTGGACGAGTACTATGACAACGTCGCTTTCCAGGTTCAGGGAATCCCGGTAACCGTCTTCCCGGACGCCGAGACTGCCAATATCAATTTCGCAGTGAGCGAAACGGGCACCCGCGGGTCGATTTCCGGTACCGTGATTCGCGATTCGGACGGGAAAGGCATTAACGGCGTTCCCATCGATGTCTACGACGTCAACTGGAATTCGCTCAAATCCGTCACCACCGACGGTTTGGGCAAATACTATATTGACGGCCTGCCGCCCGGCAGCTATTACGTGGCCACCAATAGGGTGCCGGGCTATGTCGACGAATATTTCAACGACTCGCGATCCAGGGGAACGGCCCTTTTGGTGGAAGTCCTGACCGGCGCCGATCACCCCGGGGTGGACTTCACTCTCGCCCGCGGAGGCGCGCTCACCGGCTCCGTTGAGGACAGGCGCACCGGGACCGGGATCGAGGGAGTCGAGGTGCAGGTCTATGACGGCAACTGGGACGCCGTCGCATCCACGACCACCGATGTTTCGGGCGCTTTCTATATCGATGGGTTCGATCCCGGCAGCTACTACCTGAAGACCTCCAACAGCGCGGGCTATGTCGACGAGTACTACCCAAACTCTCTTTCCGCCGCCGGAGCCACCGCCGTCGCGGTTTATGAGGATCCTGATCTTTTTGAATGGTCCCGAATCCTGGCGCTTGCACCGGTGGTCCCGGCCGCAATGGATTTCGATGGCGACAGGAAATCGGACCTGACGGTGTGGCGGCAGGCAAACGGCGCCTGGTATGCGCTGAAGAGCGGCGCTCCGGGCAGTTACACGGTGACCCGCTGGGGAATGCCGGGAGACGTGGCGGTGCCCGGCGACTACGACGGCGACGGCACGCCGGACATCGCGGTCTGGTGGCCCGGGATGGCCACATGGTACATCCTGCCGAGCGGGTCGCCCGGCACTTACACGGCGACCGCTTTGGGTAAATCGACCGACAGCCCCCTCCCCGGCGATTACGACGGGGACGGAAAGACCGATCTTGCGGTCTGGCGGGCCGAGACGGGAGTCTGGTACATAGTCCCGAGCCGCACACCGGACAACGTTGTTACGCTGGTCTGGGGGCAGCCCACCGACGTGCCGGTTCCCGAAGACTACGACGGCGACGGGAAGACGGACATCGCCGTGTGGCGGCCCGGCACCGGGATCTGGTATGTGCGCCCGAGCGAATCGCCGGGCAAATACACCGCGGCGAAGTGGGGGATGCCGGGGGACAAGCCCGTGCCCGCGGACTACGACGGGGACGGCAAGGCGGACACGGCCGTGTGGCGGCCGTCCACGGGTGTATGGTACCTCCTTAAGAGCGGCGCCGGCGGCTATACGGCGACCCGGTGGGGAGTCTCGACCGACATCCCCGTTCCCGGCGACTATGACTCGGACGGCAAGGCCGACCCCGGCGCGTGGCGGCCATCCACGGGAATCTGGTACACCCTTCTCAGCGGCACCGCGGGCTACACGACCAGGCAGTGGGGCAAGGCAGGAGACTTGCCGATTTCGCCGGCCACCGGCATCCTGCGGTCGATGCCATGACTGGATTTGGGGTTGCGGCACGCCGCCGCCGTTTCCAAGGTTTCTCGTTTCCGATTACCCGGCTCCCGCTGTCGAACGAGTTTGTGGACGAATTGGCAAAAGAGCATTCAGTTCAGAAAAGGGGCAAGTTTATGTGGAGAGGTCAGGGCACGCGTCCATGCGCGGGGCTTTCCCCGCGGTTTTTTGTTTTGCTTTGTTTATCGCTCTTCCTGCTGGCGCCGGGAGTGCAGGGCGCGGGCAGGGGCTGGGCCGACAAAGGTGGCTTCCCCGGGGGCGCCATATCCTCCATCGCCATCGATCCGCAAAGCCCGCAAACCATTTATGTCGGTCGCATGGGCTGGCCTCTATATAAGAGTACCGATGGGGGAAACCACTGGTTCCAACCGGCGTCCAACATGCTGGGCGCCTATTCGGTATTGGTGGATCCGGCAGATCACACGGTCTACGCCGGTGCGACGGACGGCAAATTTTACCGGAGCACGGACGGCGGCGCCAGTTGGGCGGGAGTCTATGTGTCCCCCCTGAACAACTTCGCCGAGGCCCTGGCATATGACCCGGAGGCGCCTCAAACGATATACGCGGGCACCCGGGGCGAGGGAGTCTTCAAGAGCACGGATGGCGGGACCAGCTGGGCTGCAGCCAATCTCGGCATGGAGGCGGGCTGGATCGGCTGCCTCGCGGTCGATCCTTCGGCGACGCAGACCGTATACGCCGGCACCTGGGACGAAGGGGGATACAAGAGCACCGACGGCGGAGCCGGCTGGTTTCCAATCAACGCGGGTCTTCCCGCCGGCGGAGATATACAAAGCCTCGCGATCGATCCCGGTTCCCCTCAGACGATTTACGCCGGGACCATGCATGGGATTTACAAAACCACGGACGGTGGAAACAACTGGAGCGTCTCGGGCTTCAACACGGCCGAATACGAGCGCGCCGCCGATATTCAGATCATGGCCGTCGACCCCGAAAATTCCGCGACGGTATATGCCGGCGCCGCCGGCGGACAGATCTACAGCAGCACCGACGGCGGAGGTTCCTGGACGGTAATCAACCAAAGCCTGAGATATACAGGAGTCCGCGCGTTTGCGTTCGATCCCTCGACATCCCAGACGATATATGCCGGCAACGGGGTTGGTGTGACCAAAACCTTCGATGGGGGCAACCACTGGGCCCTATTGAACGGCGGCTTTCCCAATCTTCAGGTCGGATCGTTGGCGGTCAATCCTCGCACGCCAAACATCATTTACGCGGCTACGGACGCCGGAGTCCTGAAGAGCACGGAAGGCGGCGGCAACTGGATTCAGGCCAACAACGGTTTGAGTTCAACCGATGTCGGGTCCCTGGCGATAGACCTGCAATCGCCCGAGACGATTTACGCCGGCACCGACAGTGGAGATATTTGCAAAAGCACCAACGGAGGAAACACGTGGGCGACTGTCCGTTCCGGTGGTGATTCAGTCCGGATTCTGGCAATCGATCCGGCAAACACGCAGACGGTCTATGCCGGCACGCTATGGGGTGGGGTTTTCAAAACCATGAACGGGGGCGGCAGCTGGGTCGCAATGAACAACGGCCTTGAATACCTGTATATCTATGCCCTGGCCATCGATCCGACGGCGACACAGACTCTCTATGCCGGCGGCGGGAACAACGGACGGATATTCAAGACGACCGATGGCGGCAACAATTGGGCCCTGGCCGCCTCCGGGATGACGGGCTATCGCTTTTATGCCCTGGCAGTCGATCCGTCGGATCCGCAAACGATCTATGCCGGAAGCACTGGCGGGGGCGTATTCAAGAGCACCGATGGAGGAACTGGCTGGGTCGCCGTCAACGAGGGATTCCCCGGAGCTGCCAGCATTTATGCCCTAACCATCGACCCGAAGGCGACACAGACTCTCTATGCCGGCACCTCCGGCGGAGTGTTCCGGAGCACCGACGGCGGAGGCAACTGGGAAATACTGGACAGCGGCAAACCGCCCGCATCGGCACAAAGCCTGGCAATCGACCCGCTCACAACGCAAACAGTTTATGCCGGAGGCTATGGAGTGTTCAAACGGGTGGTGCTGCGCCCCTTCTGGGACGTGGACGCGGACCTCAAATCCGACATTGCCATCCGCCGGCCTTCGAGCGGGGTATGGTACTCTCTGCCTGGCAGCACCCCGGGGTCCTATAGCGCCACAGCCTGGGGCTACGAGAGCGACGTTCCGGTCCCCGGCGACTACGACGGCGACGGCAAGGGCGATATCGCCGTTTGGCGGCCCGGTACCGGTGTCTGGTACGTGCGCCTCAGCAGCGTCCCCGGCGGGTACACGTCTACGAAGTGGGGGATGAATTCCGATATCCCGGTTCCGGCCGATTATGACGACGACGGGAAAGACGACTATGCAATCTGGCGGCCTTCAACGGGAGTCTGGTACGTCAAGTTGAGCGGATCGCCCGGATCGTACACCTCCACCAGGTGGGGCATGAACGGCGATATCCCGGCCGCGGGTGACTTCGACGGCGACGGCAAGGCGGACATCACCGTGTGGCGGCCGGCCAGCGCCGTCTGGTACTCGATGAAGAGCAGCGCTCCAGGCAGCTACACGGCCACCCGCTGGGGATGGCCCGGAGACATACCCGTCCCCGGCGATTACGACAGCGACGGGAGACAGGACCTGGCTGTCTGGTGGCCGGAAATGGCCACCTGGTACATCCTCCCAAGCGGCGCGCCGGGATTCTATAAAGCAGTGGCGTGGGGCGAGGAAACAGACATCCCGGTTTCCGGCGATTACGATGGCGACGGCCAGGCGGACCTGGCGGTGTGGCGGCCCGGCACCGGCGTCTGGTATATACGTCCAAGCGGATCCGCGGGAACCACGATTGCCAAACAATGGGGCGTTTCCACGGATGAGCCGGTCTCCGCGCTGACCGGCATCCTGCGGTCGATTCGCTGATCTTCATGCGCGCAGGAAATGTTTTAGGAATTCGGTGTTGAAGCGTTGAAAGTGAAGCCCCGGGCCCTCGCCCGGGGCGGATAAACCATTTCGACTCGCCCCAAAAACAATATTCCCACTCGTGTGCCGTTTTTTATACAGCAGGCGTGTTCCAGGGCTGTAAAATGGGCATGCAATCAAAGCCGAATGCATCGGTTGGGACCCGGCGCGGAATTTCACGGCTCGTGCGGGAACAGACACTTCTATGGACAGTGCGGAAAGAAAGGCCTTTGGCCTGCTGGCGCTCCTGCTGCTCGCGACGGCGTATACCAGTTACGGCTATTTCGAGCTGGATGAGCATTTCCAGGTTCTCGAATTCGCGGGGACGAAGCTGGGAATCGTTCCCGTCCGGTCCCTCCCCTGGGAATATGAGGCGCAGATCCGGCCGTGGCTTCAGCCGGCGATATTTGCCGGTATCTGCAAGGCGCTGGGTTTTATAGGCCTCACCGACCGCTTTCTCTGGACATTCGTTTTCAGGCTGCTCTGTGCCGCTTCGGGCTTTTGGGCGATGTGGAGCGTCTACCGCGTGGGGTCGCGCTGGTTTTCCGACCGGCGCGCTCGGCGGTTCCATCTTCTGCTCTGCACCACTCTCGGTTTTCTGCCGTACCTGCTTGTCCGGACGTCTTCCGAGAATCTTTCCGCTGCTTATTTCATCATCGGCGCGTCCCTGCTGCTCCTGCGGCTGGATTTTTCGACCGGAGCCTGCGCCGCAATTCCGAACCGGGCCCTTTTTGCGGCGGGGATCCTGATGGGCCTGGCTTTTCAGTTCAGGTACCAGGTCATCTTCATGATCGGAGGATTGGGCCTCTGGCACGTCGTGTATGCGGGAATCAGGTGGAAAGGCGTCCTCGCCGCCTCCGCAGGGTTTCTGCCGGTTTTCGCGGCAGGCCTCGCGGCGGACTGGTACGGGTACGGCAAATTCACCTTCGCATTCTGGAATTATTTCCGGGTCAATCTCCTCGAGGGAAAGACAGCGGATTTCGGCGCCGAACCCTTTTATGCCTATGTCTATTTGACGCTGGCCCACTTTTTCGCTCCCGTTGCGCTGATCCTCGTGGCGGCGACGGTTGTGTTCTGGGTGCGAAATCCCCGTCACGTGCTCACCTGGACGACCCTGCCGCTTTTTCTTTTCCACTGCTTTATCGGGCATAAGGAAGTCCGGTTTCTATTCCCGCTCATCCCGCCCGCCCTTTTGATCCTCACCGCGGTCTTTTCCGGGGACGGCGGGTTCGTCCTCCCGCAATTTTTCCGGAAGCCTTTCTGGAAGCGCGCTTTCCGCTGGGTGTGCGTGTATAACTGGGCTTTTCTGGCCCTGTTCTGCGTCTATCCGTTCTGCGTCGAATCCCATATCAAACACCAGAAATTCATATACGAGCACCGCGGCTCCGCCGGTGTCTATTACGCCGTGGGTTACAATCCCTACCGGCGGAATGAACTGACCTACTCCTTCTACCGTCCCGGCGCGCTGGAGGTGGTGGAGGCGGCGGATCTGGCGGAACTGGCCTCCATCGCGGAGCGGCGCCCGGACGAGGACCTCTATTTCTTCGCCCCGATGCCCTACCTGGAAGATTTGCCGGAATCCCTGGCCGGCCGGACCTCGCTTCTGAGCCCGAGCCATTTCTTCTTTCGCTGGCCGTGGATGCTGCAGTTCAGCACGCCGATACTGAAAAGCCTGCACCGCCGCTTCGATGAAGTCCGATGCCCGTCGCTGTTCAGGATTTCCGCGCGGGTGCCGAGCCAGCGGCCTGCGCCCGCCGGCGGCCGCTGAACCGCGTATCCGCCTTCATCGAAACGCGGAAAATGGGTGCGGCCAAAAGCCATGTCCGGCGGCGGCATTCTGCTGTAAAATGTCCCCGCAAACCGGCGCAGATGGAAATAACGAGTACCCTCCCGCGGAAATTCCGCCGGGATCTCATTGCTCTGGGGAATCGAGGCCGATGAACCATTCTACGCAGGACGCTTCCGATCCGGCCATGCCCCTCAAGCCGTACGAGTGGATTCTGCTGATACTCGGAGTCGCGCTGCTGGCGTCGCTTCCGTGGACCGCGGACGCCTGGCCGACTCAGGACGGGCCCAATCACGTCGCTACCGCGCACATCCTCGAACGCTGCCACGACGAAGGATCCCCCTTCGCCCGCTACCTGGCGTTGCAGCCCGTCACGACCCGATCGGGATACTCCCTGAACCCGTCAAACCTGCAATATGTCCTCCTGCTGTTGTTTCACAATTTTGTAAGTCTCACCGTCGCCATGAAACTGCTTTTGAGTCTCACCCTGGCGGCGCTCCCCCTGTCCCTCGTGCTGCTTCTGCTGCGAACCGCGCCCGAACGCGTCCGGAACGTCTTCTGGCTGCTGCCGCTGTTTTCCGGATGGGCGCTGGGGATGGGATTCGTCCGGTACCTGCTCGCCTGCGTTTTCGGTTTCCTGATGATCGCGTTCGCATCCGGCGTCCGCGGCGGCCGGCGTTCGCAGCCCTGGGAGCCTGCGCGCGGCGGGCTGGCGGCCGCGGCCGCGGCGTTCTTCTTTTGCACGTGGTCCCACCCGTTCATCGCCGTTTTATTCGGGGCCGCCCTGGTCGTTCTCGAAACGGGCGCACTCAAACGGATAGGGGGCTGGATCCGCATGGCCGCAATCGCCGGCCCCGGGGCCTTCCTCGTAATCCTGTGCACGCTGCTGGGAGCCGATCCGGCGGAATCCCTCGCCGGAGCGACCGAATGGTGGGGGCCGGGGGATATTCTATGGGGAGTGGTGGGGTATCATACGGGGTTTTCGTCCCTGGAGTATTTCCCGCGCGGCGCGGCCCTGCTTTTTCTTTACGCGGCCGCTTTCTTCGGATGCCGCAGTATTCTCCGGCAGGGTAGTGCGTTTCAGAGATCCGCCTGTTGCGCGGTCCTGTTGTTTCATTTTCTCTACCTGGTACTGCCCGCGGTGTGGGACGACTGGTATTACTGTTCGGCGCGTTCCCTGATCATCGGCACCTATCTGCTGCCCCTGGTGATGAAAACGCCCGAATCCCGCAGGATGCGGGCATGGAGCGCGGCGGCAGCCCTGCTGCTTGCCGTCGCCGTTTTCTGCATCCAGGTGCCCGAGGCTCGCCGGTTCAGCTCTGAAATCGACAGCATCGCGGACATCGGCAATTCCGTCCCCCGCGGCAGCAGGCTGTTGCCGATCTGCGGCTACAGGTCGGATCTTCCGAATCCCCTGCATCACGCCTGGGCGGTCCTCGTCCCCGGTCGCGAGATCGTATCCCCGTATCATTCCGCAGCCGGCAAGCCCGCCACGGGCGGCGGGCGGTTCCGCGCGATTGCCTATCTCCCCGGAGTTCTCGATCAAAGCGGATCGCTTCCGTGGATCGACGAAGGGGAAGTGCGCGACGCCTGCATCGACTCGCCGGAGCGGTGCAGGGAGACCGTGGATCGCCTGATGCCGGTATTCCGGAAATACGATTACATCCTGCTGCTCCGGCCGCCCGAACCCCTGCGTGCGATCGCGCGAAGCGAATTCGTACTGGAACGCAAATCGGGCGAGGCGTACCTGCTGCGCGCCATGCGGTAGCTTCCGCTACATGGAGGATCCGGCCGTGTCTCATTCCCGCAAAAAGCTCTTTTCCATGATTGCCCTCGCATTGGTTCTTGCCGCCGGCTTGATGGTTTCCCATGGCTCGAATCTGCAGCCTGTGAGCCCCGACCTCCTGTCCCGCGAATGGCCGGCAAAATGGATCCGCGTGCCCGGGGAATCGGTTGACGGCTATGGGATCTATCTTTTTAGAAAACATATCCATCTGCGCTCGGTCCCTTCCGCCTTCGTCATTCATGTGTCCGCCGACAACCGGTACAAGCTCTATGTGAACGAGCGCCTGGTTTCTCTCGGGCCCGCCCGGGGAGACCTGTTCTACTGGAATTACGAAACCGTGGATCTGGCTCCGTTTCTGACCGTGGGCGACAACATCATCGCCGCCAAAGTCTGGAATGAGGGGAGTCACAGGCCGGAGGCCCAGATATCCTGGAGGACCGGGTTCATCCTGCAGGGGGATACGGGAGGCGAAAAGGCGGTGAACACCGACAGATCCTGGAAGTGCATCAGGGACGACGGCTACCGGCCGCTGGAAGTCTCCGGCGTCATCGGCTACTACGTCGCCGGCCCCGGCGAACTCATCGACATGAAGAAGCATATCCGGGGCTGGCAGAGCACGGCCTTCGACGACGCCGCGTGGAAGAATGCGGACCTGGCCGTCTGGAGCGGCGGGGCTCCAAAAGGGATCAGGGATGCGCCGGGGTGGATGCTGGTCCCTTCCGGGCTCCCGCAGATGGAATTGACCGTTCAACGCCTGCAAAGCACGCGCGAGGCCACGGGGATAGACGTTCCGGGGAGCTTTCCCCAAAAAACGCAGCCATTGACCTTTCCCGCGAACACGAAGGCGACCTTGCTCCTCGATAATGGATTCCTGACCAATGCCTACGTGACACTGCAATTCAGCCGGGGATTGGATGCGGTCATTTCCCTTAAATATGCCGAAGCGCTGTACGTTCCCGCAGACGCCTCGCGCGATGCCGCTCAAGGGAGCGCTCCTGTCGGCTTTTCCAAAACGGCCGGGAAAGGAAATCGCGATGAGGTGAAGGGCAAAATATTCATCGGCCGAGGCGACCGCCTGCTGTCGGATGGGACGAACCGCCAGGTTTTCACCTCACTGTATTGGAGAACCTACCGGTATCTGCAGCTGGAGATAGAAACCGGAGACGAGCCGCTCACTATCGAAGACATTTACGGAACCTTTACCGGGTATCCGTTCCGGCTGAATTCCGGTTTTCGCTCGGATTCAAAAGAGTTTCAGACAATATTGGGAATCGGGTGGCGCACGGCGCGCCTCTGCGCCATGGAAACCTACATGGACTGTCCCTACTACGAGCAGCTTCAGTACATAGGGGACGCACGCATCCAGGCCCTGGTCAGCTATTTCAACAGCGGGGACGATCGCCTGGCACGGAATGCGCTCAACCAGATGGATCACTCGCGGATCGCCGAAGGGGTCACCTTGAGCCGGCATCCGTCGTCTTCCCCTCAGATCATTCCCACATTTTCGCTCTGGTACATCGGCATGCTGCACGATTACTGGATGTACCGGCCCGACGGCGGGTTCGTGAGGGAGAAGCTTCCGGGAACGCGGCAGATCCTGAATTTCTTCGCCCGGTACCAGCAGGCGGACGGAACGCTCAGAGGCGTTCCCTACTGGAACTTCACGGATTGGGTCATGAACCGCCCGGGGTGGCTGGTGGGCGCGGCGCCGGTCGGGAAGAGCGGCGAATCCGCGGTCCTCGATCTGCAGTTGCTGCTCGCCTATCAGACGGCCGCAGCCATGGAGAACGAGTTGGGAATGGAAGCCTATTCCCGGCTGTACTCCCAACAGGCGAACCGGCTCATGGAAACGATCCGCGACAAATATTGGGATGAGACGAAAGGGCTGGTTGCGGACACCGCCGGCAAAGACAGCTATTCGCAGCATGCGAATACGCTCGCGATTCTTACCGGGGTCCTGTCGGAAGAGCAGCGAATTCCCGTGGCCCGGAAGATGCTGTCGGACAAGAGCCTGGCCCCGGCGTCCATTTATTTCAAATACTATCTGCACCGGGCCCTGATCAAGGCCGGCCTGGGCGACGGGTATCTGTCATGGCTCGACAAGTGGCACGAGAACATCGCGATGGGAATGACGACCTGGGCCGAGGATTACGACGTCCATTCCGCCCGTTCCGACTGCCACGCGTGGGGATCCAGTCCCAACATCGAATTCTATCGGACGGTATTGGGCGTGGATTCCGCCGCCCCGGGATTTTCCAGGGTCAGGATACAGCCGCATCTCGGGACACTGCGGAAAGCCGGCGGCGAAATTCCGCATCCTCTGGGCAATATCGCCGTGAGTTATGAACGGACTAACCGCCATTGGGAAATTGACATTTCCTTGCCTGAACCCCTTGCCGGGACTCTTATTTGGGAGAACAGGTCTTACCCGTTGAATCCCGGAAAGAACGAAATAAGACCGTAGTGCGCCGCAAGGGCCGACGGAGTCTCCCGGAGAGGTGGCGTCAGCCGCGCATTTTATTGAACGATGTGCGGCGCCGGCTGTTTTCGCTACTTGAGCAGGGAAGCCCAGTGAAGGATGACGTGAAAGGGCTCAGGTCTCGTGTCCGCCGATGGAATCGATAGCAGAAAGCGCTTGCCGTCGGAGGTGACATCCCAGGCCGACAAGGGGATCGCCTGCGTCGAGTTGACAATCGGATCCGGAGGAGTCTCGAAGAGGACCCTGGGGACGCCCGGTCGAAATGGGCTTCCGGCCGCTACGTCCACAACCATCATTTTGCCGTCGCGAGTGCGGTAATACAGCTCCCTGCCGTCTTGCCGCCAGCGCGGCCCCAATCCGCCCTCGGCAGATACCTGCACCTTGACGCCCGTTTCCACCTGCATGCCGGGGCTCTGGGTAAAATCGCGGACATAGACCTCATAACGGCCCGATTCGTCCGATACATAGGCCACCCGGCGCATATCCGGGGAAAACCGCGCGTCCAATTCATTGGCTTCCGTGCGAACATACTCCTTGGGCTTGCGGTCCTCGAGCGGAAGCACGCACAGATCGGCCCTGGTTTGTGGATCGACCGTTGTATATAGCAAAAAGCGTTTGTCGCGCGACCAGCTGGTCGGCCATTTGTGTTCATTTGTCTTCAACAGCAGTTCTTCATCTTGAGTGCCGCTCGTCGGTATTTGATAGAGATTTAAAGCGCCGCCGTCGCGGTTTGAGGCATAAATAATACGGCTTCCGTCGGGCGACCAGAAGATCGAAAGGATACGTTCGCTTTCCGTGCCTGAAACAGGCCGGACCTCAGGCGAACCCAGAGAGCGGATCCACACGCAGTTCCTGCCGTCCGCCCCGGTTCCTGAGAATGCCAGATGGCGCCCGTCTGGAGAAACGGCGAATGCGCCGCTCCAGTCCAGGACTGTGCGCGGCTCGATCTCGAAGCGGACCGGTTCGGCGACCGCCGGTTCCTTGCTGCGGAAATGGGACAAGGACAGCGCGAGCGTCGTCACGAGGAATGCCGCCGCCAAACTCCAGGCAAGCCGCGAACGCCTCGCGGGTTTTGTGCTTTCCCCGGCGTCGAATGAATCCTCGATCAGGATGCGCACGTCGGCGGCGTTTTGGAGCCGGCGGTTGCCATCTTTTTCCAGGCACCGGCGCAGCACAAAACGGATATTCGACGGGACGGTCTCGGGCAGCGCCTGCCAGTCCGGATCACTCTTCAGGATTGCCGCCAGCGTTTCGGTAATCGTCTCTCCTTCAAAGGCTCTCCTTCCCGCCAGGCACTCGTACAGAATGCAGCCGAATGCCCAGAGGTCCGCCCGTTTATCGACGGATTTTCCCCTGGCCTGCTCCGGGCTCATATAGGCGGCCGTGCCGAGAATGACGCCCGGCCGGGTCATCGCTTCCGTAATGGTGGGCGACCGGGAATCGGCAACGCTTTTCGTTTGATCGCCGAGTGCCTTGGCCAGACCGAAGTCCAGGATCTTGACGTCGCCTCCCGCGTCGATCATCACATTGGCGGGTTTGAGGTCGCGGTGGATGACGCCCTTTTCGTGCGCTGCCTCGAGCCCCTCGGCGATCCGGCGGCAGATTCCGAGCGCTTCCTCCATAGGCAGAGCCTTTTTGTGCAACCGGCGCTCCAGTGTTTCGCCCTCGACCAGTTCCAGGACGATGAATCGCTTTCCTTCGACCTGCTCAAGTCCATAAATTGCCGCGATGTTGGGGTGGTTGAGCGAGGCGAGGAGCTTTGCCTCGCGCTCGAAGCGGGCCAGCCGCGCAGGATCGCCGGTGAACACCTCGGGGAGGAATTTGAGCGCGACCTTGCGGTCCAGGGAAGTGTCCTCTGCCAGGAAGACTTCGCCCATCCCTCCTCTGCCCAATCGGCTGCCCAGCCGGTAGTGCCCCAGGGTTTTCCCGGATAGGGAACCAAATTCGCCCGATGCAGCAAGTCCCTCAATCCCCTCCAGCGCGGGGCGCTCGATAAAGCCCTCCGCTTCCGACTGCAAGCCGAGCAGCTGCTCCACTTCTCTGCGAAGGGAGTCGTCTCCTGCGCAGGCTTCGTCCAGAAATGCCCTGCACCGGTCCGGCTCCATATCGAGGGCCGAATTGCAGATGCTTTCGATCTTCCGCCACCGCTCAGGATTCATCTTTGCCTCAGGACCGCAGTTCTTTCAGGAGCCAGAGCTTGGCCAGCCTCCAGTCCCGCTGCACGGTTTCGGGCGAAACGTCCAGCACCTCCGCGGTTTCCTCCACGCTCAGGCCGCCGAAGAAGCGCATTTCGACAACCTTCGCTTTCCTGGGATCGAATTTGGAAAGCGCCGTCAGGGCATCGTCGAGCCTGTCAAATTCCACATCCGACCCTGACGGGACGGCCAATCCTTCATCGAGAGACACTCTCAGCGCGTGCCCGCTGCCTTTTAGGCGCCGCCGCTTTCGCGCGTAGCCGGCGAGGATGCGGCGCATCAGGTTGGAGGAAATGGCGAAGAAATGGGCCCGGTCCTGCCAATCGACCTCCCGTGCCTCCACGAGCCGGATGAAGGCTTCGTTGACCAGGGCCGTCGTCTGCAGGACGTGGCCGGCGCGCTCGCGCCGCATGTAGGCATGAGCCAGCCTGCGGAGTTCTTCGTAAACGCGCGGCAGGAGAATATCCAGTGCGCCGTCGTCGCCGCCGCGCCATGCACGGAGCAGGTTGGATACGTCCTTGATAGCGGACCGCGCCACGATCCCTCCTGTAAGGGAGGAAATGCGATTTTCGATATAATTCCATTATACATCGTTTTTGCGTCGGAGGATCCTGCACGGGTTCGGGGACGGCTTTTTTATCCGTTAATGTTTTGGGTGCGAACTGGCACATGTAGAGATTAGCGAGGTAAGAACAACCACATCAGGCCGGGGAGAGACTTCGCCCCCGGCGGAAAGCGAGGCAAGTGATGATAGGGAACAGCTTACGATTTTTTTTGGTGGCGTTTCTTGCAGCCCTGTTTGCATCCGCCGCCGTTTCGGTCTATGCGGGGGATGAGGAGAATATCGCGGCCCATTTTGTCGGCAAAGCCTTCATCGACCTGCAACCGATCGGCGCCGAGGAGGGTGTTGGGATGGAAGATCAATTTCATATCAGATTTGAATATCCCGACAAGGGCACCTTTGAATTTCACGATACAGCGGGGCCCTGGTTTGGCTCATACGGGCGAGGGGACGTCGTTTCCCTGCATTTTGATACCTACAAGGGCGCAATGCCGTTTATCCCGCAAGGGAGCCCGATGGTCTACATGCTGGGCAAAATGAGGGAAGGGGCGGATTTCTTCGATCCGACCTATCCCGGGCTTCCCGCCGGTTTACCGTATCCCGAATATCAGAATTATGACGGCTGGTATAAGTTTCTTGCGTTCGTTGATGGAGGCCCGGGCCCCAAGGACGACTGGAGTTTGGGGTGTGTCTCCCCGGTTCCGCCCAACCGGTACAATGAGGCCAAGGCCGTTTTTGAGGACATTATCAAATCGGGAGACCTGGTGTGTCCGGGGAAGGTGACCCTCGGAAATATCCGCGTCCCTGCCGGAAAATAGCATTTGGGATAGCATGCCCGCTGCGGAGCCGGACATTCCGAAGCGGGCATGTCCCGTTTCCCGGATGCCGCTGCGGCAAGGCTGCGGTGTACCCAAATTGAACCTTCTGTTGCCTCCCCCTGTCTGAGGACTACTACGTGTCACATCGGGACACGTACAAACGTTTTGACGAATTCCTGCCCTGCCTGATGGACAGATACGAAGAGAACAGGGAGGAGTTGCTCGACCTGGCAGAAAGGCAACCGGCTGAGGCCTGAATCTCCAAATGGAGGTTGCGGAAACGGCAAACCTCGCGGGCTCCTATCTGTTCGTAGGGAGGTTACCCTCTTTGTGCTCGATCTCCTTCCAGAGAACCTTCCCCGTGGAAGCGTCTTTAAACTGAGTTTCCAGCTGGTACATATACTTCCCCATCCCTTTGTCGGTAAACGGCCATACGTGTCTGACCCCCTTTTCCGCGTTCGCAGGCAGAATCAGGTGCTCCGTATGGCGCACGCGCGTCCATTCGATCAGTTTCCCGCCCCGTATGACCACGCGCACCAGGAGAGGCCAAGCGGATTTATTTTTGAGCCCGACATAAAAGGTTCCGGGGTCGGTCAATGTGTATCCGTATTGCCCGATTTCCACATTCATGGGCGGCATGGCGGCGGTTTTGCGGTCCACTACCTGATCCGCATTCGGATTCAGGGCACCGCCCGGTTTCACTTCAATCAGCTCGAAAAGGAGTGAATCCTCGAATCCGCACGGGAAGAACGCATTTTGCAGCCGTCCACCCGCAGGGGGGATAACCGGCCGGTCATACACGCGTGTATCCACGAGCATCGGATGCGTATCCGCATTCTGCCAGACCTTCACTTTGACGGTATTGGGCTCGATCCTGCGGCTGATTGTTGGAATGAACTCCACCTGCCAGCGCCATAGCCCGTCTTCGGTAGTGGTGATGGAAACCTGCCGGATAGCGACGGTAGGGGCGGCCTTCGCCTCCTCCGGCCGAGCGCCTCTTTGCTGATCGGCCGATTTAGGAGCTACTTCCCGAGCCGGATCGGGCTTCGCTTTTGTATGCTGCACGGATGGAACCTGCCCCAGTACGAAAGGCATTTGGAATGCAAAACAGCAGAGAACGCATACGGCGTTCCTGCATAGACGTTGCACCATATCCCCCCCCTCAGAAATAAGGAAATCAGCAAGGACGTTATCGGCCATTCCGTTGCACTCTATTATCTAAATCCTTTGCAGGGCGCCGCAATAGCAGGAATGATCGCGGAATGCGCGTTTTCCGCTATTCATAGCGCTTTCGCTGTTTTTCCGAATCCGGGTGTGAGTATCTCTGGGTGCAGGTTGCAGGTGGGCCCGCGTGTCACCGATTCGGGCAAGAATGGACTACTCGCTCGAATAATTGTCGAAATAGCCCTGGATGTGGATGATGGGCGTGCCCTTGTCGCCGCTTCCGCTCATCAGATCGCACAGGGTGCCGATGAGGTCCGTCAGGCGCCGCGGGGTCGTGCCCAGCGAGGCTTCCTTGCCAAGCAGGTCACGGTCCTTCTTCGCGATGATGGCCCGGAGCCTTTCTTCCGCTTCCACCGCCGGCAGGTCGGCAAGCTCGGTGTCGGCGATGTATTTGATCTTGATTTCGTTTGGAGTGCCGTCAAGCCCGCTTGTGAATCCCGGAGCGACCACGGGATCGGCGAGTTCCCATATCTTCCCGATCGGATCCTTGAAGGCGCCGTCGCCGTAAACCATCACCTCGACGTGCTTTCCGGTCGCATCGAGAAGACGCCGGTGGATCCCTTCACAAAACGCCTGCGCTTCCCTCGGGAACAGCTTCAGCCGTGTCGCCCCTGCCTGATTCGATCCCAGAAGCCCGTATTCCGGATTCCATCCGCCGTTTCTCGGCTTGCTCATCAAATCATCGAGGCCGGCGATCGTCCTGCCGCCGGCGGCCAGCAGCCTCGCCTTGATCCGCTTCCGGTCGTGGATGTGCGCCACGACGACATCCTTCGAATACTCCAGCGCCCTGAGAGGATCGTTGGCCAGCACGATGTCGATATTCCCGTCCACTCCGAGACTCGTGTAGAGGTCGAGATAATCGAGTCCCGTGAACGGATGCTTGAAGCTGTGGCCGAAATGCTTTCTGTATTCTTCCTTGGAAAGCACATCGGTATACGGGTTGATGCCGGCGGCTTCCATCTCGTCGACATCCATGAGGTGATTGCCCACCTCGTCGCACGGATAGCTCAGCATGACAGTGACTCGTCTGCGGCTCATCGCCAGGCCTTTGAGGATCAGCGAGAAGCGGTTTCGGCTCAGGATCGGGAAGAGGACGACGAAGCCGTCGGCAAAGAGCTCCCGCGCCTGTTCGGCTATTTCGGTCACCGTGACGTAATTTCCCTGAGAGCGCGCGAGCAGGGACTCGGTGACGCCGACGATATCGCGGTCCTTGATTTCGAAGCCGTCGTTCCGCGCCGCTTCCAGGACACAGTCGACGACGATCCGCTCGAGGTCATCCCCCTGGCAGATGAGTGGGGCCCGGATTGCGCGGGCCTGGGTGCCGATCATTCTTCGCATGAAATCCCCCTGAAGTCTCGCCTGGCGCCATACGCTGCGCCGCGCCGGGCGGCCGAAGCCGGATCATTCTCCTACATTCCGGAACATGAGGCAATGCCTGCGAGCTGTCCGGAGCAAAGACGGCCGGGCGGCAGGCCGGGATGGCGGCCGACGACTTCCGGACGAAGGTCAAAAGCGCCGGGCTCATGCAAATTCCTGGAGTGACTTCCCGCGCATGCGGTAAAATGTCGTATCCAAAGCCTTTTTATCAAGCAGCAGAAATTGCCCGCGTTCTGAGCGGATTGCCCGGCATGTCCCGAGCCCGGCGAAGGAGATACATATGGAAGCTCCGGCAAGTGTATGCAAACTCGGTTTCCGGTCCGCGGTTCTGACCTCAATTTTCAGCGTTTCCTACGTCATCGGCCAACTGGCGGAGTGGTTCGGCCTCATGGGGTCCGGCGGCGGTCCGGAGAACGACAGCACCTGGTTCGGTCTCGCCGTCCTCCTGATCCCGTCCTTGTTTCTCGGGGTCTCATTCGTGGTCATGATGGGAAGCGTCCACCGCCAGGCGCCCGAGGATAGGAAGATCTGGAGTCAGACCGGCCTCACGTTCGCGACCATGTACGGCACGCTGATCTGCATGAACTACTATGTCCAACTCACCCTTGTTGCTCCGGCACTCTATCGGGGCGACGTGAGCGACAGTGTCCGGCCGTTCCTTTTCAATGTGTTCAACTCGTTTACCTATTCGGTGGACCTTCTGGGATACAGCTTCATGAGTTTGTCCACCCTTTTCGCTGCTTTCGTCTTCACGGGACCCGGCCCGCAGACTACGGTCCGGCGGTTTCTGATCGCCAACGGCCTCATCCTGCCCTTTATCGCCCTTCAGACCTTCTATCATCCGTTGATATGGGGAGCTTCTCTGTGGGCGGTGACGCTGCCGGGGGCATCCGTCTCCCTTGCGGTGCTTTTTAGCAGGGGCCTGCGGGATCGGTAGCAAGGGCGGCGAAGGGCCGGTGCAGGAAATCGGGCGCGACACCGATGGGGAATGACGGGCGAAAGGTCCTGCATAGACGCCAAACTGAAAAACGTGTTCCCTGGAGCGCTAGTGGGCTCGGCCTGAGGATCTGCCGGATGCCGCGGGGGTTCATAAAATAGGCCGCTTGCAGGTACGAACCGAATTATCGAATTCCAGATTCCGGACAAGCCCGCGGATCACCGATTTGGGCCGGAGCGGGTTGCGTCACAGCGAAGGAATATTCGAGGTTGCCGGCAATACGACATCCGGAATCTGGAATCTGGAATCCGGAATCAATATCCATTTCCACCTCCGCAGCAGAAGCTTCCTGAATAGAGCGGGC
Source organism: uncultured Acidobacteriota bacterium (assembly GCA_964613495.1). Lineage (GTDB taxonomy): Bacteria > Acidobacteriota > UBA6911 > UBA6911 > UBA6911 > UBA6911. Next base: position 1,113 of record CAZTHE010000029.1, on the reverse strand, counting down.
TGACCCGTTGTTTGCATTCCCCGAAAAGATTCCGCATACTTACGCCTCCGATGAATGCCATGAACCAAGAGCCCCGATTGTGGACCCGCGGCTTCCTGAACGTCTGCATCGCCAATTTCCTGATGGCGTGCTCCTTCAATCTGCTGATGCCGTCCATCCCGCTCTACATTACCGAACAACTGGGCGTGCCGCAGACCCAGACGGGCATCGTGCTGGCGTCCTATGCCCTTGCCGTGTTCTTCATCCGCCCGTTCTCGGGATTTCTGGTCGACCTGTATTCGCGCAAGAGCATCCTGCTCGTCAGCTTCGCCTGCTACGTGGCGATCTTCACCGGGTATTTTTTCGCCACCACGGTGCTTCTTTTCGTCGTAGTCCGCTTCTTTCACGGGCTTGCCTGGGGAGGCTCCACCGTTTCCTCGAGCACCCTGGCGATCGACGTCGTCCCCTCCGAACGGCGGGCCGAAGGGATCGGATTTTACGGCACGTTCATGAATGTGGCGATGGCCGTGGGGCCGTTCATCGCCATCCACATCTACCAGACGGCCGGTTTTCACGTGCTGCTCGGGTACGCCATGGGCATGGGAATCCTGGGGATCGTCGCCGTCACGCTGATCCAGGCGCCGCCGCGGCCCAGCGTGACCAGGGAAAAGGTCTCGCTCGACCGCTTCTTCCTGCTCCCGGCCTGGCCCATCTTCCTGAACCAGCTGCTTCTCTGTTTCGCCTGGGGCACCATCGGCGCGTTCGTCGCCCAATACGGCAAAAGGATCCACATCCCGAATGCGGGGATCTTCTTCCTGTTCTGGGCGGGCGGGATCATACTATCGCGCATCTTCTCGGGGCGACTGGTGGACCGGGGGCACATCCACCGGGTGAACGTCGTCGCAATGGCCATCGTCTCGGCCGCCTTCCTCGTTTTCGCCACCGTTCACAATGTCTTCGCCTTCTGCCTGTCGGGGCTGTTTATCGGCATCGGTTTCGGGATGCTGTTTCCGGCTTTGCAGACGCTCTATGTCAACATGGGGAGGCACAGCCAGCGCGGGACGGCCAACTCCACCTACCTGGTCGGATTCGACCTGGGGCTGTCGCTCGGGATGCTGATCGGCGGCTACATAT
>CAZTHE010000028.1:20593-42214 GCA_964613495.1 uncultured Acidobacteriota bacterium | reverse complement strand
GGTGACGGAGCCCGCGGAGCGGGCGGCGGAACCCCGGGTTGGGATAGGAAATGAGGAGAGTCCTGAAGGGACGACACAGCCTGTGCCGTCCCTTCGGGACTCGCGTCCTTTATGCGGCTAACCCGGGGTTGCGGCCGCCTCCGGCGGCCTCCACCCCGGGCTATGTTACGCCGCGCCGGCGCTGGAATGCCCGCGTATTCCCGACGATGCACCGCGCGTTCGGCGCTGGAACGGTGCCTGGTCAGGGGAGGATGCCTTTGCCGTCGAGTTCGCCGGGCAGGAAACCGGCCCTTTTGCCCTCCTCGTAGACTTCGAAGCGCTCGTCGCGCAGCTGCTTCAATTTGAATTCCAGTTCCTCGACCTCCGCCTGCAACTGATCCGGATTGTCCTTGCCCCGCCGGTCCGACGCCTTGCCGCTTTTGGGCATGGCCCATTTCACCGACTGCATCCGGGACCTCTTCAATGCCAGGCGCGATTCCGTCTCTTTTATGCTCCGGTCCAGCTTCTGCAGCGCCGTCCTGTAGCTGCGGACGGAAGCCTGATTCTTCGAGCTCTCCCGCTTCGCGCGCGTTTCCCTCGGCGGGATGCCCGATTCCGTGGACGTGGTGACGTTTCCCTGCAGGACCTGGCCGGCGGCATTGAGTTCGATCACCTTCACCGCGACGCCCTGTTCCTCGATCCGCTGCCTGCGCTCCGCCTCCTCTCGCGCGGCATCGGCGAGAGATTGCGGACCGAAGGCCAGCAGCAGGATCATCAGAAAGGATGCGGGATCCGGGACTCTCATGTCCGTCTAATAGCCCGGCGCCGATTTGAGCGAAAAAAAATGCGCGAAATGATGCTATGATGGCGGCCGTCGGAGGGCGGCCCCCCATCGCATCGACCCGACTGGAGGCACACATTCCTCTATGGAATTCACGTTCCCGATCTCAGGCGTTCACACGTTCCTATGGCTGCCGCCCCTGGTCGCCTTCTGCGTTTCCTTTCTCACGTCCATGGTCGGCCTTTCCGGAGCGTTCCTGTTGCTCCCCTTTCAGATGAGCGTGCTCGGTTTCGTCAGCCCGGCCGTGAGCGGCACCAACCTGGTCTTCAACATCGTCGCAGCCCCGGGCGGCATCCTGGGCTTTTTGCGTGAGAAGCGCATGCTGTGGCCGCTCGCGTGGATCATCGTCGCCGGGTCGGTGCCGGGAATTTTCCTCGGGGGCCTGATCCGCCTCAACTGGCTTCCCGATTCCGGGCATTTCAAGGTATTCGTGGGCCTCGTACTTTTGTACATCGGCATCCGCCTCGTCTGCGACATCCGCCGAAACCGCATCCGGGCCGGCGGAACGGCCGGTGCCGCGGGATCCCAATTGTTCGAAGTCCATTCCGTCGGGGTTACCTGGCGCAGACTGACCTATCGTTTTCAGGACCGCGATCACGCCTGCAGCCTGCCGAGCATCTTCGGCCTTTCCCTGGTGGTCGGCACGCTGGGCGGAGTCTACGGCATCGGCGGCGGCGCCGTCATCGCGCCGTTTCTCGTCGCGATCTACGGCCTCCCGGTCTATACGATCGCCGGGGCGACGCTGATCGGCACCTTCGCCACTTCGGTTGCAGGCACGGCCTTTTACCAGATAGCGGCTCCCTTTTATGCCGGGATGCAGGTCCGGCCCGATTGGATGCTCGGCCTGCTATTTGGCCTGGGCGGCTGCTTCGGGACCTACTTCGGATCGCGCATGCAACGCTTCGTCTCGTCGAAGTGGCTGAAGATCCTGCTCGCCATCCTGATCCTGTTCGTGGCCGTGGATTACCTGGTGGGGCATTAAACGCGAATTCCAGATTCCAGATTCCAGATACGAGATGGCCTGTTACGGATGCCGGCCCTGAAATCGGATGCTGTTTAAGCGGAAATCCGGGACTCAGGCGGAGGCGGGAAAAGCGCGCATATAAGCGTCGGCCAGGCGGAGCAGCCTGTCCTCCCGGAACTGTCCGGCCAGCATCTGGAGACCGACGGGAAGCCCGCCCGCCGTGAAGCCGCAGGGCACGGAAAGCGCCGGGATCCCGGCGAGGTTGGCGGTGACGGTGTAGATATCCGAAAGGTACATGGCGAGCGGATCGGAGATCTTCTCGCCTATCCTGAACGCCGGCGTCGGGCTGACGGGACTCAGCAGCGCGTCCACCTTGTCGAATGCCCGGTCGTAATCGCGCTTGATCAGCGTCCTGACGCGCATCGCGCGGCCGTAATAAGCCTCGTAGTAGCCCGACGACAGCGCATAGGTCCCGATCATGATCCGCCGCTTGACCTCGGTGCCGAATCCCTGGCTGCGCGTCCGCTTGTACATATCCAGCAGGTCCTGCGGGGCGGGGACGCGATAGCCGTACCGCACGCCGTCGTATCGCGCCAGGTTGGAGCTCGCTTCGGCCGGGGCGATGATGTAATAGTCGGCGATCGCATATTCCGTGTGCGGCAGCGATACATCCACCAGTTCGCAGCCAAGGGACGCCGCATTCCGGATTCCCGTTTCGATGATGGCCTTGACCTCGGGTTCGAGCCCTTTCCCGAAAAACTCCTTCGGGACGCCCAGCCGCATCCCCCGGACCGGTTTTTCGATTTCGGCCGGGTAGTCGGGCACGGGAGCGGCCGCGGACGTCGAATCGCGCTCGTCCCTGCCCGCGATGCACCGGAGCAGCAGGGCGACGTCCCGCGGATTGTTGGCGAGCGGCGCGACGCAGTCGAGCGAGGACGCGTAGGCGACGAGGCCGTAGCGCGACACCCTGCCGTAGGTCGGCTTCAGCCCGACGACGTTGCAGAACGAGGCCGGCTGGCGCACCGACCCGCCGGTCTCCGAACCCAGCGCGAGCGGCGCCATGCCGGCGGCGACCGCCACGGCGCTGCCGCCGCTGCTGCCGCCCGAAACACGCTCGCGGTCAAACGGGTTGCGCGTCACGTGGAAGGCGGAGTTTTCGGTCGACGATCCCATGGCGAATTCGTCGCAGTTCGCCTTGCCGATCACGATCGCGCCCGCCTCTTCGAGGCGTTCGACCACGGTCGCGCTGTAGGGCGGGATGTAGTGCTCCAGGATTTTCGAGCCGCACGTGGTCCGCAGGCTGCGCGTGCAGATATTGTCCTTGACCGCGACGGGCACCCCCGCAAGCGGCAGCGGCCCGTCCTTGACACGGCGGTCCACTACCCCGGCGCGCTCCCGCGCGGATTCCGGGGCGACGGTCAGGAAACCGCCGAGGTCCCCGTCCACCGCCCCGATGCGCGTCAGGGCCGCATCCACCACGTCTCTCGCCGAGATCCTGCCGGCGTTCACTGCATCGCGTATCGCATGCGCATCGCGGAGATCCATAGTCACCCTCTGCGGCTATAAAACCTTGGGAACCCGAAAATGCCCGGCCCCGGGGTCGGGGGCGTTCGCCAGGCTCTCCTCGACGGGCAGCGACGGACGGACGGCGTCGTCCCGGAACATGTGCTTCTCGAAATCGTCGGCAAGTGCGACGTGGCTGGTCGGCTCGATGCCCGTAACGTCCGCCTGCTTCAGCTGTTCCACATAGTCGAGGATGCGCTGGAACTGGGCCGTGAAGGCGTCCAGTTCCTCTTCGCCGAAATGCAGCCGCGCCAGGCCGGCGATCTTCACAACTTCCGCGCGTGTGATAGCCACAGTCCATTCTCCTGTGCGATGCCGGGCCGATGAGGGTCCGGACGCCGATTTCTATTGCGGTCGGCCGGTCCGGTCCAGGAACCGGAAATAGCGCCGCGCGTTCGCGATGTCCCCGCGGATCCGGGCCACGAGTTCCGGGACGCCGGGAAACTTCCTCTCCTCGCGCAGGCGGAACAGGAACGCGACGGCGGCCTCGGCGCCGTAGATGTCCTGAGCGAAATCGAGGATGTGCGTTTCGATGCCGAGCGCCGGGTCGGCGCCTTCGGCGAGTGTCGGGCGCAAACCGACATTCGTCACACCGCGGTGCGTGCGCCCGTCGACGCGGATTTCGGTCACATAGACGCCGCGCCGCGGAATCAGCTCATTCGGAGTCTTCAGGTTCGCCGTTGGAATCCCAAGCTGCCTTCCCAGCCCCGTGCCCCCGACTACGCTCCCCTCCAATTCGAACGGCCGGCCCAACAGGCGGCAGGCCAACCCCACCTGCCCGGAAAACAACGCCTGCCGGACGGCGGTGCTCGATACGCGGTTCCCGCGGAACTGGACCTGGTGCGCCTTGATGACGCCGAACCCCCTCTCCTCGCCGATCTCCTTCAGCAGGTTGAAGCTTCCCTCCCTGCGGTGCCCGAAGGCGAAGTTGGGGCCGACATGGATTTCCTTCGGGCGCAGCCGCTCCGCGATCGTCCCGACGGCGAAGTCGCGCGCCCCGATCTGGGCAAGCTGCATCTGGAACGGGATCACGACGACGAGCGCGATCCCGAGCGATTCGATCACGGCCAGCTTCTGATTCAGAGTCTGGATTTGAAGCGGCGCGTTGTTCGGGGCCAGCACCTGGAGGGGATGCGGGTGAAACGTCAGCACGGCCGGGGTGCCGCCGACAGCGGCGGCGCGCGCCACGATGTCGCGCATGAGGGCCTGATGGCCCAGGTGCACCCCGTCGAAGTTCCCGATCGTCAGGACCGGCGCCGGATACTCTCCGGCCAGGTCTTCCGGCCGGTAAATGACTCGCATGGCGCCCACTAATATTTTATCCGGTCGGTCTTGGCCATGAACTTCATGCGAAGCTCGTAGAGCACCGTTTCCATCAGCTGATCCTCGTCCTTCGTGAGGTTCCCCTTGGTCTTCTGCTCGAGCATCGTCAGGATTTCAATCGTATGCCGGGCGGCGTCCACATCCTCTTCCTTCTTGTTCGTGATGGGATTCGGCACCTCGCCCAAAAACACCAGTCCCTGGGTGTAATAGGACAGCAGATAGGACGGGAAATCGATCGGCGGCCTGGGAGGCGCCTCCCCGGAGAGGGGCTGCCCCACCGAAGCCGGCGCCGTGTCCGGGGCGGCATCCGGAGGGCGCGACTCCCCATCCTCCCGGAACCCGCGCTTGTCGGTAACTCTGAAACCCTGTTCTTCCTGTTCTTTGGTCATAGTAGCATCCACGTTAAAGGCTATTAATGCTAACACTTAGCCTGCCGCGGGCTCAAGAGGGAATGTGTCCCCCGAAGGGGGAATTCCAGATTCCTGATACCGGATTCCGGATTTCAGGCGGCTCCTCTGGAATCCGCAATCTGGGATCCGGAATCCAGTATTGGGCGTGCTGAGCCGGACATACCGGAGTCGTCCGTCCGCGCGGGCTTCGCGAGGAATGGCGGCTCAAGCGGTCCGGCTTCCTGCACCTGCCTTACAAACGTGTGCGGTCAGTAGATCGGCTTTTTGCCGGCGGCGATCAGCCGGGCATTGTAGATCTTCGACTGGATTTCCTTGGCCAGATCACGCGCGTTTTTGAAATCCCCGTCGGTTACAAGCTTCTCGAGCGCTTCCACGCCCCGGTCCGCTTCTTCCACCATGGGCCGAATCTGCTTCTGAACCCTGGAGGACAAGCGTCCTTTCTCCAGCTCCGCCTTGACCTGCGACAGCGCTTCCGCTATCCCGGCCTGCATCTGGGAAACTTCCCTGGACATCTTTTCCCCGGTGGACTTCGCGATGGCTTCCGCTTTTTCAAAGCGGGATTTTGCCCTCAGGAAATAGGTCTTCGCGGATTTTCCCTCCTGGACTGCTGCTTGAGCCTGGTCCCAGGCGATCACGGCCTCGTTCCAGTTCGAGATCGCGAGGCTTTCCGCATGGGCCTTCTCGGCCGATTCCATCGCCTGCTGCGCCGCCTTCATCTCGGCCTCCGAACTCGGGGTGCCGCAACCCGAGAATACGATGAACACCAAGAGGCTGCCGCCAATAAGCAATCGGGATGATCTTTTCATTGAGAACCTCCGTGGGATCTTGGGATTTTTCCCCATCTTAGCACCAAATCCCGGGCGGCTCCAAACATCTGGAGATGAACCTTTGGCAGCCGTGCCCCCATCTAATCCCGGTGAGACCCCGGGCCGGAGAGCCGGAGATGGCGGCCTTCATTCAGGAAGAAGCAGCCCGGATTTTCGAAAAACCGGCCGCGCGTGCAGGGCGTGGCTTTGGCCCGTCCCGCAAAGCAGGGCGATTCGGGAAGACGGGGTCGGCCAGGACTGCGAAATTCGAGGTTGTGGATGCAACTCGGATTAACCCGTATTATTCATTAAGCTTCGGCGGCGGCGGAAATTAATATTGATTCCGGTGGAACCATTATGCGACTCAGGCATCTATGCTGGCTCGGCGTCCTCGCCCTTCTGCTGTTTCCGGCAATTTCGCGGCAGCAAACGCCGAAAGTCCAGGAGCCGATCCGCGTGCGGGTCGACATGGTATCGCTGCCCGTCGTCGTAACCGACAGGACGGGCCGGCGCATCAAGGACCTCGAGAAGGGCGACTTCCAGGTCTTCGAAAACGGCATAAGGCAGGAGATCGCCGGATTTGCGGCGACGGACGAGCCGATCAATGTCGCCCTGCTTCTCGACACGAGCGGCAGCACCGAACTGAAGCTCGCGAAGATCCAAAATGCCGCCATCGGCTTCGTTCACCAGCTGCACCCGGACGACGAGGTCGCGGTCCTGTCGTTTGCCGACGACGTCCGGCTCCAGCAGGATTTCACCATCGACCGCGACCGGAACGAGTACGGCATCAAGAAGACCCGGACCGGGGAATACACCGTCCTGTACGAGGCCGTCTGGCTCGCCCTCGAGGAAGTGCTCAAGCCCGTCCAGGAGCGCAAGGCGCTCGTCGTTTTCAGTGACGGCGTGGACACGCGCAGCCGCACGGCGAACATGAATGAGACGCTCGAGCTGTCGAAAGAAACCGGATCCACGATCTACAGCGTGTATTTCGACACGGAAATGGACCAGTACGGGCGCAGCGCAAAATCCGCCCTGGAATGGCCGCCGCCCCCCGTCATTCTCTCCCCCTATCCCCCTGTCCAGACCGGGCCCGCGGTATCGTCTCCGCGGTACCAGGCGGGGAGGAAATATCTGGAATCGATCGCGGAAAACAGCGGGGGACTGCTGTTCGACGGGATGGCCGATCTCGACTACGCCTTCGCAGAAGTGGCGCGCGAGCTGGCGAGCCAGTACAGCATCGGCTACTATCCGTCCGACGAACGCCGGGACGGGAAGTTCCGCAAGGTTCAGGTGAAGATCACCAAACCGGACCTGGTGGCACGCACCCGGAAGGGCTATTACGCCGGGAAGGAGAATAAAAAATAGGCGGGGGAATGGCGCTGCGAACGGATCCCGGGATGCTGCCTCGGGCTCGGACCGGGCGGTCCCTCGGCCCTTCATCGCCTTCGCGTGTCCCGGCCCGGGGCTGGGCCCCGGGCCGGTATAATCCCGCGCCTCCGGCGCTCCCTGTCGCAATCGATCGGATCCCGACCCTACGTTCGGGCCTGTTCATCGAGCCTCGACACCCGTGTCGGGCATGGGCTCAGGCGATGAGCCAGCCTCCGGAGATCTGTCCGCACGGGCGATGAGGCTTTTGTGGCGCATGCTTCGGTCCGCATGCGCCACATCCGGAGGCCGATTCTATCCCTGGATGCTCAGGTAGTAGATCTGCTCGCCCATGTCGCGTATCTTGTCCTGCATCTCTTCGAGCGCGTCCACGTGGGCTTCCTCGTCCTTGAGGATCTTCTTGAGCATTTCCGCCGTCCCCTGGTCGCTTTTCTGGATCGCCACATCGATGATCCGGTTGTACAGGGCGACCGCGTCCAGTTCCAGCTTGTGATCGTTGGCGATCATGGCCGGGACGGTCTGGCCGATGTTCAGCTTCTGGTACTTGCTCAGGTTGGGTTTGCCCTCGAGGAACAGGATCCTCTCGATCAGCTCCTCCGCGTGCTTCATCTCATCGATGGCCTGCTTCTTCGATGCGGCCGACTGCTTCTTGTAGCCCCAGTTTTCGCACATTTCGGCGTGCAGGAAATATTGGTTGATGGCGGTCAACTCTTCACTCAAAGCCTCGTTCAGCAGGTCCAATACTTCGGCGTTCCCTTTCATCTCGGTTCTCCTTTGTGACAGAAAATGCAAAGCCCACAGCCATAATTAGCATAAAGGCCCATGCGGGAAAAGGGTCAAATTTGCGGCGGCACCCGGCCCTGAAGGACGGCGGCGAGTTCCTCGGCCGTGGTCACGGGAAGCCTGCAGGCGAAGTTTTCGCAGACGTAAGCGGTAGCCGCACCGCCGATCTGCGGCCGCTGCCTCAGCAGCGGCGGATCGTCGCCCGTGCCGCAGGCGACGACCCGGTTCGGGAGGTAGCCGTGGAACACCGCATCCAGCATCCTGCGGGCCGCCGCATCCCGGGGATCGCCCGCGATCGCGATCTCACTCGCCGGCCCGAGGAAGAAATCCATCGCGCACAGCAGGTGGGCAAACGCCGCCGGGTGCTGAGCGACCAGGCCCGACGCATTCTCGAGAAGCGCGGCGACCGGGCGCATATAGCACTCTTCGCCGGTCAGCTTCCACAGGCGCAGCAGCGCCATGGCGGCGACGGAATTTCCCGAAGGAGTAGCGTTGTCGTAGAATTCGCGGGGACGGTGGATCAGCGTCTCGTGGTCCTCCGAGGTGAAATAGAATCCTCCCCCCCGCGGATCGCCGAACTTGTCGATCATGAGCCGGGCCAGGCCTTCGGCTTCGCGGATCCAGTGCGCGTCGAACGTCGCCTCATAAACGGAAATCAGGCCGTCGACCAGGCAGGCGTAATCCTCCAGGTAGGCGTTGAACCTGGCCTCTCCGTTCCTGCAGCTGCGCAGCAGCCGGCCGTCGACGCGCAGGCGCGAGAGCAGGAATCCGGCGTTGCGCACGGCGGCCGCGCGGTAATCCTCGCGGTCCAGGGCGTTGGCGGCTTCGGCATAGCTGCGGAGCATGAGCCCGTTCCACGCCGTCAGGATCTTGTCGTCCAGGCCGGGCTTCACCCGCCGCTCCCTGGCCTCCAGGAGCGTGCGGCGTCCACGCCCGACGACGTCGCGGAGACGGTCCTCGTCCACCCCGATCGAGCGGGCAGCGGCGCCGGCGGGCAGCGGCACGTGCAGGATGTTCCGCCCGTCGAAATTCCCCTGCGGCGAACACCCGAAATAGCGGCAGAACAGCTCTCCTTCCTCCTCTCCCAGCAAAGACTTCACCTCGCCGGCGCTCCAGAGGAAGAATTTCCCTTCGACTCCTTCGCTGTCGGCGTCCTGCGACGAATAGAACCCTCCTTCCGGAGACGTCATTTCGCGCGCGACATAGTCCAGGACCTCTTCCGCGACGCCGCGGTAGAACCCGTTCCGGGTTCTCAGCCAGGCGTCCAGGTATATGCGGCTGAGCAGGGCGTTGTCGTAAAGCATCTTCTCGAAATGCGGCACCCGCCACTCCGCGTCGACCGAATACCGGTGGAATCCGCCGCCCAGCTGGTCGTACATGCCGCCGCAGGCCATCCTCGTCAGCGTGTTCTCCACGATTTCGAGGTATTTGCCGTCGCCCGTGCGCAGAAACATCCGCAGGAGAAACGTCAGCGCCATCGACGGGGGGAATTTGGGCGCCGAACCGAAGCCGCCGTTGCGCGGATCGTAGTTCCGGATCATGGCGGATGCGGCCGCCTCCAGCAGCGACCCATCGGGCCTGCCCGGCGTCCCGGGAAGGGCGTTCGAGTTTTGCAGGTCCGAAGCCAGCGAATGGACGTTGGCGAGAAACCCCTCTCTGCGCTCCCGGTAGGCCTGCGCGACGCCGAGGAGCACGCGCCTGAAGCCGGGCACGCCGTGGCGGTCTTCGGGAGGGAAATAGGTGCCTCCGTAAAAGGGGACCTGGTCAGGGGTGAGAAACACGGTCAACGGCCAGCCGCCGCTTCCGGTCAGCATCTGAACCGCCGTCATGTAGATCGCATCCAGGTCGGGCCGCTCCTCGCGGTCTACCTTGATGCAGACGAAGTGCCGGTTCATCAGCGCGGCGATTTCCTCGTTCTCGAAAGACTCGTGCGCCATGACGTGGCACCAGTGGCAGGCCGAATACCCGATGCTCAGCAGGATCGGGAGGTCGTCCTTTTTTGCCAGCTGCAGCGCCTCGTCGCACCAGGGATACCAGTCCACCGGGTTGTGCGCGTGCTGCTGCAGATACGGGCTTGTTTCATGGATCAGCCGGTTCGCGGGTCTATGGTCGTCCATAGAGGCAGATTATGCTGACGGACGCCCCAGGTCAAATCGAGATCTCAGATTTCAGATTTCAGATTCCAGATTCCAGATTTTGGAAAAAAACTTTGGCTCAATTTTCTGCACCGTAATTAGAAGGCCATGGGGAAATTAAAACGATTTGAAGACATGGAAATTTGGAAAGCGGCACGGCTGCTTGCAAAAAGCATCTACGAGCTATCGAAAAACCCCTTGTTGAGCAGGGATTATCATTTGAGCGATCCAATGAGACGCGCGGCTGTCAGCATAGTCAGCAATATCGCGGAAGGAGCTGAAAGTCAAAGCAATTCAAGCTTTTGTCGCTACCTGTACTCCGCCCGCGCCTCTGCCGCCGAGGTGCGAGCCCAACTCTGCGTGACATTGGATCAGAAATATGTATCCCAAGCGGAATTTGCGGCCCTGGTTTCGCAGACAGAATCCATTGGCCGCCAACTATCCGGCTTCATCGGCTATCTGAAGGAAACAGCACATCGGCCCCAATCCTGATTTTGGAATCGGACATCTGGAATCTGGAATCTGGAATCCATCAATCGGCATATGCCGCGCGGATCTCGGGCGGGATGGCGCACGGCCGTCCGCCGTGCGTGACCACGACCGTGAAGCCGCCCGCGGCGGCGGATTCCTGCGGATCCGCGTCCAGACGGACCTCGAATTTGTACTGAATGGATGTCCGGCCGAGCCTGTGCGCCCAGAAGCGGAGCGTGAAGCCATCGCCCAGTCCCAGCGCCTTCTTGAAATGGCAGTCGGCGTGGATGCGGGGAAAATCGTATTCTTTCCCAAGCTCCTTCCTGGAGATGCCGTTGCCGTGCAGCAACTCCCATTCGCCTTCCGCAGCGTAGTCGAATATCCTGGCGAAATAGATCCTCCCGGATGCGTCCACGTCGGCCCAGCGGACTCTTCTGCGGATCTCTATCGACTTCATGCGTTATGGGCGCACGTAGCGCGCTTCGACCCGGCTTTGAATGCCGCCCCGGGGGGTGAATTCTCCGCGCACCTGCATGGAAACAGGCTGGCAGGCGGCGACCAGGTCCTTAAGGATGCGATTCACTGCGTTTTCGTAGAAGATGCCGAGGTTGCGGTACGCGTTGACATATTCCTTCAGCGACTTCAGTTCCAGGCACCACCGGTCCGGGACGTAGCGGACATAGACCGTCCCGAAATCCGGCAGTCCCGTCTTGGGACAGATCGCCGTGTATTCGGGAATTACGATTTCGATGTCGTACCCGGGGTACTGGTTCTCCCAGCACTCGATGGCCGGCAAGGGCGTCTCGATCCCCGACCGCGCGTGCTCTTCCGTATATCCACTCATGGGCAAAAACTAACACAAAATGATGCGAGATGCGAGATTGTCGATGCGAGATCACCGATGCGGGATGCCGGGCAACCGATGCGAGATGACCGAGCGAAGATGCGAGATCCGGGATGCGAAACGGAAGACTAATCCCGGATCGCGAATCTGGAATCGCGCATCATGTTTCTGGCGCGGTAGATCCATTCGCGGTGCTCCTTGCGGAAGAACCTCGGGTTCGCACGGGCCTGCTCGAGGATCCGGCTCAACTGGGCCCGCATCTGCGCCGGGTCGCCCGATTTCTGAAGCGCCACGGCCAGCCAGTAGCGTCCCTCGGGGTCCGATCCCCGCCGGGAGAGGAAATAGTTCAAAAACTCCATGGCCTTTTCCACGTTTCCAGTATGGAGATAGCCCTTCCCGACTTCCCGGAAGATATCGCCGAGGCCGTATTCCGGATCGATGCGGTAGACTTCCGAGTAGTGGTCCAGCGCCGGCGCCCAGTCCCCTTCCTGTTCGTGCGTGCGGCCGAGATAATAGTGATAGTCCGCGTCTTCCGGATCGATCTTCAGGGCGCTTTCGAAATACCGGCGCGCCGCATCCAGGTTCCGGCGCTTGAAATGGATCAGGCCCAACTGGTAATGCGCGTCCGCGTCCTGCGGATTCACGGTGAGCCCGTGCAGGTGCCGCCGAAAATCCCGGTCTCCGGCATGCCCGGCAAAAAAACCGCGGGCCCACTGGTAGCCGAAGTACGCGAGCAGGGTCAGGAAGAAGAACGGCAGCGCGGAGAGAAACCGGATCAGCACGAAATAGACGGGGAACGTGACGAAAGACAGGGCAAACACCCCCAGCGACTGTATCCACGTCAGGTAGTTCAGCTGCTTGATCCCCCAGAGCGTGTACGCGGCGACCAGCGCGAGGCGCACCAGCATGCCGATGGAAATTTCCACCGCGCCGGAGATCAGGAAATGGGGCGCCAGCCATTGCACGGGCGCCGCGATCAGCGACAGCGCGCCCCAGAGCGGCAGGAGTCCGGAGACCTGGGCGCGGTATTCCTGCCTGGAGACCGAAAATCCGATCCCGTCGCCGGAGATCGCGTTGCTCATGGCCGCCACGGCGGGGATGTAGATCAGCAGCAGGAACAGCAGGGCCTGGACCAGCTGAAAGCCCGTGGCATAGCCGATCCAGCCCCCCTGCCTGGAGATCAACTCGGGCAGCGACGCATACACGGCTCCCCGGACCAGGGCGTAAAACAGAAATCCTATGGCGAAGAAGGCCACTCCCGCGCCGACCGCCCGCCGCTCGGCCAGGGTTCTCAGGGCGCTCCCGCGGAACGCCAGGGTTTGGAGTAGAGAGGTGAGAAATGTCATGGACTGAGTTTATACCCCACGCCGTAAATCGTCAGGATGTGCCTCGGGTTCCGGTAGTCGTCCTCCAGCTTCTTGCGCAGCTTCACGATGAAGTTGTCCACCGTGCGGTTGGTCGGGAAATTGTCCGTCCCCCACACCTTGTCGAGAATCTCGTCCCGCGTGACGGGCTGGCCCGCGTGCGCGTACAGCAGCTTGAACAGCTCCACTTCGTAGTGGGACAGCGAATAGGTCTTCCTTCCGCGCTGCACGGTGAAATGCCTTACGTCGACGACATTCGATCCCACGCGGACCGTCTCCAGGTCCTGGGCGTACTGGCCGTGGCGGCGGAGGAGAGCCATGATCCGGGCCGACAATTCCCCGACACTGAATGGCTTCGTCAGATAATCGTCCGCACCCGCCTTGAATCCCCGTATCTTGTCGTGGTCCTGCGACTTGGCGGTCAGCATGAGAATCGGCACCTTGAGTTTTTGCCGGATCTGCTCGCACACCTCGTACCCGTTGATGTCGGGAAGCATCAAATCCAGGATGATGCAATCCGGACGGGCGCGGTTCGCCGCCTGGACTCCCTCGCGTCCCGTCGCCGCCGTCGCTACCTCGTAACCGTCGAACTCGAGGATGTCCTTGAGGCCGCGGGCCATTTCGTTTTCGTCTTCGATCACAAGAATTTTGGGCATGGAAGAATTGATTCCAGATTCCAGATTCCAGATTTCAGATTTCAGATTTCAGATTCAAGCGTTTCGCGGATGGGGATCCGCAGGGTGAAGGTGCTCCCCTCGCCCGGGGCGCTGTTGACGAGCACCTCGCCGCCGTGCATCGCGGCGACGTTTTTTGTTATCGAGAGCCCGATGCCGCTGCCGCGGACCCGGCGGACCGAGGGATCGTTGCCCCGGTAGAAATTGTCGAAAATTTTCGCCTGCTCCGCCGCCGGGATCCCCACTCCCTGGTCGGTCACCGAAAGGTCGATGCAGCCGTTGCTCTTCCGGACCTTCACGTCGATCCGCTTCCGGTCCTTCGAGTATTTCATGGAATTGTCCAACAGGTTCAGGAACGCCATGGTGATGGCGTTGGGATCGGCGTACCCGTCGGGAATCCCGGGGTCCGACTCCACATGCAGCTCGAAGCCTTCTTTCCCGATTTCGTGCCGGTAGGCTTCCAGCGCCTTGGACACCAGCTGGGCGATGTTCGTCTTCTCGAAGTGCTTGTGCTCGACGCCGCGGACGAGATTGGCGAAATCCAGCAGGTTGGCGATCAGCCGGGACATGCGGTCGCTTTCGTTGTGGATAATCCGGTAGTATTCGAGCTTCTTCGATTCGTCCTTGACCCGGCCGAGGACCAGGATTTCGCTGAACATGCGGATCAGCGAAAGAGGCGTCTTCAGCTCGTGGCTGACATTGCTGATGAAGGTTTCCTTCAGCTGCCGCAGCTGCCGGTCGTGCCGCCAGCCGATGTAGATGATCGCCAGGCTGACCCCTGTCAGCGACATGCTCAACACGATGAGGAACAGGTTCATGCGCCGCTGGTTCCGCACGTCCTGCTCGAGTTCCGTGTAGTTGCGCGGCACCATCTGCAGGATCCACTTGTACAGCGTGCTGGGGAAGATCTTCTCCTGGTAGTACTTCGACGACCTGGAGATCGGCTGGCCGTAAACGCCGTTGTTTTCGAAATCCACGATGCTGACGTAGAAACGGTCCTGCAGGTCGCGCAGCAGCCGGTCCACGAGTACGATCATCCTGTCCACATTCATCTGGTAGCAGACCAGAATGGGCGTGCCGTTGCGGGTTTCCTTCAGGATGTACGTCGCGAAAAAGTATTTGTTGGCCCGTTCCATGTGCAGGTGGTGCGGCTGGTTCAGCTCGCGCCGGTCCAGGTCCAGGTCCTTCACCCGGAAGCTGGCGCGGAAGGCCCCCCATTCGTTGCGGATCTCGTGCGAGTAGGGCGGATACAGCGGATAGTCGTTCCCGGGACGGAGAAAATAGACCTGGTCCACGTTGAGATCGGCGTTGCGGACGGAGTCGGCCATCTCCGGCCACTTCGCCGGATCGTCCACGTCCACCATGCGGGACAGCAGCAGGTCGTTGTCGATGATCTCCTTTTCGATCCGGTCGACGTAGTGGGCCGCGAGCTTGATATTGCTCTGCTCGAGCGACGCTTCCACGAGGTTTTCGCGGCCGACGGTATAGTAATAGCTGACGAAACTCAGGATTGCCGTCGAAACCAGAATGAGCCCGACCGTGATGAAGATGATGGGCGAGTTTTGGGTAAACGGCAATTTCATGGGGAAGTATTTTACTCTGGAATCGTGCGGGCGCCGCGAAAAAATCCGTTCCCGGGCACGGCGGCCTGGCCGGGGCACGCAGCCAGCGGCCGGGGAAGAGACGCGCGGTTCCGCGGCCGTTTCGGGCGGGTTGCCCGGCCTATTCCCTCTTCTTCTGCTCCAGCAGCGCGATGTCGCTCGCCCCGGAACGCCGGGCGACGTCCAGCAGGACGAAGACGTCGCCGTAGGACAGGGCGCCGTCGCCGCGGATGAACAGGTTCTTGACCGCACGCCGGCGGAAAACCTCCGTCAGCGTCTTTTCCAGTTCGCCGAGCGTGATCGGCTGGTCGTTCAGTCTGAGGCTGCGGTCCAGTCCCATGTCGACGATCACGGAATCGGGCTTGACCTCTTTCGGCTGCGTCGCCGGAGCGGGCTGCGGGACCCGGACCGGGTGCTCGAATCTCTTCAGGGGAGTCACGACCATAAAGATGATCAGAAGCACGAGCAGGATATCGATGTACGGGGTGATATTGATATCCGCCTGGTAGCCCCGTCTTTTCCCAACGTTCATTGACATGAAAGGATGCTCCTGGATCCCGGGATTCTCGTCCCGGCCCCAATCTCAATAGAGCCGGAAAGAGACCTCGATGAGTATCTGCACGTCGGCAGGAACCCCGTTATGCGTACCGGGCTTGAAGCGCCACTTGTTGGCGATCGTGCTGATGGCCGATTCGTCCAGTCCGTAGCCCAGTCCCCGGATGACCTTGAAACTGTCCGCCGATCCATCCTTCCGGACGACCAGCTGAAGCAGAACGATCCCTTCGGTGCGCGCCTTCCGGGCTTCTTCGGTATAGTAAGGCTTCGCTTCGAAGAGCACGACGGGCGGTTTGACGGAACCTCCCGGCACATACGGTCCGACGCCGCTGCCGATGCCGCCCCCGGAGCCGCCGCCCATTCCTCCGCCGCTGCCCGGACCGACGCCGGAGCCCGTCCCCGGGCCGACGCCGGTTCCCCTGCCGGTGCCGATGCCTCCGCCGCTGCCCGGACCGGACGATGCCGAATAATTGGGAGGAGCCGAGATTTCGCCGATGGGGAGCGACATATCCTGAGGGATGTCGATCGGCATCTCGACCGTCTGCATGTCGGCCATGAGATCGTCGACCGGCATCAGCGGTACCGGGCTGTCCGGGTCGGGGGGGACCATCTGGGAAGCGCGCACCTGTTCCGGCATACGGCCCGTCGCCGGCGGGAGAGGCTGATTCTTTCCGCCGCCTCCGCCACCACCGCCTTCCCTCCCGTCGCCTTCGAACGGAAGGTATACGGGGGGATTTACGAAGACGATGTTTTCTTTCGCCTCGACGAATTCTTCCCTATCCTGGACGACGAAAATGAGTGCGCCGATGATGAGGGCGTGGATGAAAACGGACACGATTCCCGATTCCATGCGCCTGGTTCGCTCCTGCGCGGTCTCGAGGGCCCACCCTTCCGGGCTCGAAAAGACCGACGGGATGAACAACGGATTCCGGAAACCCGTTACCAGGTCTTTCGCGAACTCCTTCCAGCTGAACGGAGTCTTCGGTTCCCGATCCGTATAGTGAAAAAGCGAAGGCCGGGTGCGGGGGGCTTTCCACGCCTCTTTGAAGGCGCGGATCGGGTGGCGGAGAAAACTCCAGTCGGTCTCCTCCCAGATACTCTTTTCCGGTTCTTCCTTTATGTAATTAAAGAGAGAGGGCTGGGTCTTTTTTTCAGAAAAGAACTCAATCTTTATCCGCATTCTGTCGTTCTGCTTCCCGCCATCAGGGTCTTAAGCCGAATAGACTTGAGGGGATTTCCTTAACTCTTATCGGTAGTTCCCGCGTTTTCAATACGCGGTTTCCGTCCGATTCGCTCCGCGCTGTTTTCACCCGATTAGACGCCATTTCCCGCTTTTGGTTTCAGTAAAACTGTTGGGGGGCTTTGGCCACGAGGCTGAACCATCTCCGGCAAAAATTTCCGGACATACACCTTGCCCGGCATATCCGGTGTCCGGCCGCAGCCGCGCACCGGATATTCCGCTTAAAATACTATCATCACGCTTTTAAGGCGTCTATAAACAAAACACCCGCCGGCGCGGGACACACGCGGGCTCTCGAGGACGCGGCACGAGTGCGAGCCCCGGCGGGTGGTCGGCCCGCGAACCGGGCACCCGTTCGGCCGGCTGCAGAGATCCCGGCTAGTCGTAACACCAAATGCATATTCGTAATACAGAGCGATATCCTGGAAACACCGGGACGAAAAGGCGGCCGGCTCGTGTAAAATAGGATTCACAATCAGGAGCCACTGGAGAGGGACGCGCATGTCATCGTTGATACGCACGGGAATTTCGCTGGAAAAGGATCTTCTGGAGCGCTTTGACCGGATGATCGAACAGAAGGGCTACGGCAGCCGGTCCGAAGCCATCCGGGACCTCCTGCGGAACCACTTCGTGGAGGAGGACGTCGTCACCAACCAGGTGGTCGTGGCGACACTTACGCTGGTTTACGACCACCATCAGCCGAAGCTATCCGAGCAGCTGATCGAAGCGCAGCACGACTACCAGGGCCAGGTGCTGGCCACCACCCATGTTCACCTCGACCATCACAACTGCCTCGAAGTCATCATCCTCAGGGGGCGCGGAACGGAGGCGAAGCAATTCGCCGATCACCTGCTCAGCCTCAAGGGCGTGAAGCACGGAAGGCTGGTCCTGACCAGCGCGGAAGGCTGACCGCCAAGTCAGGATGCGAGATTGTCGACGCGAGATGCGAGATCGGGAAACGGCGGGTCCCCGGGTTGGCAAACTGTTTGCGGATCGTGGGGACTCCGCTGAATTCCGCATCCGGACCGATCTCGAATCCCGAATCGACAATCCCGCATCAATTTTCCGACTTTTTCCCGGCTCCCGGCGTCCAATGTAAGCGATGAGCGAATACGTGAGCGCCGCAATCGGCAGGACGGGAAACGCCGCAGCATCCACGGAACAGGCTCAGGAAAGCGCCTGGATCGCCGCCAGCCGGCAAGGCGACCCGCAGGCTTTCAACCGCCTGGTCCTGAAATGGGAAAAGGCGGTCTTCAACCTGGCGCTGCGCATGCTCGGGGACCGGGAAGAAGCGGCCGAGGCGGCGCAGGACATCTTCCTGTCGGCCTACAGAAACATCCGCGCGTTCCGGCAGGACGCGAGATTCTCCACGTGGCTTTACCGGATCGCGGCAAACCACTGCATCTCGCGGATCCGGCGGCGCCCCCCGGGCATCCATATATCGCTCGAAGACGAAAGAGCCGCGGCATTGCCCGTCGCGCAACTGGCGGTGCCGGAACCCCAGGACGCCGAACTGCTCCGGTTCGAAGAACGTCAGAGGGTGCGGCGCGCCCTTTCCGCCCTGCCGGCGGACCAGCGGGCCGTCGTCGAATTGAAATTTTTTCAGGACAGGACATTCGAGGAAATCGCGGCAATCCTTGAAACGCCGCTGAGCACGATCAAGTCCCGGCTCTATACGGGGCTGGAACTGCTCAAGGACCGGCTGGTCGCCGGGGATTGACGCGCGGGGAGGAGGAATCATGGGACCGGGATGCGGTGAATATCGGGGAAGGATCGCGCAGTACCTTCTGGGAGACCTGGCGGCGGAAGAATCGCGTACGCTGGAGACGCACCTCGCGGCTTGCCCCGGCTGCAGGTCGGAACTGGACCGATATGCAGAGGTCCTGCATCGGCTGCCGGCGGCGGCCGATGAGCCGGTCCCCCGCCACTTCTTCGTGTATCCGGAGGAGCGGCGCCTGAATCCGTGGCAGCTCTTCCGCATGATGAAACCGGCCTGGCAGGCGGCGACCGCCCTGGTGGCCGGGCTTTTCCTGCTGGGCGGCCTCGCGGGGATCGCCGGTTTCGCGCGCGGCGGAGTCGACGCCGCGGCCCTCCGGGAAGAAATCCTCAAGGCCGCCGCGGAGCAGAACCGCAGGGACGGAGAGGCGCTGCTCGTGCAGCTGCGCGCCGAAATCGCGCGGTCCGGCTCCGATCTGACGGAGCGGCAGAAAGCGGAACTCGCCGCGGCGCAGGAGCGGCTGGATTCCCGGATGGCCGGGCGCTTGCAGCAGGCCGAGGGACGGGCGCGCGAGGATGCGCGGCGGATGGCCGTCGACGTCTACCGCACGGTCACGCAGCAGCGGGCGCAGGACCTCAGCCTGATCAACCTCCGTTTCGACGGGATCGAGACGAAACACGCCCTGGAATCGCGGCAGACCGACGCCATTTTGGGCACTCTCTTACAGGTCGCGGAACTCAAACGTAACTAAAACCGGAGAATCGTCATGAAAAGACATTTTTTTGCTGTTATGGCCGTGCTTTGCCTCGGCATGTTGGCCTGGGCCCAGGGATCCAGGGATTCCTTCGACGCCAAAAAGGCCGAGACCGAAATCGAGATCATGAAGGGCATTCTCGGCACGACCATCTCTCACGCCGCGGAAACCCACAATAGAGACATCTGGCGTATCAATACCTCGAACATCAACGCCTATTACCTGGTCGGCCAGGGGGCGGTGTTCGTGATCCCGGCCTCTGCGGGCCGCTCCCCCGGACTTGTTCTGAATGCGCAGCAGTTGGATCTCAACCTCGATCTGCGCAAACTGGAAGAACAGACACGCCTCATCGCGCTGGCAGCGCAACAACAGGCGGCCGAGATCCAGAAGCAGGCGGCCGAAATCGCCCAAAAAGCCGGGGGTTCCGGGCTGGGATCGGGAGTGGGTTCGGGGATCGGCGGCGGGATTGGAAATGGGAAAGTGGCGCTCCCGGCACAGCCGGCGCCGCCCGCCCCGCCGGCTCTACCCGCCCAGCCCGCTCCTCCCGCTTCTCCCCAGATAGACCGGGAGGCGATCCGGAAGAACGTCGAGGGATACCGGGAGGCCCTGAAAAAGAGCCGGGCTGATGCCGCGGCGAACCAGGAAAAATTTCTGGAGAGCCTTAAGGAGATCCGGGGGCACCTGATCGAGGCACTGGCAAATTACGGCGATTCGCTCACACAGGTCAAGCCCGGCGAATACGTCAACCTGATCCTCGCCTCGGAGAGCCTCGACGACGGCGGCGGACGCCGGAAGCAGCGTTACGACATCGTCTCGGCGCAGAAATCCTGGATCGCCGACTACAAAGCCGGCCGGCTCAGCCTGGAGAATTTCAAGCAGAAAGTGGTGCAGTACACTCAGTAATGCGAGATTGTCGATGCGAGATGCGAGATTGGGGCGTACGGAGGGCCGCACGCCCCGATCTCCCATATACAATCTCGAAGCCAAAATCCGAATAACCCGCGTTCGTTAACCGCGCGCGCGAACTACATCAAACGACTCCCGGATATCCTCGATCTCGCATCTCGCATCGACAATCTCGCATCTTCCAACGCTTTAGGCCGCATCCGACTTGATGCGCATGCCGTAGAACGAGCGGATCACGAAGATGACCGAGACGACAAAGCACACGGCCGCGATGACTTTGGTGCTTCCGGACGCGGTGTGCGACATGCTCACGGCCAGCTCCACCGCGAGCAGCCCGAACAGCGTCGTGAACTTGATGACGGGATTCATCGCCACCGACGAGGTATCCTTGAAGGGATCGCCGACGGTATCTCCCACGACGGTGGCCGCATGCAGCGGCGTCCCCTTTTCCTTCAACTCCACCTCGACGATCTTCTTCGCGTTATCCCAGGCGGCCCCGGCATTCGCCATGAAGATGGCCTGGAACAGCCCGAAGAGGGCGATCGAGATCAGGTAGCCGATAAAGAAGAACGGCTCGACGAAAGCGAACGCCAGGGTCGCAAAGAAAACCGTCAGGAAGATGTTGAACATCCCCTTCTGCGCGTAGCGGGTGCAGATCTCGACGACCTTCTTGCTGTCGGAGACCGACGCCTTTTCCACTCCCTCGAGTTTGATATTGGCCCTGATGAATTCGACCGCGCGGTAAGCGCCCGTGCTGACCGCCTGAGTGGAAGCTCCGGTGAACCAGTAGATCACCGCGCCGCCGGCGATCAGCCCCAGCAAAAAGGGCGGGTGCAGCAGCGACAGCTTGTCCAGGTTCGCGCGCAGCCCTTCGGTCAGCAGCACGATGATCGAAAAGATCATGGTCGTGGCACCGACCACGGCCGTGCCGATCAGCACGGGCTTTGCCGTCGCCTTGAAGGTGTTTCCAGCGCCGTCGTTCTCTTCCAGCAGTTCCTTGGCTTTCTCGAACTTGACGTCGACGCCATGCTCTTTCCTGATTTCCTGCTCGATTCCAGGGATCTGCTCGATCAGGGAGAGTTCGAACACGGATTGCGCGTTGTCGGTAACGGGCCCGTAAGAATCCACCGCGATGGTGACCGGTCCCATCCCCAGGAAGCCGAAAGCCACCAGCCCGAAGGCGAAAACGGCCGGCGCCAGCATGAGCGTGCCCAATCCCAGGGTGCTGACGCTGTAGGCGATGGCCATGAGCGCCATGATGGCGAGTCCCAGCCAGTACGCGCTGAAGTTCCCGGCGACGAAACC